>CACJTS010000049.1 GCA_902596355.1 uncultured Pelagibacteraceae bacterium | reverse complement strand
CCACTTACTGCAATAAGAGTTGCTCAAATTGGAAAAGAAGCTGGCATACCAGATGGAGTTTTAAATGTACTTCCAGGTTATGGTGATGTTGGTGAAGCTTTAGGTCGACACAAAGATGTTGATGCAGTTTCGTTTACAGGTTCAACAGAAGTAGGTGGTTATTTTTTAAAATACGCAAGTGAAAGTAATTTAAAACCTGTTGCATTAGAGATGGGAGGAAAAAGTCCATTTATAGTTTTAGAGGATGCTAAAATCACTGACGATTTGATTGATAATGCTATGAATTCTGCATTTTGGAACGGTGGACAGAACTGTTCAGCAAATATGAGACAGATAGTTCATAAAAAAGTAAAAGATGAATTTTTAGATAAAATTTTTAAAAAAGTTAAAAAATTAAAAGTGGGAGATCCATTAGATCTAAAATCTAATATGGGATCTATGATTTCAAAAGGACATTTACAAACTGTTGATGGGTATATCCAAAAAGGAATCGATGAAGGGGCAAAACTTTTATCTGGAGGAGTTTCAGATAATAAGCAAAAAGGTTTTTATGCAAAACCAACTTTATTTGATGGATTAAAAGAAAATATGACCATTGCTCAGGAAGAAATATTTGGACCAGTACTTGGTGTTTTAACGGTTAAAAATGATGAAGAAGCTTTAAAAATTGCAAGTAATTCTAAATATGGATTACATGCTAGTGTGTTTACTCAAGACATAAATAGAGCATTTCATTTAGCTAAAAGTTTGCCTTGTGGAACGGTGTCGGTGAATACTTTTTCTGAAGGAGATATTAAAACTCCTTTTGGTGGATATAAACAATCTGGTTCACTAAGTAGAGATCAAGGTACTGAAGCTTTAAATTCATTTCTTCAAACAAAAACAATCTGGATAAGTCATAATTAATTGATGATTAAAACTTACAAGATAAGTGTACCTAAAAGTACACTTAATAATATATATAAAAAAGTAAGATCCTATCCATGGAAAATGATACAAAATGTAAATGGATGGGAGTATGGAACTAATTATGATTATCTAAAAAAAATATCTAAGTATTGGGTTTCAAAATATAATTGGAAGAAATTTGAAAACAAAATTAATTCTTTTAAAAATTATAAGACCAATGTGGATGGTATAAATCTGCATTTTATTTTTGAAAAAAGTAAAAATACTAAATCAAGACCATTATTACTTTTGCACGGTTGGCCTGGTAGTGTAATTGAATTTTTTGATATCATTCCAAGGCTTGCTCACCCTGAACAATTTGGTGGAAAAATTGAAGATGGTTTTGATGTCATTGTGCCCTCTTTACCAGGATTTGGTTTTTCAACACCTATTAAAAAAGCTTTAGGTCCAAGAAGGATTGGAAAAATTTTAAATAAATTTATGATCAAAAATTTAGGCTATAAAAATTATATTGTACAAGGTGGAGATTGGGGAGCTACTATTGCTGCATGGATTGGTCTTGATAGTGCAAAAAATTGTAAAGGAATTCATATTAATTGCTTACCAATCAGGCATCCAAAGGGGCCAAAAAATAATAAAGAAAAAAAATGGGAAAAAAAATTCAATTTTGATCAAATAATGCAGGAAGGATACAGGACGCAACAAGCTACAAAACCACAAAGTTTATCTTATGCAATGATAGACAGTCCAGTAGGAACCGCAGCATGGATTTTAGAAAAATTTCACGGTTGGTCTGACCTTAACAAAGGCAAAATAGAAAAAACATTTTCAAAAGATGAATTAATTTCAAATATAATGATCTATATAATTACTAATAGTTTTAATACTGCTGCTTGGATATATTTTGGAAGAAGAAAAGAAGGTGGTCGATCTTTTCCAAAAAATTTCAAAAAAATAAACGTTCCTACTGCAATAGCAGAATTTCCAAAAGAAATGCTTGAATGGCCACCAAAATCTTATGTGAACAGAATTTTTAATATTAAAAGATGGAAAAAATTCTCTAAAGGCGGTCATTTTGCAGCTTTAGAGGTTCC
>CACJTS010000048.1 GCA_902596355.1 uncultured Pelagibacteraceae bacterium | reverse complement strand
GAATTATATGAAAAAAAATTAGTTTATAGAAAAGAAAATTACGTTAATTGGGACCCTGTGGATGAAACAGTGCTTGCTAATGAACAAGTAATTGATGGTAAGGGATGGCGGTCTGGTGCACCCGTAGAAAGAAAAAAATTAAATCAATGGTTTTTTGATATATCAAAATTTTCTCAAGAACTATTAGATGGTTTAGATAAATTAGAAAATTGGCCAAACAAAGTAAAGACTATGCAAAAAAATTGGATTGGGAAATCTTTTGGTTGTGAAATAAATTTTGAAATTGAGGGAGAATTGCCTGTCAAAAATATTAAATGTTTTACTACAAGGCCAGATACTTTATTTGGCTTTTCTTTTCTGGCAGTTTCAATAGACCATGAAATTTCAAAATTCTATAAAGATAATGAAGATTTTTTGAATTTTAAGAATGAATGCTCTAAAACTGGGACAACAGAGGAAGCAATTGCTGTTGGAGAAAAAATTGGTTTTAAAACTACTTTAATGGCCATTAACCCCTTAAATCCAAACCAAAAAGTACCGGTTTACTTTGCAAATTTTGTACTAATGGATTACGGGTTTGGTGCAGTATTTGGTTGCCCGGCTCATGATCAAAGAGATTTTGATTTTGCTAAGAAATATAATCTTGAAATCAAAACAGTTGTAAAACCAGATAATGAAAATGAAAATTTTGAAGTCTCTACTGAGGCTTACTCAGGACCTGGAATTTTAATAAATTCTGAATTTTTAAATGGATTTAAAGTACCGGATGAGTCAATAATTAAAACTATAAATATAATTGAACAAAAAAATTTAGGAAAAAAACAAATTAATTTTAGGCTAAAAGATTGGGGAGTTTCAAGACAAAGGTACTGGGGTTGTCCAATTCCAATAGTATACGATGATAATGGAAAGCCAAAGCCTATACCAAAATCTATGTTGCCAGTTAAACTTCCACAAAATATAAACTTAAATGTTAAAGGAAATCCTTTAGACAAACAAAATAATTGGAAAGAAATAGAAATAAACGGAAAAAAATTTACAAGAGAAACTGATACACTTGATACTTTTGTTTGTTCTTCGTGGTATTTTTTACGATTCTGTTCTCCAAGTGAAACTGATTATGGTTATAATATGGAAGATATCGATTATTGGATGCCTGTTGATCAATATATTGGAGGTGTTGAACATGCAATTTTACACTTATTATATTCAAGATTTTTCATGCAAGCACTTTCCTATAAAAATGAAAATTTCAATTTAAATGAACCTTTTGAGGGCTTATTCACTCAAGGCATGGTGTGCCACGAGACCTATAAAGATCCAGATAATAATTGGATAAGTCCTGAAGAGATAGAAAATATAAATGGTGTTAAATACCTTAAAAAAGATAAGTCTAAAATAATTAAAGTTGGCCCATCAGAGTCAATGTCTAAATCAAAAAAAAACACAATTGATCCTGAGGATATAATTGAAAATTATGGGGCAGACGCAGCAAGACTATTTATTTTGTCAGATAGTCCACCAGAAAAGGATGTTCAGTGGTCAGATGAGGGAATAATATCATCTTTTAAATTCATTCAAAAATTTTGGAATTTAAATTTAAAAATATTAGAACAAATAGAAAAAAATCATAAAACTGATACGGATGATCAAATAAAAAAAAATACAATTAGATTTTTAAAAAATGTAACAAATAATTTAGAAGATTTTAGCTATAACAAGATAATTGCAAACTTACATGAAATTTATTCCTTTTTTACTAAAAATTTAAATAAAAATTACAAAAAAGATACCTTGATTGAAAATTATGAAAAAATTTTAATTGCAATGATGCCAATTATACCTCATTTTTCAAGTGAATGTTTAAAGCTTTTAAACAAAAGTATATTTGAATGGCCTAATTTTGATGAATCAATTTTAAAAGAGGAAAACGTAAATATAGTTATTCAAATAAACGGTAAAAAAAGAGGATTAATTGTTGCAAAACCTGGAGTTACAGAACAAGCATTATTCGATATTGTTAATAAAGATAAATCTATAAATAAATATTTCATAGGTAACGAGTTAAAAAGAAAAATTTATATTAAAGACAAATTAATGAATATAATAATCTAATGACAAATAAATTATTTATTTTATTTTTAATTTTAATTTTACCACAGTGTGGTTTTAG
>CACJTS010000047.1 GCA_902596355.1 uncultured Pelagibacteraceae bacterium | reverse complement strand
TTTACATTTATCTTATATCAAACCACATTGGCCTTATATGGCTCCAGCCCCTTATCACAATATGTATTCTGCTAATGAATTTTATCCAGTTCATAGAAATGATGCTGAACGAAATAATGATCACCCAGTCTATAAAGCATTTATGGAAAATAGTATTTCCAAAACTTTTTCAAAAGACGAAGTAAGAAATACAGTTCTTGCTGGATACATGGGTTTAATAAAACAAATTGATGATAATTTAGGAAGGTTATTTAAATTTTTAGAAAGCTCAGGTAATATGTATGATACGATGATTGTATTTACTTCAGATCACGGAGACTACCAAGGGGATCACTGGTTAGGAGAAAAAGAATTATTTCATGAACAATCAGTTAGAGTTCCAATGATTATTTATGATCCAAGTGATTATGCGAATAAAACTCGAGGCACAAAAGAAGAAAGATTTATTGAAGCCATCGATTTACTGCCAACTTTTTTGGATGCAGTAGAAAGTCCAGCGAGCAAACATAGATTAGAGGGAAATTCTTTAATTCCATTATTGAAGGGAGAGGAAACAAAAGATTGGAAAGAATTTGTATTTAGTGAAATTGATTATGCATTTAATGAAGCTAGAAAAATTCTGAACATAGGAGCCTCAGATGCAAGAGCTTTTATGATAAGGAATAATGATTGGAAGTATATTTATTACAAAGGATTTGAACCACAGTTATTTGATTTAAAAAATGATCCAGACGAATTTAATGATTTAGGAAAATCTGAAAAATATTCAAAGATTAGAGAAGAAATGAAAGAATTACTTTTAAAAAAAATTATAGATAGAAAAAATAGAGTTGCACTAAAGAGAGAGACTATACCAAAGATGATGGTATTATGATTGGTGTTTGGTAATCATGAAGACGCCATTAAACTTGGTAAATACAAACAAATAGCTGGAAAAGCAATAATAAGTGCAACTCTAATTACATCAGTTAGTAAAAAAGGGATTGTTCCAAACCAAATAGTTTGAAGAGGTGTATTTTGCATTACACCTTTAATTACAAATAAATTCATTCCTACAGGTGGAGAGACCAACCCAAACTCAACTACTATCACAGCGAATATTCCAAACCATACAGGATCTATACCTGCATCAACTATAACTGGAAAAAAAACTGGAATTGTTAAAAATAACATTGCTAAAGAGTCCATTACAGTTCCAAGTACTAGATAGATTACACATATGACTAAAATAATTCCTAATGGTGTTAGCTCTAAATAATTTATAAAATCAACAACTGCAAAAGGAAGTTGTGTAACAGTAATTAAGTAATTGAATATACTTGCTCCAATTACAATTAAATATAAAGAACCAACAGTTTTAATTGTTGTCCATAATGCATCTTTCAATAATTTTAATGTGAGTTGCCCTCGTGCAAAAATAAAAATTAAAACCAAAATTACTCCGACAGCAGCACTTTCTGTAGCGGTAAAGAAGCCTAAATAAAGACCACCCATTATAATTACAAAGATTAAAAATATTGGAAACACCTTTGAAATTGCAGAAATTCTCTCTTTAAGAGGCATCTTTTTTCCATAACCTCCTTGTGATGGATAGACTATGAGATAAACCCTTATTGCTATCATGTATAAAATTACAGCTATAAGTCCTGGAATTAATGCTGCAAAGAAAAGTTCTTGAACTGATTGCTCTGTTAAATATGCATAAATTACTAAAATAACACTTGGTGGAATTATAATTCCAAGAGTTCCTCCAGATGCAATTGAGCCACTTATTAATGCATCACTATAACCATGCCTTTTCATTTCTGGTCCTGCCATTTGTGACATAGTAGCTGCGGTTGCAATAGAAGATCCACAAATCATTCCAAAACCCGCACAAGCTCCAACAGTTGACATTGCTAATCCACCTTTATAGTGACCAACAACTGCATAAGCAGCGTCATATAAATTTCTAGATAAATTTGCACTATTAGCAAGGTTTCCCATTAAAACAAAAAGTGGAAGTACTGATAAGGTATATTTTGATACCGCATCAAATGGTGCGGTACCTAAAACAAAAATAGCAGGATCAAAACCTGATATTAATGCAAACCCAGTGAACCCCACAAGCAACATTGCAATTCCTATTGGAATATTTAAGACCATTAGTATTAGGACTGTTGCAAACGCTACACCTCCATTAATGATTGGACCCATT
>CACJTS010000046.1 GCA_902596355.1 uncultured Pelagibacteraceae bacterium | reverse complement strand
TCTTTTGTAGTGCCAATAATGTCTAGAGTTATATGCTCCCCTACTTTAGTCATTAATTATCCTCTTTTATAATTTTTTGCTTTGGATAAAACTTTTTTCATTTCTCTAATTGAGAGAATCTTAGGCTTACCCAACTTTAAGCTGGTTATATACTGAAGCGATATATTTTCAACCTCTTCAGCTAACTCAAAAGCTTTGGATAAATTTTTTTCAAATGCAATCTGACCGTGATTTGCAATCAAACAAGCTTTTCTACCTTTTAATGCTTTCAAAATATTTTTTGATAGATCTCTAGTTCCAAAAGTTGCATATTTTGCACATTTAATGTCATGGCCTCCTGCCATTGCAACCATATAATGAAATGATGGAATTCCTTTTTTGTGAGTTGATACTGCTGTAGCGCATGTAGAATGTGCATGAACAATAGCTTTGGCGTCTATTTTATTCTTGTAAATATCTTGATGAAATTTCCATTCTGAGGATGGTATTCCTTTTTTTTTATCAAATTTTCCATCTAGAGAAACAAAAACTATATCTTTATTTTTAAGAGAAGAATACTTCTTGCCTGATGGAGTAATTAGAAAGCCATCCTTATATCTTGCTGATATGTTGCCAGATCTTAAAGCAGACAAATTCTTGCTATTAAGCATTTTTGAAAATTTGATAATTTCAGCCTTTATTTTGCTCATTAAAAATCGCTTGCTTTTAACTTAATTTAAGATCAGACTACATATAATTATAAATGACTGATACTATAAAATATTTCCTAGAAGAGAGCAAAATGCCAAAGACTTGGTATAATATTGCTGCGGATCTTCCAAAACCTCTAGACCCAGTTTTACACCCAGGAACTTTGAAACCAATCGGGCCGGATGATCTGGCTCCATTATTTCCAATGGCTTTAATCGGGCAAGAAGTTTCTCAAGAAAGAGAGATAGAAATTCCTGAGCCAGTAAGAGATATTTATAAACAATGGAGGCCTTCTCCGCTTTATAGGGCAAGAAAATTAGAAAAATTTTTAGATACACCTGCAAAAATTTATTACAAGTATGAAGGTGTGAGTCCTTCAGGCAGTCACAAACCAAATACAGCTGTTGCACAAGCATTTTATAATAAAGAAGAAGGTACAAAAAAGATAACTACTGAGACTGGTGCTGGACAATGGGGAACTTCGCTTGCTTTTGCATGTAAACTTTTTGGAATAGAGTTAGATGTTTACATGGTTAAAGTTAGTTTTGAACAAAAACCATATAGAAAATTAGTAATGCAAACATATGGAGCAAGATGTGTTGCAAGTCCATCAGATGAAACTGATAGTGGAAAAGCTATTTTAGCAAAAGATCCAAATAATACTGGTAGCTTGGGAATAGCTATTTCAGAAGCTGTTGAGATGGCAGCAAAAAACCCTGATACTAAATATGCACTTGGAAGTGTTTTAAATCATGTCCTTATGCATCAAACAATAGTTGGTAATGAAGCTTTACTTCAAATGGAGATGGCTGATGATTACCCAGATATACTAGTTGGATGTACTGGTGGTGGAAGTAATTTTTCAGGATTAGTTTTTCCTTTCATAGGTAAAAATTTTAGAGAAGGAAAAAATACTAGAGTTATTGCATGTGAACCAAAATCTTGTCCTTCACTTACAAAAGGTAAATTTGTTTATGATTTTGGTGATACTGGAAGACTAACACCATTGATGAAAACACACACATTGGGATCTCAATTTATTCCACCGGCAACTCACTCTGGAGGATTAAGATATCATGCTATGGCACCAATGGTCAGTCACCTTAAAGAAATTGGTGCAATAGAAGCAAAATCATATGGTCAAAAAGAGTGCTTTGAAGCAGGAGTTAATTTTGCAAGAACTGAAGGAATAGTTCCTGCACCTGAAGCAACTCATGCTGTTAAAGGTGCAGTAGATGCGGCATTAGAGTGTAAAAAAAATGGTGAGGCTAAATCAATTCTATTTAATCTTTGTGGACATGGTCATTTTGATATGAAAGCTTATGGAGATTTCTTTGAAGGAAATTTAGCAGAAGATAAATTTGATCAGGCTAGTGTAGACAAGGCATTAGAGGAACTTCCAAAAATTGCTTAATCTAAAAATTGAGTCTCATAAAACCATTTAGCGGAATAAGACCTTTAAAGAAGTTTGCTAAACAAGTTGCATCTCCAAACATAAGCTATATTGA
>CACJTS010000045.1 GCA_902596355.1 uncultured Pelagibacteraceae bacterium | reverse complement strand
ACACTTTGCCAAAAAATGTCAAAAAAATATTAAATAAAAAAGGCCATGTATATTCAGAAACACTCAGCAATTGGAAATATTTAGTTGGAAGTGAATTATTTAAAATTTGCTATCCAAAAACATTTAAAAACTCAAATAAATTTGGTGTCAGCACCTTGGTGGTTATGGTCAAGCGAGGACATGAAGTTGACGTAGAATATTCGAAAAAAGATATTTTAGATAAAATGAATAATTTTTTTGGCTATTCTGTTGTTGAAAAGCTTAAATTTATAAGTTTTGATGATGAAAATGAGATAACAGGCTCTAGTGATACAAAAGTTAAAAATGTGGCAATTAGTAAATATCAAGATAAAATTAGAAATGTTAAAAACGAAAAAATTAAAAAATCATTAACAGAATTAACCAGGGTTTTTAGAGAGAAATGAAAAAAATTATTTTCTTATTATTAATATTTTTTACTACAGTCTTAAATGTACAAGCTGAGGAAGTTAAAAGGATAACTGTTGGTAACATAGATGCAAAAATAACTATTATAGCTTTTGAGTCTTTAACTTGTAGTCATTGTGCTAATTTTCACAAAAATGTTTTCCCTGAACTTAAAAAAGATTTTCTTGATACTGGAATCGCTAAGATTGAATTTAGACATTTTCCATTGGATATTGCAGCCTTTAATGCATCAAAAATTGCTCAATGTAAAAATGACGGAAACTCTGATATTTTGGAAAGCTTATATGCAAATCAACAGAAATGGGTTAAAGGAAGTTCGATACAGGAAGCAAATAAAAATCTCCAAAAATTTTTGAAAAATGAAGGTTTTAGTGTCGATTTTGATTCTTGTATAAACAATAAAGAAATTGAGGATTTTGTTTTAAATGATCGAATCGATGGTACTAAAAACTTCAAAGTGACCTCAACTCCTACGATAATTATCAATAACAAAAAATTTGAAAAAGCTCTTACTTATAAAAATTTGAAAAAAGCATTAGAAAAACTGATATAAGTTAATGCATGGAGTTTAAAAAAATCCAATTAAATGGGTTTAAATCTTTTGCCGAAAAAACCAACTTCTTAATTGAAGACGGTCTCACTGGTATAGTGGGTCCAAACGGCTGTGGAAAATCTAACATTGTAGAGTCTTTAAGATGGGTAATGGGAGAGACCTCTGCAAAGAGTATGCGTGGATCCGGTATGGAGGATGTAATTTTTTCAGGGACATCTAATAAAGCATCAAAAAATATTGCTGAAGTTTCAATTGAAGTTGAAAATAATGATAAAGAAGGTCCTATTCAATATCGTGAATTAGAACAAATACAAGTTAGAAGAAAAATAGAAAAAGATAAAGGATCTAAATTTTACATAAATGATAAAGAAGTAAGAGCGAGAGATGCTCAAATGTTTTTTGCAGATCTTTCAACTGGTGCACACTCTCCATCTATGATTAGCCAGGGAAGAATAGGTGCATTAGTAACCGCAAAACCAACAGATAGAAGAGCTATCTTAGAAGAAGCTGCAGGAATATCTGGTTTGCACGTTAGAAGACATGAGGCTGAATTAAGATTAGGTGCGGCTGAGAATAATTTAAAAAGAGCAGATGAATTAAGAAGACAGCAAGAAAAACAATTAGCAAATCTTCAAAAACAAGCTGAAGAGGCAACAAAATACAAACTAATTTCAGATCAAATTAAAAAAATTGAAGCTGGATTGTATTATTTGAAATTATTGGAAATAGATAAGGAAATTAGAATAGAAAATGAAATCAATTCAGAAGCAGAAGGTGAAGTAGAAGGATTTAACAACAAAATATCTGAATTAGAAAATTCAATTAAAACTTTTACAGATAAAGTAAATCCATTGAGAGAGAAAAATATAGAAAACTTATCTCGTATTCAAAGACTTAATATAGAACTTCAAAGTTTAGATAAGGAAAACACAAGAACTCAAGATGAGATAGAAAGCATAAAAAAATCAATTCAAACACTCGATGATGATATCACGAGAGAAAAAGGAATAATTATAGACGCCAACTCAAATGAAAAAAGATTGAAGGAAGAAAAAACTGAATTAATTGAGACAGACTCGAAGTATTTTGAAACAGAAAAGTTATCTAATGAAGAGTTAGAAAGTGCAAAAAATAAACTTAAAGAGGAACAAAAAGCTGTTGATGAAGTTGTAAACAATTTAGCAGAAGAAACTGTAAATATAAGTGTTGGT
>CACJTS010000044.1 GCA_902596355.1 uncultured Pelagibacteraceae bacterium | reverse complement strand
CATTTCCAATAACCTCAAAATGATTTCCGTAAGTTTTTTTAACAAAATCAGGTATTTGGCAACATTCCCATAAGAGCATTAAAGTTTTCTTATCAAATCCTCTATCTAAAATTTTTTGATCTTTTAAAAAATATTTAAGTGCTTTTTCATCCTCACATTCGTGAATTTTTCTTAGCCATTCCACCTGAGGTTTCTCTTCTAAACTTTTAATTAAACTTATTGGGTTATTGAAATTAAGATTTGAATTTCTCCAAAACAAAGTTCTAATTTCTTCAAATTTATGATTTTCTAATAATTCCACCTCTTCTGGAGATATTTCTTTACAATCACCAGTAATACCGAAACCTCCATCGTTAAGGTACCTGCCTGCTCTACCGGCTATTTGACCTATTTCAGATAGATTTAATCTTCTTAATTTTTTTCCATCAAATTTCTTAACATTTGAAAAATAAACAAAATCTAAATCCATGTTTATTCCCATCCCAATTGCATCTGTTGCAACTAAAAAATCGACATCCCCAGATTGATATAATTCAACTTGAGCATTTCTTGTTTTTGGACTTAGTGATCCCATTACAATAGCGGCACCACCCTTTTGTCTTCTTATTAACTCAGCAATGGCGTAAACTTCCTCTGCTGAAAACGCAATGATTGCTGTTTTTCTGTCAATTCTCGATATTTTTTTATGACCAGCGTAGGTAAGTTTAGATAGTCTTTCTCTATTTATAAATTCAATATCTCCATCTAATTTTGTAATAATATTTTTAATAGTACTTGAACCCATTAGCATTGTAAGTTTTTCTCCCCTCATATTTAAAAGTCTATCAGTAAAAATATGACCTCTTTCATGATCAGAGCACATTTGAATTTCATCCACACCAACAAACTCAAGATGTTTGTCAATTGGCATAGACTCCACTGTGCACAAAAAATATTTTGCGTTAGATGGGATTATTTTTTCTTCTCCAGTTATAAGTGCAACTTTATCTAAACTTAATTTCTTGATTACTTTGTCATATACTTCTCTTGCAAGTAATCTAAGTGGAAATCCAATCATACCACTCTCAAAAGAAAGCATAGTTTCGATAGCAAGATGGGTTTTGCCTGTATTTGTAGGACCGAGAACAGCTGTAATTTTATTTTTAGTCATTTCCATCTTTTGTGCTTCTTTTTTTTTACCTACCAGATATTGTTACTGCTAAAGAACAAAAATAGACTAAAACATGACCGAATCGGAGGGTAAAAAGTTCTCATTTTCTTTTTAAACTTAGTGAGATTATCATAAATAAGTTTAATCCTATAATAATAAAATTATTAAATGTTAAAAAAATTAGTTAAAAATTTAAAGCCATCTTCTACTCTTTTAATTAATGAAACTTCAAAAAAATTAGAAGATCAAGGT
This sequence comes from uncultured Pelagibacteraceae bacterium, assembly GCA_902596355.1. Classification (GTDB taxonomy): domain Bacteria; phylum Pseudomonadota; class Alphaproteobacteria; order Pelagibacterales; family Pelagibacteraceae; genus Pelagibacter. The sequence goes on along the minus strand of CACJTS010000044.1, from coordinate 984 downwards.
AAGAAAATTTTCAAATTTGGTTTTGGGCAATCCCCATTTAAAGTACCTGAAGATGTAGTCGAAGAATTAAAAAATAATGCTTATCAAAATAAATATTTACCTATGCAGGGTCTTGATGAATTAAGGGAAGCTGTTGCTAAATATTCATCAAAAAAGAAAAATTATAACTACAAAGCTAACAATGTAATAATTGGACCCGGATCTAAAGAATTAATGTTTTTGTTACATATAATTTTTGATGGTGAAATTATACTGCCAGCACCTAGTTGGGTTTCATATGCACCGCAAGCTATTTTAGGAAGAAATAAAATTCAAATTCTTCAAACAGAAAGAGAAAACAACTGGTTTCCCTCTGGTGAACAAATTGAGAAAGTTATTTCAAAAGATAAAAATAAAAATTATTTATTATTTTTAAATTCACCGAATAATCCCTCTGGGCAGGTTTGTGACAAACTAGAAGAAATTTCAGAAATTGCCAAAAAGTATAATCTTATAATTTTATCAGATGAAATATACTCAGAATTAACATTTTCAAAAAATTTTAAATCTATTTCAAGCTATTGTCCTGAAAAAACTATTATTAGTACAGGACTTAGTAAATGGTGTGGTGCTGGAGGATGGAGACTTGGTTATTTTATAATTCCAGATGAACTGAATAACATAAAAAATATGATCAATGTATTAGCAAGTGAAACTTTTTCTGCTGTGAGCGCGCCTATCCAGTATGCAGCAATCAAAGCTTACGAAAATGATCATTCAAATTATATTACAAAATCAGTAAATATTTTAAGTGCAGTTGGTAAATATGTTTTTTCAAATTTAAAATCAAACAAGATATTGATTAATGAACCTCATGGAGGATTTTATTTAATGCCAGAATTTTTAAATAACAAATATAAAACTTCATCAGAAATGTGTAAGGATATATTAAATAATATTGGAGTTGCTATAGGATAAACGATATTTTTGGATGGTCTCTCTGAA
>CACJTS010000043.1 GCA_902596355.1 uncultured Pelagibacteraceae bacterium | reverse complement strand
TAATGAGTACTATTGATAATATAAGAAATTTTGCAATTATTGCGCATATTGATCATGGAAAATCTACTATAGCTGATAGAATTATTCATAGCTGTGGTGGATTAACTGAAAGAGAGATGAAAGCTCAAGTTTTAGACTCTATGGATATTGAACGTGAAAGAGGAATTACAATTAAAGCTCAAACAGTAAAATTAAATTACAAAGCTAAAAACGGAAAAAATTATATTTTAAATATTATTGATACCCCAGGTCATGTTGATTTTAGTTATGAAGTTAGTAGATCTTTATATGCATGTGAGGGTTCAATTTTAATCGTAGATAGTACTCAAGGTGTTGAAGCTCAAACTTTAGCGAACGTTTATCAAGCTTTAGACACCAACCATGAGATAGTGCCAGTTTTAAATAAGGTTGATTTACCTGCATCAGATTTAGATAGAACAAAAAAACAAATAGAAGAAGTTATAGGAATTGATACTGAAAACGCAATTCCATGTTCAGGTAAAACTGGGGAAGGAATAGATGATATTTTAGAACAAATAATCACAACATTACCTGCACCAAAAGGGGAAAGCTCAGCAGATCTAAAATGTTTATTGGTTGATAGCTGGTATGATACATATCTAGGTGTAGTAATTTTAGTGAGAGTGATAGATGGCAAACTTTCAAAACATATGAAAATTAAAATGATGTCTACTAATCAAGAATATATTGTTGAAAAAGTTGGAGTTTTTACTCCAAAACCAGTGGATATAAATGAATTAAAAACAGGTGAAATTGGATTTATTACAACAGGAATTAAAGTTCTGTCAGAAACAAAAGTAGGAGATACAATTTGTGATGCTTCAAAACCATTAGATGAAGCTTTACCTGGATTTAAACCTAGTAAACCAGTAGTTTTCTGCGGGTTATTTCCAGTAGATAGTTCTGAGTTTCAAAAATTGAAAGATGGTTTAGCAAAATTACAATTAAATGATGCAAGTTTCTCGTTTGAACCTGAGTCATCATCTGCTTTAGGACTAGGTTTTAGATGTGGATTTTTAGGTTTGCTTCATTTGGAAATAGTGACAGAAAGACTAGAAAGAGAATTTGATGTTAATTTATTAACAACTACACCTGGTGTTGTTTATAAAGTTCACCTTAATAATGGAAACATAATTGATCTTCAAAATCCATCAAGTTTACCAGATCCAACTGTAGTAAAATATATTGAAGAGCCATGGATAAAAGCAACAATTATTACTCCTGACCAATATTTAGGCTCAATTATTAAAATGTGTCAGGATAAAAGAGGAATTCAGACTAATTTAAGTTATTCAGGAAATAGAGCTGTTGTAAATTATGAACTTCCTTTAAATGAGGTTGTTTTTGATTTTAATGATAGACTAAAGTCAATGACTAGTGGGTATGCAAGTTTTGATTATGAAATAATCGAACACAGAGAAGGAGACCTAGTTAAGCTTGGAATTTTAGTTAACAGTGAATCCGTAGATGCCTTAGCGATGATGATACACAAAGATTTTGCACAAAAAACAGGAAGAGAAGTTTGTGAGAAATTAAAAGATTTAATACCAAGACACAATTTCATGATTCCTGTGCAAGCAGCTATTGGGGGAAAAATTATAGCCCGGGAAACAATTAAAGGATTTAAAAAAGATGTTTTAACAAAAATTCATGGTGGTGGAGCAACTGATAGAAAAAGAAAACTTTTAGAAAAACAAAAAAAAGGTAAAGTTAGATCAAAACAATTTGGTAGAGTTGAAATTCCTCAAGAGGCTTTTATTGGTGTACTTAAGATAAATAAAGAGAAATAAATTTTTATAATAGATGATAATAATTGGGGCTTTCATCATCAATATAAAGTTTTTCAGAAACATAACCAGCTTCTACTAAAGTTTGTATTACATCTCTTTTAATGTCAAAAACATCAATATGCCTCTCTTTTTCAATCCATGAAAGTCTAGATTTTTTTCCAGCGGACAAACCACAAACAACTGTATTCTGTTCTCCAGGTTGTGAGCCAAAAAATATTGGCCCTATTTCAAATATTGATAAATCTTTTATCCCTCTATCTAAGTTTTTGCTCATATACATTACTAAATTTGAAAAAATAGAATTTCTTAATACTCCCAACTCAGAGCTAATTGGATTTACAATTTTTATTTCTTTACCGTCTTCTTTAAAATGATCATTATATTTAGAGTCTGTAAAAGACCAAGTAATTGCTTCCAAATACCCTTTGGATGCTACTGCCCTTTGAAGAAAATGAAATAACTTTTGAGTTTGATTTAAAGTATTTTTTGATCTTTCTTTAATAGGATTTTCTATTTTTATTTTTTCATAGCCGCTAATTCTTACAAGCTCTTCAACTATATCAATTTCTTGTACAATATCTGGTCTCCAAGATGG
>CACJTS010000042.1 GCA_902596355.1 uncultured Pelagibacteraceae bacterium | reverse complement strand
TTTATTTTTATTTTTTTTATTTTTTTCATCGTATATAAGTGCTGAATGAATAATAAAATAATTATTATTAACGGTCCAAATCTTAATCTATTAGGTGAAAGAGAACAATCACAATATGGGTCAACTTCATTCAATCAACTTAAAGATAATTGCTTGAAAAAAGGACAAGAAATAGGTCTTGAGGTAGAATTTGCTCAATCCAATGTTGAGGGAGAGTTGGTGAATATAATTCAAGATGCTAGAAAAAAATATGATGGTATAATTATAAATGCTGCTGCATTCACTCATACATCTGTTGCTATAAGGGATGCTCTAGATCTATTTAAAAAACCAATTATTGAGCTTCATATATCAAATATTTATAAAAGAGAGGAATTTCGACACAAATCACTTATAAGTGGTGTCGTAACTGGTGGAATCTTTGGATTAGGTGCAGAAGGATATATTTTGGCCATAATTTCATTACAAAAATCTTTGCAAAATGAAAATAGATAAAAAAATAATTCAAGAATTAAGTGATTATTTAAAAGAATTTAATCTTACTGAGATAGAGATAACAGAAAAAGATACAAAAATTAAGGTTTCAAAAAATAATATTTCAGTAAGTAATCAGCCACAAATAGTTTCGCCATCTACTGACGCAATAAATGCAACTTCTAATCCAGTTCAAAATGTTAAATCTGGTAATGAGATAACCTCACCTATAATCGGAACAGCGTATCATGCTCCAGAGCCCGGAGCAAAAAAGTTTGTTGAGATAGGTAAAAAAGTAAAAAAAGGTGACACCATAATGATTGTTGAAGCAATGAAAACAATGAATCATGTACCGTCTACTGCTGACGGTATAGTTAAAGAAATCTGTGTTAAAGACGGTCAACCTGTTGAATTTGGCCAAACTATTATCATCCTAGAATAATAGATGTTTAAAAAAATTTTAATTGCAAACCGTGGGGAAATTGCAGTTAGAATTATTAGAGCTTGTAAAGAATGGGGAATACCCTCTGTAGCTGTGCACTCAGATGTAGATAGAGAAAGTATGCATGTAAGAATGGCTGATGAAAGTGTTTGTATTGGCTCTCATCAACCGGCTAATAGTTATTTAAATATTCCTGCTTTAATGTCAGCTATCGAACTTACAAATGCAGATGCAGTACATCCTGGCTATGGGTTTCTCTCAGAAAATGCAAATTTCGCAAGAATTTTAGAAGAGAATAAAATTAATTTTATAGGAGCCTCATCAAAACATATTGAAATGATGGGTGATAAAATCCAAGCGAAAAAAATAGCTAAAAAAAATGGATTACCTGTTATTGAAGGGTCTGAGGGCGGTGTAAAAAATATTTCTGAAGCAAAAGAACTTTGTAAAAAAATTGGTTTTCCTGTCTTAATTAAAGCCTCAGGTGGAGGAGGAGGCAAAGGTATGAAAATAGTTTATAAGGAAGAAGAATTTGAAACATTATTTTCAACCGCTAAATCTGAAGCACAAAAATACTTTGGTAACGATGAAGTTTATATAGAAAAATTTTTCCAAAATCCTAGACATATAGAGGTTCAAATATTAGCTGGCAAAAATAGAGCCGTACACCTTCATGAAAGAGATTGTTCAGTGCAAAGAAGGCATCAAAAATTAATAGAGGAAACACCTAGTCCTGTTTTAAATGATGAAATAAGAAAAGACTTATTTGAAAGAACAGTAAAAATGGTTGCTGAAATAGGTTATAGAGGAGCTGGAACTGTTGAGTTTATTTATGAAGATGGGAAGTTTTATTTTCTTGAAATGAATACAAGAGTTCAGGTTGAACATCCTGTAACAGAAATGGTTACAGGAATTGATATTATAAAAGAGCAAATTTGGATTGCTTTTTCAGGAGAAACAGCTTTGAAACAAAGTGACATAAATCCTAGAGGGCATGCTATTGAATGTAGAATAAATGCTGAAGATGCAAGTAAAAACTTTCAGCCTTCTCCTGGAGTTATAACAATGTGTCACCAGCCATCAGGATTTAGGACAAGAGTAGATGGCGCAATATTCCAAGGATATAAAGTAACACCTTATTATGACAGCATGGTATGTAAATTAATCTGTCATGGTAGAAATAGAACCGAGGCCATTCAAAGAATGAATAGATCTTTAGATGAATTTGTAATTGAAGGTATTACTACGACTATTCCGCTACACAAAAAATTATTAAATCATAAAAAATTTATCAATTCAGATTTTAATGTAAGTTGGTTAGATAAAGATTCAATTGTTTAATAACAGCCTACCAACCACACATCATAGACAGGGTGATCAAAAGGTTTGATTGAAGGACTAGAAGAAAACATCCAACCATTAAAGACGAAAACTTCATCGTTATTTTTATTTGTCAAGTCTCTAACTTGAATATAGGCTGTTATCTCTGGATTATCATCAAATTCAGAATTTTTACATTTAATACTTTTTATTTCTAGATCTTTAAATTTTTTTAATTTTCCATTTTCTAATTTTAGTAAAGAATTTTTTGAACTTATTTTGTCCAAAATTTTTATATTAGTAAAAGTTCCCTCTAAATTACTTTTTGAGTTTGAATTTAAAACTAAACAAAAATAAAATAAAAAAACTAAATAG
>CACJTS010000041.1 GCA_902596355.1 uncultured Pelagibacteraceae bacterium | reverse complement strand
AAAGATTATTTTATTTGATATACCTAAGCTTTTTCCAGCTTCTATAATTCCTGGTTTTATTGTTTGAAATGCTGATCTTAAAATTTCAGAGGTATACGCACCAGTATTCAAGGTAAAAGCTATTATTGCGCACCAATAAGGTTCTTTTAAAATTACCCATAAAAATGTTGTTCTTAAATATTCGATCTGTCCTAATCCAAAATAAATAATGAAAATTTGAACCAATAAAGGTGTTCCTCTAAATATATATGAATAGCCATAAGCAAATTTGTTAATAAATATATTTTTATTTAATCTTAAAATTGCAAAGAAAAGACCTAGGAATAATCCAAAAAATAGTGATGCAGATAATAATTTTAAAGTAACTACTGTTGCTCCTAAAAGTTTAGGGAAACTAGTGATCATTAAATCAAAATCCATTAATACCCCCTGCTATACCTAACTTCTAACTTGTTAATTAATTTCATGCTCACGTATGTAAGTAACAGATATAAAACTGCTGCAAATGAATAGAAGAATAATGGATCTCTAGTAGATCCTGCAGCAATATAAGACTGTCTCATTATTTCAACCAATCCTGTTACTGAAATAAGAGATGTGTCTTTTAATGTTATTTGCCAAACATTACTTAGATTTGGAATAGCAAGTCTTAACATCTGGGGTAGTATTATTTTATAAAATTGCGCAAACTTATTTATTCCAAGTACTTTTGCAGCTTCAAACTGACCTTTGTCTATTGATTGAATTGCTCCACGAAATACTTCTGTTGAATAAGCTCCAGAAATAATACCAATAGCCATTGAGCCAGTAATAAAGGCGTTAATTTCTATGTATTCATAATAACCAAAAATTGAGGCTACATACATAATGGCCCCACTACCTCCAAAGAAGAAAAGATAAATTACTAACAATTCCGGTACTCCACGAATAACTGTAGTGTAAAAATTACCAACTAAATTTAAAGTTTTATATTTTGAAATTTTTAAAGGAGTAAAAATTAATGCAAAAAGGAAACCAACTAACATAGCTGTAATCGATACAGCAATTGTCATTAAGGTTGCATAAAATAACTCGTCACCCCAACCTGTTTTACCAAATGCGAGAAGTTCCATATAGATTGGCGACTATATATTATAGTCGCCAGATCTGAAATGAATTACATAGAAGCGTCAAAACCAAAGTGCTTAATAGCAAGTTTGCTAATAATCCCTTGTTTTCTAGCTTTGTTAATTGCTTTATTAAAGTCTTTTAAGATTTTGGCATCTCTTTTTCCAATTGCGCTATCGCTAGCCTGTCTGATACCAACACCTACACCGTTACCAAATGCACCACCTGAAAAAGTTGGTCCAACTAATACAACTGGTTTACCTGATTTGTCCGCATAATCTGTAAATGCTACTGCTGCAGCTAAAGCAACATCACATCTTCCAGATGTTAAATCCAGGTTTACTTCATCTTGGGTTTTGTACGTTCTAACATTTACACTTCCTACATCACCTGACTCTAAAAAGTTTTGGTGAATTGTACCTGTCTGAGTACAAACAGTTTTACCAGCAAGTGCTCCTGTTAATGTTTTAAGAGCTTTCTTAACATCAGAGCCACCTAATGATAAATTAATACCTTCTGGTGTATCCATACCCTCTAAGCTTGAACCTTTCATTACTGCAAGAGAAGCTACTTCATCAGCGTAACCTTGCGAAAAAGTAATTGTTTTTTGTCTTTCAGCAGTAATTGACATTCCAGCCATTATTGCATCAAACTTTCTCATTACTAGAGCTGGTATCATACCATCCCAGTCTTGTTCTACAATTGTGCACTCATATTTCATAATTGTGCAAAGTTCTTGAGCAAGCTCGACCTCAAAACCGATAAGATTACCTGAAGCATCTTTTGAATTCCATGGAGGGTAAGCGCCTTCAGTTCCAATTTTTATTTTTTCAGCAGAAACATTTCCAATGATAAATAAAGAAGCTAGAACTGTTAAAATAGATTTTTTAAATATATTCATTATTTTCTCCTTTAATTGAGAAGAATTATTTCACAAATTTAAATAAGAAAAAAGAAAAATTAGTGATTTATTGATGAAGAAAAATTCCAAGAGCAATCAAAACTAGGTATATAAACTCTTGCTAATTTTGCATTTCCAAAATTTTGGTTGAAAACATTTAGCCAATTTTCAACCTGTTGTGGTTTTTTATCCTGACTACCCACTTGAGCTGTAATAACTCCTTTTGGTTTTAATATTCTGACTAATGAATCCATATTTTTTGCGGCTAAATCTATACAAAATTGATCATCATTTAGATCAACAAAAATATGATCATAAGTATCGTCACTTACTGATTTAATACTTTCAAATGCATCACCCCATACACATTTAACAGAATTTTTTTCTGTTGCTTTTTTTCCAATATCTCCAAGATGCTTATTACAAACATCAACTACTTCAGGATCCAGTTCATACCAATCTATAAAGTTAAAATTTTTGGAAATACATTCTCTAGCTACTCCACCATCTCCACCGCCAATAATTGCGGCTCTTTCATTATCTTTATTTAAATTAAGACCAGAGCCAACAAAAGTAGAGCTATATAAATGTTCATCAGTTGTAGCAACTTGTATTTCACCATCTATAAATAAAGATTTTCCAAACTGCTCCAATTCTAAAATT
>CACJTS010000040.1 GCA_902596355.1 uncultured Pelagibacteraceae bacterium | reverse complement strand
CTTTTTTTACAATTTTTTCTAATATAAATAACTCAGGTTTTTTGGTTGCTGTACGAATAAATTTAATTAAATCATTTAATAATATAGACTTAGTTGTTACTTCTATATTTGACGATGAAATCTTATTATTAATTAAAGAACTGATCGAAACTTGAGTTTTTATGCTTGCTAATGATAAAGGTCTTTTTGAAAAATATACTGTGGTACCAACTGTTTTTGCATAAATTTTTAGTTTAAAAGGATCTAGAGTTAATTTAATTTTTTTTAAATCTATATCTATGTTTTTATTTACTAATAAAATTCTTTTTTTAATTTGGTCATTAAATTTATCTGTCTCTATACCTACAGTACTAAGATAAACTGTCAAAATAACTAACAATGACAGAAGAAGTATAAAATATTTTAAAATATTATTTTTCATTTAATTTATAAAGCGATTGTTCCAAAAATTCATCGATATTCCCATCTAGTACTTTATCAGGACTAGTACTTTCAAAATTAGTTCTATTATCTTTTACAAGTCTGTAAGGTTGAAGAACATATGATCTAATTTGATGGCCCCACCCTATTTCAGATTTAGAACTTTCAACATTTTGATTTTCTTCCTCTCTTTTTTTAATTTCATAATCATATAATCTTGCTTTCAACATATTCATGCATGTTTCTTTATTTTTATGTTGAGATCTCTCATTTTGACATTGAACAACAATTTTTGATGGAATGTGAGTTATTCTAACTGCACTATCAGTAGTGTTAACGTGCTGGCCACCTGCTCCACTGGAACGATAGGTGTCTATTCTTAAATCTTTTTCTAAAATTTCTATATTAATATTTTCATCTACAACTGGATAAATCCAAACACTTGCAAAACTTGTATGTCTTCTTGCTCCAGAGTCAAATGGAGATATCCTAACCAATCTATGTATTCCCGACTCTTTTTTTAACCATCCAAAAACATAGTCACCGTCTATTTTAATTGTTGCGGACTTTATCCCAGCCTCGTCACCTCTATGTTCACTAATCAAACTTGATTTAAAATTTTTTTTATCAGACCATTTTAAATACATTCTTCTAAGCATATCAGCCCAATCTTGACTTTCTGTACCTCCAGCACCAGCATGTATTTCTATGTAACAATTTAAAGGATCTGCTTCATTAGATAAAAAACATTTTATTTCGTTTTTTTTAATTTCAATTCTTAAGTCTTTTATATTTTGTAGAACTTCTTTTTGAACCTGTAAATTCTCTTCTTCAAGAGCCAGTTTATACAAATCATCTAAATCTTTTAGTTTTTCAACATTATTATTAAAAGAATTAGTTAAATCCTCATAAAATTTCTTTTCTTTAATTACTCTTTGAGAATTATTTTTGTCTTGCCAAAAATCGGCACTTAACATTTGTGAATTTAAAGACTGGAGTTTTGAATGGATATTTTTTTTTTCAAAGATACTCCAGTATTTTTTGATTTATCTTTACTACTTCGTCTTTTAAATTTTGATAATTATTATCCATTAATAAAACTTTAATATATTATTTGAATCTAATCTATCTGAATTTGTATAAAGAACTTTACCATCAGCTATATTTTCTTTTTTAAATACCTCAATAATAGTATTTTTTGAATTAAATTTTGCTTTTTTTCCAGTCATAGGATCTACAACCATCATAACTGTTCCTTTAGCAGCTTTAAAGGGTCTTGCATCATATTTGTTAACAGAATCGCTGATAAAACTCTTAAATATTGGCAGAGCAGTTTTAGATCCTGTTTCATATTTTCCTAAAGGGGTTGGGTTATCAGAACCAACATAAACACCTACTAACAAATTTGAGGTAAAACCTATAAACCAAGTATCAGTATTTTTATTTGTTGTACCAGTTTTGCCAGCAATATTTAAATTTAGGTCTTTTAATTTTTTAGCAGTTCCTCTTTGAACAACTCCTTCTAATATTGAAGTCATTTGAAAAGCTGTTTCTGGTGAAAAGATTTGCTTATTATTATTTTCTATCTCTGGATAATCATCAGTTAAATATGAAATTTGATTACAATTAACACATTTTCTTTTTTCTTTGTTAAAAATAGTATTTCCCTCACTATCTTGAATTCTATCTATAAGTATTGGCTCAACAAGTTTTCCTCCATTAACAAAAGCTGAATATGCGGATGTAAGGTTTAATAATGTAGTTTCAGCAGAACCCAAAGATATAGATAAAAGCTCCTCTGGGTTATCATAAATTTTCAATGCCTTTGAAAAATCTATAATTTTCTGTATACCAAGACTCTGGGCTATTCTTACTGTCATTAAATTTCTGGACTTTTCTAAACCTGTTCTCAAAGTTGAAGGTCCATAAAATTTTTTTCCATAATTTTCTGGTTTCCACATTTTTAAATCATCCCCTTGATCTAAGACTAATGGTGCATCTAATATTAATGAGACTGGCGTAAAGTTGTTTTCTAAGGCTAATGCATAAATAAATGGTTTAAAAGCAGAACCAGGTTGTCTTTTAGCTTGAGTTGCTCTGTTAAATTCACTTTGTCTAAAACTAAAACCACCGCTTAATGCTAAAACTCTTCCAGTAAATGGATCCATTACTACAATTCCACCATTTACCTTTGGCAATTGTTTCAAATTAAAAATATTTTCTTTAATTTTTTTAACATAAATTATATCTCCAGGTTTTAATAATTTATTAAATTCTTTTTTTGTCCATGAAATACTTTGGTATTCAATTACACCTTTAATATTATCTTGAGTTTCTATTTCTGCTGAAAATTTATTTACTTTTTTAACTATTGCTAATTTCCAATTTATTGAATTTTCTAATTTATACTT
>CACJTS010000039.1 GCA_902596355.1 uncultured Pelagibacteraceae bacterium | reverse complement strand
ATCATTTCTTGTAACAGCAATAATCATATCTGTCTCCGCTGCATTTGCTTTTTCAAGAATTGATGGGTAAGTGCCTTTCCCAACTATAGCTTTCACATCTAATGCATCATTTATTTTTTGTATATCTTCACTGGATGGATCAATTACAGTAATAGAATGACCTTGTTCACTTAGCTGTTTTGCAATAGTGAACCCTACTCTACCAGCTCCACAAATGATTATATTCATTTAATTAAATTCTTTAATTCCTAATCCCTTCAATTTTCTATGCAAAGCACTTCTCTCCATTCCAACAAAATTAGCAGTCTTTGAAATATTTCCATTAAATTTTTTCAATTGAATAGTTAAATACTCTTTTTCAAATTTTTCTCTAGCTTCTTTTAACGGCACAGAAAGGCTATTTTCAGCTAATTGATCTTCAAAATTAGTATTTTTCAAAGATTCTTTTATTATACTTGAAATTTTATCTTTTGTATCTGGTTGTAAAATGGCAATTCTCTCAATTAAATTTCTTAATTCTCTTACATTTCCATGCCAATTATGATTTAAAATATAACTATTATTTTCATCTATTTCTAACTCTTTAATTTTGTAATTTTCACAAATTTTCTTTGAAAAATATTTTATGAGAATTGGAATATCAGCTATTCTTTGATTTAGTGGTTCAATATTTATTTCAAAAACATTAATTCTGTGAAACAGATCCTCTCTAAAGTTTCCAATTTCAATTTCTTTTTTTAAATCCTTGCTTGAAGAACATATTAATCTTACATCTACACTCACATCATTGCTTCCGTTTATTCTTTTAAACTTTTGATCAGTCAAAACTCTTAGTATTTTAGATTGAATATCTAATGGAATTTCTGAAACTTGATCAATAAGCAGAGTTCCCTTATTTGCTTTTTCAAGAGCACCGTATGAAATTGATCCATTTTCTTTTTCTTCACCAAAAAGTTCTAATTCATATTTATTAATATCTAAAAGAGCACCATTTAGGACAATAAAAGGATTTTTAACTCTATTCGAAGATTTGTGAATTTTTCTAGCGATTAATTCTTTTCCTGAACCAGAAGGTCCATTAATAAATACTCTGCTTTCTGTAACTGAAATTTTTTTAATTTGGTCAATAATATTTAAAATATTTTTACTATTGCCAACTAATTCATATGAGGAAAACAATTTATTTTCATATTCTTTGTTTTGTCTTTTTAAATTAATATTTTCTACAGCTCTTTTAACAAAATTAATTAATCTTTCTTGATCAAATGGTTTTTCAATAAATTCAAATGCACCATGCTGTAATGATTTTACAGCCATTTCGATATTTGCATGGCCAGAAATAATTATAACTGGTGTATCTTTATTTTTAGATTTGATATGAGAAAGAAGCTCAATACCATCATTGTCTCCTTTATCTAATTTTACATCAAGTATTGCAACATCTGGAAGATTTTTATCAATCTCTGCTAGAGCTTGACTATAATTTGCAGCTAAACGTGTTTTATAACCAGCATCTATAATTAATTCATTAATTATATTTCTAATGTCAGCGTTATCATCAACAATTAAAATTTCTTCACTCATTTTTATCTTAAAAAAATAATATTAATTTTTGCACCTTTTTTAATTGGTATAAAATCTATTTTACCATTGTGGTCATTAACTATCTTATTAACTATTGATAATCCCAAACCAGTTCCATTTTTTTTGGTTGTGAAATAAGGATTAAGTATGTTTTTAATATTATCTTTAAGTTCACCAAAACCAACACCATTATCCTCAATAGTAGCTTTAATGTGGCTATCATCTTGAGTAAGTTCAATAGTAATTTTTTTGCTGAAATTACTATTGTTTTGAACTTTTTGATTAATACTTTCTATTGAATTTTTAATTAAATTTAAAAAAACTCTGCTCATTTGCTCTTTATCACTATCTATTAAAATTTTATCAGAATTTGTTTTAAAAGTAATTTCAATTGAATTATCTAATTCTTTAAGTAACTTAATATTTTCATTAATCAAATCTACTAAATTATTTTCTCTAAAAATAGGTTTAGGCATTCTTGCAAAATCAGAAAATTCATTAACTAATTTTTCAATTTGTTTTATTTGATTATTTATAATTTTTAAGTTGTCCTTGAAATTCTCATTATCAGTTTCTTTTAATTGATAAGAATATTTGTTTTTTAGTCTATCAATAGTTAATTGGATAGGAGTAAGTGGATTTTTAATTTCATGAGCAAGTTTTCTGGCTAGGCTTCCCCAGGCCTCATGCCTTTCGTTAATAATTAATTTTTCTTGTTGGCTTTTCAATCTATCTATCATTAAATTAAAATTTTTATTTAAAGTTTCTAAATCTTTATCTGTTTTAACTTCAGGGACTTTCGAATTAAAATTTCCTTGTCCTATTGATGCTGATGCTAGGATTAAGTTATTTATAGACCTAAAAAATCTTGATGAAAATCGTATAGCTATAGATATAGAAACAAACAATAAAACACTAACAACTATTATATATATAATAGCAAATGAAATTTTAATTCCGGTGCTTTTTTCCTCTACTGTATAGTAAAAATTAATAGCTTCTTGAGACTCTGTTAAATACTTTGAAATATCTTTATCTAAGTATTTTATGACATATAAAAATCTATCTTCAAAATTTTGTAGTCGCATTATTGCAGCAGAAATGTTTTCTGGTGCATTAATTATTTTTAATGGACGATCGTCGTCTAAAACTAAATTTAAAGCTTTATCTACTGGAGGTATGTATGGTTGATCATCATTCAAAGTTGTAAATAAAAGTTTTTTATTAATATCTATTATATGAACCTCATCAACATCTCTGATTAACTTTTGTGTACTTAAAAACCTTCTATATTCATTAGAATTATCATTTAAGAATTTTTTACTTTTATTAGTGTCAAAAGCTATCAAAACAATATCAGATTCAATTTTGTTTCTAATTTCTTCAACATAATTTTTTGCAAGCTCATAAGAATTGTTAACAACCGTTGTAACTTTTTTGTCAAAATATTTTTCCAAAGCGAAGGAAAATAAAAATAAAGAAAATATTGATATTAATACTGACGGTATTAAAGTGAATAGACCAAAATATGTAATATATTT
>CACJTS010000038.1 GCA_902596355.1 uncultured Pelagibacteraceae bacterium | reverse complement strand
TCAATCTTATTAGGTGTAAAATGCATCCAAGAATACCATTCAACAGGAATTTTTGATGCGTCAATTGTGTTTGAATAGATAACCCATCTTTTTCCGTTTTTACTCTCGTAGTATTTATTGCCTAACTCATCAGTACCAACTAGTTTTCCAAAAAAAATAGTTTTTAGTCTTGTTCCAAAAGTATCTTGATTCCACCATGTGAAAATTTTTCTTAAGAGTGTCAACATAATTTTTTTTTTAATTATTCAATTAAAAATTGTAAAATTTAAATTAGACTAAAATATGAATATGTATATAAATTAATTGATTCATTATTCAAATTAAAATTTAAATTGAGGTTAAATGGCAAAGTATTTAGTTGAAACTTATTATACCTGTACCTTTAAAGTAAATCATTATTTAGATGATATTAATGAGGCAGAGTTAAAAAATTTAGAAAAAAGAGATGATGGTAAATTTGAGGTTTTAGACGTCAAACTTGATAATAGAAAAACAAAAAATCTAGACCCTAAAAACAACAAAGTTCTTGAAAATAACAAAGTAGAAGTAGTTAAAGAAACAAATAATAAAAGCCTAGTAAATAAAGAAAATCTTATAACAAGTATTAACACAACTAACGAAAAGTCAGGTAAAAGATTTAGCATGCCTGATAGACGAAAGGGGTATATTCAAAAGGCCACTATTGGTGATCACAAAGTTTACCTACATACTGGAGAATATGAAGATGGAAAAATTGGAGAAATATTTATTGATACCAGTAAAGAGGGTGAACTAGTTAAAGCTTTAATGAATAACTTTGCGATTGCTGTTTCTTTAGGCCTTCAATATGGTGTTCCGTTAGATGAGTTTATAAGTGCGTTTGTTGGTACAAAATTTGAACCATCTGGAAAAGTCCATGGTAATGATAGAATTTTAAGCGCTACATCAATTTTGGATTATATTTTCAGAGAATTAGCTATTTCATACCAAAATAGAGAGGATCTAGCCCATACTCCAGCTATTGGAGGAAATGATGTAATGAATGCGGAAGATCAAAGCTCTGAGGATCAAAATCAATTATTGAAAATTGTAAAAGATATTACTAGTAAAGGTTTCGTTAGAAATAATTATAAAAAAAATCTAGTTGATCTTTCAGATGTAAAAATAAGTTTAAAAGGTAAAAAATAAGTTATTTTTTAGTTTTTAAAGTTAAATTTAATTCTTTCAATTGATCTGGATTTACCTCAGATGGAGCATTCATCATCAAATCTTGTGCGTTTTGATTCATTGGAAACATAGTAACTTCCCTAATATTTTTCTCATTAGCTAGTAACATTACGATTCTATCAATACCAGGTGCTATTCCACCGTGTGGTGGCGCACCATAACTAAGTGCATTAATCATACCACTAAATTTTTCATCTACTTGATTTTTATCATATCCAGCAATCGAGAAAAGTTTATACATCAGTTCTGGTTTATGATTTCTAATTGCTCCTGAAGATAGTTCTATGCCATTACAAACTATGTCGTATTGATAAGCAAGTATATCTAATGGATTTTCAAAATCTTTTTCACTTAAATCACCTTGAGGCATTGAAAATGGATTGTGACTAAATTCAATCTTGTTTGTTGATTCATCTTTTTCGAACATTGGATAATCTACTATCCAACAAAATGCGAAAATATTTTCATCAATTAAATCAAGATCTTTTGCAATTTTATCTCTTGCTATTGCAGTAATCTTTTCTAATTCATCTTGTTTTCCACAAGCCATGAAAATACTATCCCCTATTTCACAGTTTGTTTTTTTCATGATTTCAACCAATGCATCTTGAGAAAAGAATTTTCCTATAGGGCCTTTTCCTGAAATATCTTTATCTTTTTCAAAAGTAAAATAAGCTAAACCAGAAGCACCTTCATCTTTAGCCCATTTATCAATATTATCAAAAAAACTTCTTGGTTTATCTTTCGTATTTTTTGTAATGATACATCTTACTTTAGATCCAGATTTTACTAATTTTTTAAATATTTCAAATGAAACATCTTCTCTTGTAAAAATTTCAGTTATATCATTTACAATGAGTGGGTTTCTTAAATCTGGTTTATCAGTACCATATTTAAGCATTGCTTCCTTGTATGAAATCTTTGGAAATTTATCAAACATCAGTTTTTTATTAGAAAAATTTTTAAATGTATTAACCATTAACTTTTCAACAACATTAAACACATCCTCTTGTTCAACAAATGACATTTCCAAATCTAATTGATAAAACTCCCCAGGACTTCTGTCTGCCCTTGCATCTTCATCTCTGAAACAAGGTGCAATTTGAAAGTATCTATCAAAGCCTGAAACCATTATTAATTGTTTAAATTGCTGAGGAGCTTGTGGTAGTGCATAAAATTTTCCTGGATTTAAACGACTAGGTACTAAAAAATCTCTAGCACCCTCTGGACTAGATGATGTTAAAATTGGTGTTTGAAATTCTAAAAAACCTAATTTAGTCATTTCATTTCGGATGTATGAAATAACCTTAGATCTTAAAATAATATTTTCATGAATTTTTTTTCTTCTTAAATCTAAGAATCTATATTTCAATCTTATTTCTTCTGCATATTCTTGATCACTAAATATTGGCATAGGGAGCTCTTTACAAGTGCCTAAAACTTCATGCTGCTCAATAACAACCTCAATTTCACCAGTATCAATTTCAGAATTAATTGTTTCTTTAGATCTGTTAACAACTTTCCCCTCAACTTTAATTACTGTTTCTAATTGCATTTTTTCTAAATCAGAAAAGTATTTATTATCTTTATCAATTATACATTGGGTAATTCCATAATTATCTCTCAAATCAATAAATAATAAATTCCCATGGTCTCTTTTTTTATTTATCCAGCCAGAAAGAGAAATTTTTTTATCTAAATCCTCTTTTCTTAATTCATTACACTTGTGTGTTCTGTATTTATTCAATTAAACCTCTAAAGCTTCTTTTATAATTTTAAAATCGATTGGTTTCTTTCTTTTTAAACTAATTTCGTCGATTTTATATATGAAATCGGAAATTTTGCCATAAGTTCTATCTATTCTCTTAATTATAAATTCAATAAGTTTTTGGTCTATTGATATTTGACGATCAGAAAGATTTTTTAATATTAGTGCATAAATTAAATCGTCACCAGGTTTTTCAATTTTAGATAAAATAAAATTAGTAGATCTTGAATTAAGATCATTTAATTTAAATTTAAAGTCAACTATTGGTATCTTTGAGGTTACTATTAA
>CACJTS010000037.1 GCA_902596355.1 uncultured Pelagibacteraceae bacterium | reverse complement strand
AAGTTTTATGGACTTTAATTCCATGTTTAATTCTAATCGTGATGGCGGTTCCATCATTTAAAATTTTATATAAACAAGATGCAATTCCTAAGGCGGATATAACTGTTAAAGCTATAGGATACCAATGGTATTGGGGATATGAGTATCCAGACGAAAATATTTTCTTCGACTCATACATGATTGAAACTAAAGACTTAAAAGAAAATGAGCCAAGACTTTTAGCTGTAGATAACGAGTTGGTTGTCCCAGTAAATAAAGTTGTTAAAGTAATGATTACAGCAAATGATGTTTTGCATGCATGGGCACTCCCTTCATTTGGAGTAAAACGAGATGCTGTACCCGGAAGAATAAATGAAACATGGTTTAAAGCAGAAAAAGTTGGAACTTATTATGGTCAATGTTCTGAACTATGTGGAATTAAACATGCGTTTATGCCTATTGAGGTTAGAGTTGTTACTGAAGAGGAATATCAAGAGTGGTTGTTAGACGCTAAAGTCAAATTTGCAAAAGAAGTTATAGAAGAAGATCAATTTAAAAAACTAGCGAGTAAATAATATGTATACACAAACACCATCACACGACGATCATCATACACCAACAGGTTGGAAGCGTTGGGCATATTCAACTAACCATAAAGATATTGGAACAATGTATCTAATATTTGCAATTATTGCAGGTGTGATTGGTACTGCATTCTCAGTTTTAATGAGAATGGAATTGATGCATCCAGGTGACGGAATTTTAGGTGGAAATTATCATCTATACAATGTGTTAGTTACTGGTCATGGTTTGATAATGATATTCTTTATGGTGATGCCAGCAATGATTGGTGGATTTGGTAATTGGTTTGTTCCAATCATGATTGGTGCACCTGATATGGCTTTTCCTAGAATGAATAATATTTCATTCTGGTTGTTACCTACATCTTTCATATTATTAATAATGTCAATTTTCATGGATGGCCCTCCAGGTCAAACAGGTGTTGGTGGTGGATGGACTATTTATCCTCCTTTATCATCTACAGCAGGCCAACCAGGCCCTGCAATGGACTTTGCAATTTTAAGTTTACACTTAGCTGGAGCATCTTCAATTTTAGGTGCAGTAAACTTTATTACTACAATTTTAAACATGAGAACTCCTGGCATGACACTTCATAAAATGCCATTATTTGCTTGGTCAATACTAGTAACAGCCTTCTTGTTATTATTATCATTACCAGTTTTAGCAGGAGCGATTACTATGCTTCTTACAGATAGAAACTTTGGAACAGCTTTCTTTGATGCACAAACTGGCGGAGACCCAGTTTTATTCCAACATTTATTTTGGTTCTTTGGTCACCCGGAAGTTTATATTTTAATTTTACCAGGCTTCGGAATGATCAGTCATATTGTTTCAACATTTTCTAGAAAACCAGTTTTTGGATACCTAGGAATGGCTTATGCAATGGTTGCAATTGGAATAGTGGGTTTCGTTGTTTGGGCTCACCACATGTATACAGTTGGATTGAGCACAGATACTAAAGCATATTTTTTAGCTGCAACAATGATCATTGCAGTTCCAACTGGTATAAAAATATTTTCATGGATAGCAACTATGTGGGGTGGTTCAATTTCATTTAAAACCCCAATGGTTTGGGCATTAGGATTTATATTTTTATTCACAGTTGGTGGGGTTACGGGAGTAGTTCTCGCAAATGCTGGAGTTGATACAGCAATGCATGATACATACTACGTTGTTGCTCACTTTCACTATGTGTTATCATTAGGCGCTGTATTTGCAATCTTTGCAGGATTTTACTACTGGTTTGGAAAAATGACTGGTTATGAATACTCAGAATGGATGGGTCAATTACACTTCTGGTTAACTTTTATAGGAGTAAACTTAGTTTTCTTCCCACAACATTTCTTAGGGCTTGCAGGGATGCCAAGAAGATATGCTGACTATCCAGATGCTTTTGCGGGATGGAATTACATCTCTTCAATTGGTTCTTATATTTCTGTAATTGGATTAGTAGTATTTTTTATAAACCTTGCTTATGCGTTTTATAAGAAAAAGGCTGTAGCACAAAATCCATGGGGAGAAGGGGCTACAACTTTAGAATGGACTGTACCATCTCCACCTAATTTTCATACTTTTGAAGAATTACCAAAGTTTGAGGATGAAGAGGGTATTGAAAAATCTACTAGCTAAGAACACTAGGATTTTTTAACTTTGAATAAATGATTAGGTCTAAATTTAAAAATAGAAATTTAACTCAAGAAGACGCTTTTAATTTATCTGAATTATTTAAATTGATGAAACCAAGAGTTATGTCTTTGGTTATCTTTACATGTGCAGTTGGTTTATTAATGGCTCCAAATGTTATTCCAACAAAAGATGCAATTATAGGGATAATTTTAGTTTCAATTGGAGCAGGAGCGGCTGGAGCTTTAAATATGTGGTATGAGTCAGATTTAGATGCTCTAATGACAAGAACTTGTTTAAGACCAATACCAATGGGTAAAGTAAATAGAAATCAAGCATTAGTATTTGGAATTTCTCTCTCAATTTTTTCTGTAATTGCACTCGATTATTATTCAAACAGAATATCAGCTAGCTTGTTACTCTTTACCATTTTATTTTACGTATTTGTTTACACAATATGGTTAAAGAGAAAAACTCCGCAGAATATAGTAATTGGAGGAGCTGCAGGAGCACTGCCTCCAGTAATTGGCTGGACTATAGCTACTAATTCTTTAACTTTTGAACCAATTACCTTCTTTTTGATTATATTTTTTTCTGCTGACATTTTTCGTGATTATGATTGTTTATAGTAATCTGTCGAGAAAAAAGTGTACGACATAGTTACATCTTGTAGATTTTTTGTAGTTGGATCGTTTACTAGTTCAGGGTCTAAATAAAATGTCATTACGAAAGTCGCTTTCTCACCAGCCTTTAGCTCTTGTTTTTCGAAACAAAAGCATCCTAATTTGCTATAATATTTCCCAAAACTAGCAGGTGAAACATTGAAACTCGCTACTCCAAAACTAGTATCATCACTATAGTTTTCTACCTCGAACTCTATTCTATTTACCTGACCAACTTTTACATCGATAACATTTGATTTTGCCTTAAAATCCCATTCGAGATTATTAACATTCGTATCAAACCTTACACTAACAACCTTATCCAATACTACTTTTGGAACTTCTTTAGATACCTGGGTAGTTCCACCAAAACCAGTAACTCTGCAGAACAAGTCATACAAAGGAACTGCTGCAAAAGAT
>CACJTS010000036.1 GCA_902596355.1 uncultured Pelagibacteraceae bacterium | reverse complement strand
CCAGTAATATCATCTAGGGAGATGGCTTTAAAACATTTTAGAAAAAATGGTGCTACTTTATTCGGTGTGAATTCAAAATTAAAAATTGATTGTGAATGGGCAGCATGGTCTAATGGGACAGCTGTAAGAGAATTAGATTTTCATGATACTTTCTTGGCTGCTGATTATAGTCATCCTGGTGACAATATCCCTCCACTTATAAGTGTTGCACAACAAAACAAAAAAAGTGGATTGGATTTATTAAGAGGAATAATTACAGCATATGAAGTACAGGTAAATTTAGTTAAAGGTATTTGTTTACATAAACATAAAGTTGATCACATTGCTCATTTAGGACCGAGTGTAGCTGCTGGATTAGGAACAATGTTAAAATTAAATACTGAAACTATTTATCAAGCTGTTCAACAGGCACTACATACAACAATATCTACAAGACAATCTAGAAAAGGAGAAATTTCAAGTTGGAAAGCTTATGCTCCAGCACATGCAGGCAAGCTTGCTATCGAAGCTGTTGATAGAGCTATGAGAGGTGAAGGTGCTCCTAGTCCAATTTATGAAGGTGAAGATAGTGTTATAGCAAGAATATTAGATGGTAAAAAAGCTAACTACAAAGTCCCATTACCAAAAAAAGGTGAAATTAAAAAAGCTATTTTAGAAACATATACAAAAGAATATTCTGCAGAATATCAATCACAAGCATTAATAGATCTGGCTAAAAAGCTAAAAATAAAAATTTCAAATTTAAAACTTATTAAAAAAATTGATATTTTTACAAGTCATCACACTCATTATGTAATTGGTACAGGTGCTAATGACCCTCAAAAAATGGATCCTAATGCCAGTAGAGAAACATTGGATCATTCTATTATGTACATATTTGCTGTAGCCCTGGAAGACGGAGATTGGCATCATGTTAAATCATACACTAAAGCTAGAGCTAATAAAAAAAGTACTATTAAGATTTGGAAATCAATAAAAACTTATGAAGATAAGAAATGGACAAAGAAATATCACGATCCAAATCCAAAAAATAAAGCATTTGGAGCTAAAGTAGTTGTGACACTTAATAATGGAAAAAAAATAATAGAGGAACTAGATAGAGCAGACGCACATCCGTATGGAGCTAGACCATTTAAGAGACAAAACTATATAAATAAATTTTTAACTTTAACTGATGGTATTTTAGATAAAAAAGAGAGTGATCGTTTTTTAAAAACAGTGCAAAATTTAAAAAATTTAAAACCTGGTCAACTTCATAAATTGAATATTGAAGTTAGAAAGAACAAATTAAAAAAAAACAATAAAAAAGGAATTTTTTAATGCATTTTGTAGAAAAAGAGCCTAGACAAAAGAGAATAGATTTCGATCAAAAATTAAAATCAAATAAGATATTAAGAATTCCCGGTGCATATAACCCATTAACAGCAAAATTAATTGAAGAAATTGGATATGATGCAGTCTATGTATCTGGTGGAGTGATGGCAAACGATCTTGGTTTTCCAGATATTGGTTTAACAACACTACAAGATGTTAGTACAAGATCTTATCTGATTTCGAGAGTAACAAATCTTCCAACAATAGTTGATATAGATACGGGATTTAAATCTTGTAAGGAAACTGTAGAAACATTTGAGGAATTTGGAATAACAGGAGTTCATTTAGAAGATCAGATTGAAAGAAAAAGATGTGGCCATCTTGATAATAAAGAGCTTATTTCAACTGATGCAATGGTTAAAAAGATTAGGGAATGTGTTGCTACTAAAAAAGATAAAAATTTTAAAATTATAGCACGTTCAGACGCTAAAAGCGTTGAAGGTTTAGATAAAATGATTGAAAGATGTAAAGCCTACATTGATGCTGGTGCTGAAATAATATTTCCAGAAGCTCTCCAAGATGAGAAAGATTTTGAAAAAGTTCGGAAAGATTTATCTTGTTATTTATTAGCTAATATGACTGAATTTGGTAAATCAAAATTATTTAATTACAAAGAATTAGAAAATTTTGGATATAATATTGTAATTTATCCAGTAACAACACAAAGATTGGCTATGAAGAGTGTAGAGGATGGATTAAGAGACATTTATGCAAATGGACACCAAAACAATATAATAGATAAAATGCAAACTAGAAAAAGACTATATGAATTAGTTGATTATGAAAAATATAATTCATTAGACGAAAAAATTTATAATTTTAGTACGGAAGGTCATGAATAATGAGTGATGATATTAAAAAAGGCTTACTTGGAATAGTCGTAGATGAAACTGAAGTTTCAAAAGTAATGCCTGAAATCAATTCTCTTACTTATAGAGGATATGCTGCACAGGATTTGTGCGAATATTGTAGATTTGAAGAAGTGGCTTATCTAATTCTTAATAAAGATCTTCCAAATACTATTCAACTGAGAAAATTTGAAAAAGAAGAGAGAAATAATAGAGAATTAACTAAAAATTTATATGAAATTATAAAACACATGCCAAAAAATCTCATCCTATGGACGTAGCAAGAACTGCTGTAAGTGTAATGGGACTAGAGGACAAAGAAACTACTGACTCATCACCAGAGGCCAACCTGAGAAAAGCATTAAGAATTTTTGCTAAAACACCAACAGCTCTAGCTGCTTTTTATAGAATTAGAAAAGGAAAAAAAATTATTAAACCAAAAAAAACATTAACTTTTTCTGAAAACTTTTTTTATATGTGTTTTGGAAAAGTTCCTCAAAAGGAAATTGTAAAAGCATTTGATGTATCTTTAATTTTATATGCAGAGCACAGTTTTAATGTATCAACATTTACTGCTAGAACGATTACAAGTAGCCTATCTGATATTCATGGTGCAATTACTGGTGCTATTGCAAGCTTAAAAGGTCCATTACATGGTGGTGCTAACGAGGAAGTAATGCATATGATGAATAAAATTAAGAAACCAGAAAATGCATTAAATTGGATTAATACTGCTTTAAAAAACAAAGAAGTTGTGATGGGTTTTGGTCATAGAGTTTATAAATCAGGTGACTCTAGGGTTCCAACAATGAGAGAGTATTTTGGTAAAGTTGCTAAGATTAAAAAGGATAAAAAATTTGAAAAAATTTATGACATCGTGGAAAAGGTAATGATTAAAGAAAAAAATATTTATCCTAATGTTGATTATCCAACAGGACCAACATATCATTTAATGGGATTTGACACTGATTTCTTTACGCCAATATTTGTTATTTCAAGAATTACTGGTTGGTCAGCACATATTATGGAACAGCATGCAGCTAACAAACTTATTAGACCTCTAGCAAAATACAAAGGTAACAAACATAGAAAAGTAATGCAATTAAATTATAGATAGTTGTTATTCTAATTTAAAAAATTATTACAAATAACTCTTTTTGATTTATGAACTGTATTATGATCAGTTCTTATAACTTCAACATTTTTAAAAATATTTTTAAAATAATCAGCTCTAATAGTATCAAAAATAATTTTAGTTTCTGGTTTAGAAACTTTCTTTAAGTAATCAATATATAAATTAAAATCATAATGAT
>CACJTS010000035.1 GCA_902596355.1 uncultured Pelagibacteraceae bacterium | reverse complement strand
TTTTATAATACTTTTGACTAATTGATTTGTTATTTAGAAAATACTTTGTTATAAAATTTGTAAATATATACCTTCCAAAAAGCTTTCTAATTTTTAACAAGAAAGGATCCAGCAATTCTATTCTTTGAAGAACAATTATTCTTGTAGCTTTTTTTGGAATAATAAAAGAGTTCACTTTATATAATTGAATTTATCTTGATACGATTTTCTAAATTTGTATCAACTTATTGTGTTTTATATTTAATATACAACTAATTGTATATGATTTATAGTTTTACAACCTGTAATTGATATATATATACCAATTATGTGGCGAATTATATTTAAATTGTTTTTGGTAATATTTGTTTCGATATTAGTATCAAATTGCTCAAATATAAAATCAGTAAAACTTTCTGACGAAATTATTAGAGTTGATACATTTAATTCTAACGGAGATCTTTTAAAAAGCTATTTTAAAAAATTCAATAAAGAATTAAATCAGTGGTATCCAGCAAATTGTTTCGATAATAAGAGCATGAATGTATCTCATATTAAGTTTGTAACTAATTGCGAATATACCAAAATAGCTTTACATTTAATTAAAATTGATACTGAAAACAAAAATTCTAATAACGATCAAGTTTTATCTAATAAAGTTGAAAATAAAATTAGTAATAACCAGGATGAACTTACTAATGATGAAAATCAAAACTCTAATGATGAAAACCCAAACTTGGGTATGTCTCCACTAGTAGAAAATGAACAATGTTTAGGAGGTCCAGAAGATTGTTAACTAAAAGCTTCTGCCCAAGTCCCTTGGGTTGATGCTTTAGAATATTCTGTTGCACGGCCTTCGAAAAAGTTCATATGTTCAACAGCGTTAAGCATCGTATCTAACCAAGTTAAAGGATTTTTATCAATATCATAAATTGGCTCTAAACCTAATTGAACTAATCTACGGTTACCAATAAATCTTATATAATCTTTAACCTCTTTAGCTGTTAAACCTTCCATAGGACCCATTTCAAAAGCTAGATCAATAAAAGCGTCTTCATGTTCAATAATAGTTCTACAAGCTTCATAGAGTTCTTTTTTAAGTTTTGGAGTCCAAATTTCAGGATTTTCTTTAATAAATTCTTTAAAAATTCTTATCATTGAGTTGCAATGAAGGGTTTCATCTCTGACTGACCAAGTAACAATTTGGCCCATACCTTTCATTTTATTGTGTCTTGGAAAATTTAATAAAATTGCAAAACTTGCAAACAATTGTAATCCTTCAGTGAAAGCACTAAATACAGCTACGGTTTTTGCGATATCTTCTTTTGAATTAACATTAAAATCTTGCATGTAATCATATTTGTCTTTCATTTCTTTATATTTCATAAATGCAGAATATTCAGACTCAGGCATTCCAATTGTATCTAACAAATGCGAATACGCAGCAACGTGAACAGTTTCCATAGCAGCAAACGCTGTCATCATCATTAAAACTTCTGTAGGTTTAAATACTGTTGTGTAGTGTCTTAAGTAACAATTATTAACTTCTACGTCAGCTTGAGTGAAAAATCTAAAAATTTGTGTTAATAAATTTTTTTCTGGTTGTGACAGGTTTTTTTGCCAATCTCTAACATCATCTCCTAAAGGAACTTCCTCTGGTAACCAATGAATTCTTTGCTGTGTAAGCCAAGCATCATAACACCATGGATATCTAAATGGTTTATAAACAGGATTTTCAACTAGCAATCCCATTTTTTTTGGTTGTATAATTTTTTTTTCTGTTTGTATAATTTCTGAATTTATTTTTTCAGCTACTGACATGATAAGCACTCCTCGTATTCTGGGTCATCGTTAGTTGGTTGATTTTTAGATTTATAAACATTGGCTGTAATATCAGTTGATTTAGCATCATTAATATTTTCAGCTCGTTGAATTGATTTTGATCTGCAATAATAAAGGCTCTTTAAGCCTTTCTTCCAGGCATCAAAATGAATTTTATGTAATTCTTTTTTATGAACATCTGCAGGTAAGAATAAATTTACTGACTGAGCTTGAGAAATAAATGGAGTTCTATCTCCACTTAACTCAATAATCCAATTTTGGTTGAGTTCAAAAGCTGTTTTAAATACATCTTTTTCTAAATCAGTAAGAAAATCCAAATGGTTTACTGATCCTTGATTGGTAGTAATTGTGGACCATGTTTCATCATCATTTTTACCATGAGACGCTAATATCTCTTCCAAGTATCGATTTCTAACATTAAATGATCCTGAAAGCGTTTTGTGCGTATAGCTATTAGCAGCAACTGGTTCAACACCTGGGGATGCTCCACCACAAATAATTGAAATTGAAGCTGTTGGTGCTATCGCAGTTTTGTTAGAAAATCTTTCGTTGTAACCATATTCAGCCGCATCTGGACATGCTCCTCTCTCTTTAGCTAAATCTTTAGAAGCTTGATTAACTTTCTCGTGAATATTTTTAAATATTTTTTTATTCCATGATTTAGCCATTACTGATTCAAGTGGAATTCTGTTCTTTTGTAAAAATGAATGAAAGCCCATGACACCTAGTCCAACGCTTCTTTCTCTTTCGGCTGAATATTTTGCATCTTTAAATTGATCTGGTGCTTTATTAATGAAATCAGATAAGACATTATCTAAAAACCTCATCACATCGCTAATCATATCTGGATCATCTTTCCATTCATCATACTTTTCTAGATTTAGAGATGACAAACAACATACTGCTGTTCTATCTCTTCCATCCTTATCAATCCCTGTTGGTAAAGTTATTTCGCTACATAAGTTAGAAGTTTTAACAGTAAGATTTGCTAACTTATGATGTTGTGGAATTTGCCTGTTAACTGTATCAATATAAATTATATAAGGTTCACCAGTTTCAATTCTAGCAGTTAATAATCTTATCCATAAATTTCTTGCAGAAATAGTTTGCTGAACACTTCCATCAGCAGGACTTTTCAATGCCCATTGTTCGTCTGTTTCCACTGCTCTCATAAATGCATCAGAGACTAAAACACCATGGTGTAAGTTTAATGCTTTTCTATTTGGGTCTCCACCTGTTGGTCTTCTCATTTCAATAAACTCTTCTATCTCAGGATGATCTATTGGAAGATAACATGCTGCAGAACCTCTTCTTAATGACCCTTGACTAATTGCCATCGTTAAAGAGTCCATAACTTTTATAAAAGGAATTATTCCAGAAGTTTTTCCAACTCTTCCTATTTTTTCACCAATAGATCTTAAGTTACCCCAGTAACTTCCAATACCTCCACCTTTTGCAGCTAACCAAACATTCTCACTCCATAAATCAAGAATGCCTCCTAAGCTATCAGATGCTTCATTTAGAAAACATGAAATTGGTAATCCTCTTTTTGTGCCACCATTTGATAAAACCGGTGTCGCTGGCATGAACCATAGTTTACTAATGTAATTATAAATTCTTTGAGCGTGTAGATTATCATCTGCATAAGTGCTTGCTACTCTTGCAAATAAATCTTGGTAAGATTCGTTTAATCCTAAATATCTATCTTTTAAAGTTGCCTTACC
>CACJTS010000034.1 GCA_902596355.1 uncultured Pelagibacteraceae bacterium | reverse complement strand
TTGGGCAAAATCAACCACATTATATTATGCACAAACTTTAGCGTCTTTAGCAAAACATTATGGTTTTTCTTTAGATGAAAAATGGAAAAAATTACCCAAAAAAATTAAAGATATTATTCTTTATGGTTCAGATGAAGATGAGATTAAATTTAATTATGATGATGGATATGAGAAATATTCCTACAAAAAAACTTTTGAAGGTGTAATTAATAATCTTGAACGAAGATTTTTAGAGTCTGACAGTGAATGGAAAAGAGAAGCAATAGCTGAATATCAATCTGATACAGCATGCGAAGCATGTAATGGTGACAGATTAAAAGAGGAAGCATTATGTGTAAAAATTAATGATCTTAATATTAGTGAAGTAACAAAAAAATCTATTTTAGATGCAGCAGAATGGTTTAAAAATTTAGAAAATAACCTTGATAAACGACAATTTAAAATAGCAGAACATGTTTTAAAAGAAATCAACGAAAGATTAAATTTTCTTTTAAATGTTGGTCTAGATTATTTAACATTATCAAGAGAATCTGGAACTTTGTCAGGCGGTGAAGCTCAAAGAATAAGATTAGCTTCACAAATTGGATCTGGTTTAACAGGAGTATTATATGTTTTGGATGAGCCTTCAATTGGATTACATCAAAAAGACAACGTTAAACTTATTAATGCATTAAAAAGATTACGAGATCTAGGTAATACTGTCATTGTTGTAGAGCATGACACAGAAACAATGGAGAATGCAGATCATATTATTGATCTTGGTCCTGAAGCAGGGAGTAATGGTGGTGAGATAACAGCTCAAGGATCATATGAAGAAATTAAAAAAGATAAACATAGTATTACTGGACAGTATCTTGCTAATAAAAAAACAATTGAAATTCCAAGATCACGACGTTTAGCTAAAAATGGAAGGTTTGTTGAAATAAATGGTGCAAGTGGAAATAATTTAAATAATGTTAATCTTAAAATTCCAACCGGAACCTTTACCTGTGTTACTGGTGTCTCCGGTAGTGGTAAATCTACTCTAATATTACAAACTCTATTTCATGCCTTAAATTTAACTTTAAATAATAAAGCAAGAAAAACACCTAAGTCATTTAAAGGTTATAAGGGTGTAGAATTAATTGATAAAATAATTGATATTGACCAATCTCCTATTGGTAGAACACCTAGATCAAATCCAGCAACTTACACAGGAGCCTTTGGGCCTATAAGAGATTGGTTTACAAGTTTACCAGAATCTAAAACAAGAGGTTATAAACCAGGAAGATTTTCCTTTAATGTTAAAGGAGGTAGATGTGAGGCTTGCGAAGGTGATGGTGTAATTACATATGAAATGCATTTTTTACCCGATGTATATATACAGTGTGATGAATGTAAGGGTACTAGGTATAATAGAGAAACTTTAGAAATAAAATTTAAAGGTAAAAGTATTGCTGATGTTTTGGATATGTCAGTTGATGAAGGGTGTGAGTATTTTGAAAATATATCTAATATAAAAACAAAACTATTAACTCTTAAAAAAGTTGGGTTGGGTTATATAAAAATTGGTCAACAAGCAACTACTCTGTCAGGAGGTGAGGCACAACGAATTAAACTTGCTAAAGAACTTTCAAAAAGATCTACAGGTAGAACGATGTATATATTAGATGAACCAACTACAGGTTTACATCAACATGATATTAAAAAACTATTAGAGATACTTCACACATTTGTAAAACTTGGAAACACAGTGGTTGTTATTGAACATAATTTAGATGTAATTAAAACAGCAGATTATATTGTAGATATGGGTCCTGAAGGTGGTGTAAAAGGTGGTAATATTGTCGCCGAAGGAAAACCTGAAGAAGTATGCAAAGTTAAGGAAAGTTATACCGGTCAATTTTTAAAACCTCTTTTGACTTAGAATTAACAACTTAAAAATATTTAAAAATTAGTGTATATTATTTAAGAATCATGAGTACTTTATTGTCATCTTTATCCAAAACAGTTCACGCATCCCTTGCGTTAGCGATATTATTGTTTTTAGGATTATTTTATTTAAATGATGGAATAGCTTTTGATTCACTATTCTGGAGCTGGTTGTTTAGATACATACATGTAATTGTTGCAATTATGTGGATTGGATTACTTTGGTATTTCAATTTTGTTCAAATTCCAAATATGGGAAAAATTCCAGATGAACAAAAACCAGCTATTGGTAAAGTAATAGCACCAGCTGCATTATTTTACTTCAGATGGGCTGCAGCATTAACTGTTCTTTCAGGTTTAATTCTTGCCCTTCTTAATGGATATCTTCATGATGCAATGACTTTAAGTATTGGTTCAGGTGTTCCCAAACATACTGCAATAGGTATTGGAATGTGGCTAGGAATTATAATGGCTTTTAATGTGTGGTTTGTAATTTGGCCAAATCAAAAAAGAGCATTAGGGATTGTTGAAAGTGATCCTGACACTAAAGCAAAGTCAGCAAAAACAGCAATGCTATTTTCAAGAACAAATACTTTATTATCATTACCAATGCTACTTTCTATGGTTGCGGCACAAAATATATATTAAAAAATTAATATTGTAGCTCTTTAATATCTTTAAATTGATCTAAACTTTCTGGATTAGCCAAAGCTTCTTTATTTTTTATTTTATTTCCTTCAATTATATTTTTGACTGCTAATTCAACAATTTTACCACTTTTAGTTCTTGGTATATCGTTTATTTGAATTATTTTTCTTGGCACGTGTCTAGGTGATGCATTTTTTCTAATTTGTAATTTTAATTTTTTTAATAATTTTTCTTCAAGTTGATACTTTGAATTTAAAATTACAAATAAAATTATCCGAACATCATTATCCCAAGATTGTCCAACAACTAAAGACTCTCTAATCTCTTTAAACCGCTCTACCTCAGAGTAAATTTCGGCAGTGCCGAGTCTGACGCCACCAGGATTTAAAGTTGTATCTGATCTTCCTGATATTATTAACCCGTTATTATTAGTTATTTGTGCGTAATCACCATGGTGCCATACATTTCTATATTTATTAAAATAAGCTTTTTTAAATTTAATGTCTTTATGATCATTCCAAAATTTTGAAGGCATTGATGGAAAAGGATTAACACAAACCAATTCACCTTTATGATCTAAAATAGACTTTCCTTTTTCATTAAATACTCGAACATCCATACCCAAACCTTTGCTTTGTATTTCTCCTGCATGAACAGATTGATATAAATTGCCCAAAACAAAACAAGAGACAATATCTGTTCCTCCAGAAATGGATGCTAAATGAACATTTTTTTTAATATTTTTATATACAAATTTAAAACAATCTGACGATAACGGAGATCCAGTAGAGCAAATAGTTCTAAGTTTTTTTAACTTATGTACTTTCCTAAAATTTTTTTTCGTTTTTCTTAAAGCATCGATATACTTTGCACTAACACCAAATAAGGATATATTTTCTTTATTGGCTATTTTTATAAGAAGATCATCACGTTTATACATTGGAAAACCATCGAATAATACAATTGATGCTTTTGAGGCTAGAACTGAAATTAGCCAATTCCACATCATCCATCCACATGTTGTAAAATAAAAAACATTGTCATTTTCTTTAATATCACAATGCAATTGGTGTTCTTTTAAATGCTGAATTAATACACCACCATTTTTATGGCAAATACATTTAGGTTTACCTGTTG
>CACJTS010000033.1 GCA_902596355.1 uncultured Pelagibacteraceae bacterium | reverse complement strand
GTGATATAATTGTATTAGAAAAAAAAGATACCGCTGCTGGTGCAAGTGGAATTGCATGTGGTGTCGTAAGAAATAATTATTTTCAACCAGCAATGAGAGAATTAATGGCTCACTCGGTTTCTGTTTGGGAGAGTGATCCTAAAGCATTTAAATATAATCCTGTTGGTTATTTACAAATATCACCTGAGGTAATGCATAAAGATGTTGCAAGTATTTATGAGCAACAAAAAGCAATTGGTTATGAGTCAGATTTTATAGAAGGTGAAAAAGATTGTGCAAATTACATGAAAGGTATTTTTGATGATTGGCAAGCACAAGGTATAACTTCTGTTCTTCATGAAAAAAAAGGTGGATATGCATTCAATAAGGATTCAATTAAAGCACTAGAAAATAAATCTACTTCAAATGGTGTTCAAGTAATGAAGGGTGTAAAAGTAACAGGTTTTAAAAGAGGAAGTAATAGTCAAGCAGTTACAGGTGTCGAAACTGACAAAGGAAACATTGAGTGTGAACAAGTAGTAATTGGCGCAGGTCCATGGGCAAGAGATTTTTGGAATATGTTAGAACTACCAAAGACTGCAAATATTTTAGGTAAAGACGGTAAGATACATGAGACTGACATGTGGACATATTGGTTTTTACAAGAAGGAGTTATTGGAGTTGAGCCAGATTTTTTAAAAACAAATGATGGTAAACAACCACCTGTAGTTCACGTAGACTCTACCGCTCCGTTATATTCAGACAAAACAAAAAAATTAATTACTGATAAAATTTGGGGAATTTATTACAAACCTGATATTGAAGGTTTAGGAGTGCAAGGTGGAACATCTCCTTACATAGTTAAAAAACATTTTGATCAAGTTAATGTCGATCCTTATGGCCTAGATTCTCCAGAGTACCAAACCACAGACGCGTTTAGCGAAATGTGGTGCTCAGCATTAGCTCATTGTCAAAAAAGATTTGAAGGTAAATCTGATTTATATAGAAAAGGACCTTCAGGTGGTCTTGGATGCATGACACCAGACTCATTTCCAATCTTTGACAGATTTTTTGAAAATGTTTACATGATCGCAGATGCAAATCACGGTTACAAAATGATTGGAGTTGGCGAGCTTGTTGCAAAAGAAATTCTTGGTACTGAAAGTGATTTGTTAAAACCATTTAGATTCAACCGTTACGAGAAGGGAGAACTTCACCCTACTTCTAACAGTCCGTTTCCTTGGAGCTAGACTCTAAGCCTAGACACAAATAAAATTTTCAGCTACGTTTGGATAAATTAAATGAGGGGTGAAAATGACAGATCTAGAAAAACACGTTAACCAACCTGGTCGTGCTAAATTAGTAAAAGACGTTAGAGCAAAAATTAAAGAACTAGGTATAACTTATATTTATTTTCAATTTATTTCAGTTACTGGAAGGGTTGTAGGAAAAGGTATCCCTGCTGACCATTGGGAAAGAACTGCAGAAAAAGGTTTTCAGTTAGTATATGGATCAACTGCAAACCTATTTTTGGATCGTCATAATAATTATATTGGATACGGACCAGAAGCTATGGAGCTTGTAGGTATTCCTGATCCTGAAACTTTTGTACAATTACCATGGGACAAAAGAGTTGGACGAGTTTTCTGTACTTGTTTTAGAAATAGAGAAGAAAGAGTAAACCCAGGTGGTCATTTAACTTCTGACTGTAGAGGAAATTTAAGAATTTTCATGGATGAATTTAAAAAGAAACATGGACTTGAATTAAGAGTAGGGACAGAGCCTGAAATGATGTGGTTAACTAAAAATGAAGATGGAACGCCATCAGGAAAAGGTTTCTCTAAACCTTTCTGCTACCATATTGATCAATTCGAGTCATTAAGACCAGTGTTTATGCAAGTAATAGAATACGCTAATGCAATGGGTCTTGATATGATTCAAGGTGACCATGAAGATGCTCCTGGTCAATTAGAATTAAACTGGACATATGATAACGTTTTAAGAAATGCAGACAGATTGTCTACGTACAGACAAATTTGTGCTCAAGTTGCAAGAGAACATAATTTAATTGCTTGTTTTATGACAAAACCATTCATGGGCGTTTCTGCAAGTGGTTGTCATACAAATATGTCTTTATGGAAAGGTGGTAAGATCAAAGTCAATAGACTTGGTCATAAAACTTTACCCGGTGTTGATGGGGTTTTTAGTTACGTTGAGGGTGGAACTAATACTTTCATGCCTGATACAAAAGATATGCAAATGCCTGGTAAAATTGGTTTGCAATCAATTGCAGGTATCATGAAGCACTTGCCAGCATTAACAGCTCTTGGATCTTCAACTGTAAATTCTTACAGAAGATTATGGGATCAAGGATTTTGGGCTCCAGTTTATGCTGATTGGGGATATCAAAACAGAACTTGTGGTTTAAGGGTTTCTGCTCCAGGAAGATTTGAATATAGATCAGTAGACTCAATGCACAATCCTTATCTATTAGGTGCTGCATTATTAAAAGCTTGCGACGAAGGTATAAGTAAGAAAATGAAACCAGCAGCTCCTGAGTCTAGAAATATTTATGAAGCTCAAAAAGCTGGTAAAGATGTTAAAAAACTTCCCTTAAGTTTAGGTGAAGCTTTAGATAGACTGGCAGAGGATGAAGTAATCAAATCTGCAATGCCAGATGAAATGTATAAAGTTTTCCATTGGTATAAAAACGATGAGTGGGAAAGATTTCTTGGTGCAACAACACAATGGGATCTGGATACTTATCTTGATTGTCTACCGTAGGTCACAGAAATAGATAGAAAGGGTATAAATATATGTGTGGGATAGCAGGTTTAATTCATAGAGGTAAATCTTCAAATGTTGGAAGCGAACTACAAGGAATGCTTCAAGCATTAAAACATAGAGGAGAAGACTCAACAGGTTACGCTTTATATGGAGATACTGATGGTAAAAATTTCATTATGCGTTTTAAAGTTGGAGAAAACGTAGGTGAAGGAAGTTCTTCAGTAATGGAAGATGTTTCTGTTTATGATGAAAGAAAAAAAATTGTAGATCAAACTTTAGCAGAAATAGGTGCTAAAATAATTAAAGAGGAAAGAACACTACCCTACTCTTTAAGATATGAATTAGAGTATGACGCTAAAGATCTTCTTAATTTTTCACAAACTATTGAAGCCATACCTGGTGTTGAAATCCTTTCAATGGGTAAATCATTAGAAGTTATTAAAGATCTAGGAAATGCCAAAGCAGTTTGTGATAGATACTCGTTAGATAAACTTGTAGGAACGCATGCTATAGGTCACGCAAGAATGGCTACAGAATCTGG
This sequence comes from uncultured Pelagibacteraceae bacterium, assembly GCA_902596355.1. GTDB lineage: Bacteria > Pseudomonadota > Alphaproteobacteria > Pelagibacterales > Pelagibacteraceae > Pelagibacter. The sequence continues at coordinate 600 of CACJTS010000033.1, read as the reverse complement.
TGTTGATATTAAATCAGCTCACCCATTTTGGGGATATCCTTTTAGTGATGTTTCGGTGGTTCACAACGGACAACTTACAAACTACTGGAACAATAGAAGAGTTTTAGAAAATAAAGGAATGAGATTTATGTCTGAGTGTGATTCAGAGCTTATAGCTGTTTATATAGCCCAAAAAATGAGAGAAGGTGCAACACTTGAAGAAGGAATGAAAGACTCTTTATTAGGACTTGATGGTGTGTTTACTTATTTTGTTGCAACAAAAGACTCATTAGGTATGGCGAAAGATACAATGGCTGCTAAACCATTAGTCCTCTATGAATCAGACGATTTAGTTGCAATGGGATCTGAAGAAATTGCAATTAGATCAGTATTACCACAAGAAATTGATACATATGATCCATTTGATGGGGAGGTTAAAGTATGGCAAATCTAAAAACTGTTTCGAAAAAATCAAAAGCCCAATCAATGGGTATGCACACTGAGGTATTAACAGGAAGAACTCAGCAAAAATTCTTTAATCCTGATGAGGCTGAAAACTTTTACTATTTTGGTACTTATGATGTTGATTTTAACAAAAGAACTGAATTAGATGTTATGGAT
>CACJTS010000032.1 GCA_902596355.1 uncultured Pelagibacteraceae bacterium | reverse complement strand
ATAACTCCACAGTCTATTCTTGCTTGAGTTAGTTCTTGATCTCCGCCAAAACCTTTTAGGCCTTCTGGTGATTCAAAATGAACTAATACAGTCATAGAGTTATCATCCTCTTTTTCTGCTCCTGCAAAGGCGATTGTCATTCCATATTTTTTTATTTTATCACCATTGGCAAGCATCATTGTCTTCCAAGAGCTGAAACCCTTTGAAAGCTTCTGTTCGATTTTTACATACATATTTCCCCCTTATTTTTATTTTTAGTATATCCCTGATTTAACCAGTTTATCAATCTCACTTTTTGAATTAGGGATTAATTTATAGATAAAATTATCACATTCTTTTGTAGTATTTTCCTCGTATGGTTTTCCATACCGTACATCAACAATTTTTATTAGCTCCTTATTAAGATTGTCTTCATTTACTCCTTCTTTTACTAAGTAAGAGCTTAAAAATTTCTTAGCAGCGAAAGAATGTACAATTTTATCTAATTCAAGCTCGGCCTGCGGAATCATACTATTTGCATAGTAAATTCCCGCACATTCAATTGTTTTCTTTTTTTGATCTTCAGTTAAATGTCCATCAGCAAAACAAATAGCTGGACTGAACAAAATCAGTAAATAAAAAAGTATTTTTTTCATATTAATCCTTTATTTTTTAAAAGTATATTTTCCTTGTAAATAATTTGTTGAATGAATTTTACCTTCTTGAGCTGTTTTAATTTGGGTATAGCCAGTAGTTCCGCTACATTCGATACCCTCGTATCTACCAGTTCCACTTATACATTTAAATGTACCTTCCATAGAGTAACCTAATTTAATCTCATAATAGGTTATTGCAGTATCGCCATTAATAAATTTTATAATACAATGACCCATCTCATATCCTTTCCCAGGAATTGATCCTGCACCAACACAATAATGAGACGAATTATCTCCAAATGTAGTACCACCTACTGCCATCATACCTACCAAACCATCATAAGCAAAAGTCATTGGATTACCTTTATCATCAACAATTACTTTAGCATCCCCAACGAAAAATCCTTTAAGATCTATTTTTCCACTATGACCATCTGCAAATGATATTGATGACATTAATGTAAAAATTAATGTTAGAATTATTTTTTTCATTTAACTCCTATTGTTATATTTTAACTATAGGGCCAGATTTTATTAATTTATTATATACAATTCTCGTGTTCATACTGCGCGACAGATATGCATTTTTTATGAGCTAGAAATGCATTTTTTAGGCATTTAATTCAACTTAAATTTTTGATAACGTTTTAAGATGATCGAAAAATTCAATGGAATATTTTATTTAATTGTATTCTTAGTTCATTTTATAATTTTTGCTGCATACGCTTATCAAACAGTTTTTTCTACAAAGAAATTTTTAGATAAATTTGGTATCGATGATACTGGCGCTGGAATGACAAGATTTTTTGGATCATTATTTATTGGAGCTGTGGTAATGGCTATTTGGGTAGGGTTTATAAGACCTGATGGGCTTCAAGGAACATGGGCATTTTTTAATTTAGTTTTCTTACAAAACCTTTCAGCTTTTTGTGTGGGAATTTATACAATTAAAATTAACAAACTAGGTCATACACCACAAACATCTAATGAAGGGATTATTGCACCTGGTATTTTAACTTTGTTAAGTGCAATACTTTGTTTCGGATTAGCAGATAAAATTTATATCTAAAACCAATTAGGTACTGGTAGACCTTTTTCTTCTAAGAACTTTTTATTAAACATTTTAGTTGCGTATTTATCACTTCTATCACATAGGATTGTTACTATAGTTTTGCCTGGACCTAATTCTTTACCCATTCTTATTGCTCCTGCTATATTTATTCCGCAACTAGTACCTAAACTTAGACCTTCATTTTGAATTAAATCATAAAGTATAGGTAACGCCTCGTGATCATCAATTGAATATGCATCATCAATTTTAGCTTCACCAAAGTTAGCTGTTACTCTGCTTGACCCAATTCCTTCAGTAATTGACCCACCTTCAGATTTTAGTTCACCATTCTTTATATAATTATAAAGAGCCGACCCTTTTGGGTCAGATAAATAAATTTTAATATCTTTGTTCTTTTCTTTAAGAGCATTACTTACACCTGAAATAGTTCCTCCTGTTCCTGAAGAACAAACAAAACCATCTACTTTACCTTCAGTTTGTTCCCAAATTTCTTGGCCAGTACCTTCATAGTGACCTTTGGCATTTGCAGTATTATCAAACTGGTTAGCCCAAATAACACCGTTATTATTTGATGGTCTTAACTCATCTGCAAGTCTCGCTGCTACTTTAACAAAATTATTATCATCTTTATAAGGCTTAGATGGAACCAATCTTAATTCGGCTCCAAGATTTCTAAGTAAATCTTTTTTCTCTTGAGTTTGATTGTCATTCATTACTATGATTGTTTTGTAGCCCAAAGAATTTCCTAATAGACCTAAACCAATCCCAGTGTTACCAGCTGTTCCTTCAACAACTGTTCCACCTTTAGCAATTAATTTTTTTTCTTGAGCATCTTTTATTAATGCAAGTGCCGCTCTATCTTTAACTGATCCACCTGGATTTAAAAACTCTGCTTTTCCATAAATATTACATCCTGTAATTTCAGAGGCAGCTCTAAGTTTGATTAGTGGAGTGTTTCCTATTCCTGAAATAAAATCGTTTTGAGTACTATTCATTATCTGATTTTTTATCACTATCAGGTGTAATACCATAAGGTTTAAATTCACTATCAGCAACACCAACACTTCTTGCAGGAATTCCAACCATCACAGCATTTTCTGGAACATCTTTGGTTATTACTGCGTTTGCTCCAATTCTTGCACCTTTGCCAACTATGACTGGACCTAATACTTGAGCTCCTGATCCAATTACAACATCTTCTTTTATAGTAGGATGTCTTTTCATATTACGTTGATCATTTGAATTTATACTAGGTGCAATTCCACCCAATGTTACCATATGGTATATAGTTACATTATCGCCAATCTCAGAAGTTTCTCCAATCACAACTCCCATTCCATGATCGATAAATAAATTTTTTCCAATTTTTGCATTTGGATGAATTTCAATCCCAGTTAAGAATCTTGAAAATTGAGAAATGATTCTTGCAATCAAATGAAATTTTGCTGTACTAAAAAAATTAGCTAATCTGTGAAAGAACACGGCTTTAACACCCGGGTAAGTTAATATTAAACTTAGTTTAGTTTTTGCCGCAGGATCTCTATCAATTATTGATTGTAAAAAATCGCTCATTATGAATTTATTTTGATTTTCGTTTTAAAAACAGGCTTTATATAATGACTAATTTGATATATTAAAGGTCTTATTATGTACAAAAACACTAATTGTTTTCATTTAGCTATACCTTGTGGAGATTTAGAAGTAGCAAAAAAATTTTACAGCGAAACTTTAGGATGTAGATTAGATAATTCTGCTCAAGAATGGGCAGACGTTGATTTTTGGGGGAATGAACTAACCCTACATAAAAGTGAACATAAATTAGATAGCGAAAGGCACGATGTAGATATGGGGAATGTTTCAGTTCCACATTTTGGAGTTCACTTGTCTAGAAAAGATTTTGATGCCCTTAAACAAAGATTAAAAGATAGCGGAACTAAATATTACGATGAACCTTATTTGAGATTTAAAGGAACCAAGTATGAGCAGGAGACCTTTTTTGTAAAAGATCCTAACGAAAATATTTTAGAGATAAAAACTCTCACTTCAAATCCAGATTAATTCTTTATAATAATTCTAATATATACCACAATATATAGACATCAATTTTCTTTGACTCATTATCTCAATTCGCGTTAAGCTTAATTTTTAAATTTAAAAGGAGATAATATGCGAATAATTAAAACTACACTTGTAGCTGGATTAATCTCTATTTTAGCAATTTTTACTGCACAAGCAGAAAAAGTTAAAATTGGAGATCCGGGTTGGACAGGTGCAACAGCTATTGCAAATTTATTAGCTGCAGTTGTTACAGACAAAATGGGTGGAGAAGCTGAGCTTGTTCCAGGAAACAATACTGCAATTTATGCTGCGATTGATAGAGGAAAAGGTGAAATTGATGTACACCCTGACATTTGGTTACCAAACCAAGAAGCTTACACAAATGATTTAGTGCCTAAAGGAACTTT
>CACJTS010000031.1 GCA_902596355.1 uncultured Pelagibacteraceae bacterium | reverse complement strand
ATAAATCATTAAACAATACTATTATAAATAAAAATTTAAATAAATTCATTCAAGAAGGTTGTGATACTCTTATACCAGTAATTGAGGATTATTCAGTAAATTGGAAATATAATAAAGAATTAAATGAATATATTCCGATTTCAAAAAATTTAAAAAACAGAAAATTTAAAAAACCAATTTTAAAATCTTTGTTTGGATTAGGCACAATCACAAGTTTTGTAAATATGAAATCTGGTGATCTAATATCTGGTAAATATAGCTTTAATATTGTTGATAAACAATCAGATAGTTTAAGAAATAATTAAAAATATCATGACGGTAATGGCAATCATTTTAGCAAGAAAAAATTCAAAGGGTCTAAAAGATAAAAATATAAAAAAATTGAATGGGTTACCTTTAATTTTACATACAATAAAATTAGCAAAAAAAAGTAAATTAATTGATGATATTGTAGTTTCAACTGACTCTAATATAATTCAAAAATTAGCTATAAAAAATGGAGTCCAAGCACCATTTTTAAGACCAAAAAAAATGTCTAACGATAAAGCAACAACTGAAATTGCTCTAAAACATTGTTTAATGTATATGAAAAAATTTAAAAAAGTAAATCCGTCAATAATTGTTTATCTTCAAATTACAGAACCTTTAAGAAAGTTATGGATGATAGACAAATGTATACAAACGTTAAAAAAAAACAAAAAAATTGAGACAGCTTTCATGGCCAAAAAATTTTATAAGAATATTTGGGAAGAAAAAAAAGAAAAAACTTTTAGAATCACTAAAGAAAAATATGGAATTCCAAGACAATTAAAAAATAAATATTTTCGAGAAGATACCGGGTTAGCTTGTGCTACAAGACCATCGGTAATTATGAAAGGAAAAAGAATTGGAAAAAAAAATAAACCTATTTTTTATAAACATGATTTTGATTATTTAGACATCCATAATATAAACGATTTAAAAATTGCTAATTTTGTTTTATCAAAAAAATTATTTAAAATTACTTGATGAGCTTATAAACCAATCACACATTTTTTTCACACCAAGTTTTGCACTAATCTTGGGTTTTATTTTTAGCTCCTTAATAGCTAAATCAATATTTGCTTTTGTATTTTTAATATCTGCTTTTCTATTTTTAAGTTTAATAATTTTGGAAGTTTTGTTTAAATTTCTTTCAATTAATTTTACAAAATTAATTGTACTTAGATTTTTATTATTTCCCACGTTATATATTTTATGGTAGTTTTTTTTATCTCTTAGAAACAAATTATTATTAATTGACTTAATTATAAAATTCACCACATCATCAATATATGTATAACTTCTTAGAGATGATCCGTTGTTGTATAAGTTTATCTTTTTATTATTATAGATTGATTTTAAAAAAATTAATGGAGACATATCTGGTCTTCCATAAGGCCCATAAACTGTAAAAAATCTTAGTGCAGTGGATTTAAATTTGTACAAATTTGAATAATTTTTGGTCATTACCTCACACATTTTTTTTGATGTAGCATAGAAAGATTCTTGTTTTTCGATATTAAATGTCTCATTTTTGTTTGATTTTTCTCCATAAACAGATGAGGAGCTTCCATAAATAAATTTTTTTGTTGCATCAAATTTTGCAATAATTTCAAGTAAATTAAATTGAGCTTTTATGTTGTTGTCGAAGTAGCTTCTTCTATTTTTAAGAGAGTATTGGACACCTGGTTGGGCAGCAAGATGAATAATTGCATCAAATTTTTTATTTTTTAAAAAATTTTTTAATTTTTTCCAATTAGAGAGATTTATTTTAGAAAATTTGAAATTTTTATTTTTTTTTAATTCTTTAAGTCTCTCAATTTTTATTTTTTTAGAATAATAGCCATTAAGATTATCTATTCCATAAACTAGATTTTTTTTTGAAAGATTATTCGCTAAATGATAACCAATAAAACCTGCTACTCCTGTTATTAAATATTTCATATTATTTGTGATAATCTATTAATAAATTTATAAAATAAAAAAGTAATTATATTATACTTTATTTTATTCTTATTTAAAATTTTTAACCATTCTATATTTTGTTCTATGATATTAACAAAGCTTTTGGTCGATTTACCACCACTTAACATGTTAACTGATTTGATATTATAGAATTTTTTTTTAATTTTTTTATTTTTGAAACACCTTATTATAAAATCTAAATCAGCAGCGTACTTAAATTTCAAATTAAAATAACCAATTTGATCTAAAATTTTTCTTTTAAAAAAAATTCCAGTGTGTGGAGGCATTAAGCCTTTTGAGAAGTCTTCATTACTGAATTGTTTTTTTGAAACAAATATTCTTTTAAATTTTTTATATTTTATATCTACATTTGTATGAATTAAAGACACATTTTTTTCATTAAATACTCTCATAATTTTACTTAGTACTTTTTGATTATTATATTTATCATCCGAGTGCAAAATACCAATTATGTCACCTTTAGAACTTTTAAATCCTTTATTTAAAGCATCGTAAATACCCTTGTCTTTTTCAGTTATAAATTTTGATATTTTTTTTTTGTATTTACTTATTATCGATATTGTTTTGTCTGAAGATTTACCATCAATAAGAATAAGTTCTTTATTTTTGTAATCTTGTTTAATAAATGATTTTATTGTTGTCTCAATGGTTTTTTGAGAGTTTTTAGTTACAGTTATAATAGAAATCTTTCTATGATTTATCATAAATTTTTTCATATTTTTTTGAAATTGATTTGTAAGAAAAATTTATATTTGCATCAGCTGCTATTTTTTTCCTATTAAAAAAATTTTTGTTTTTTTTTGACCATAGTAAAAAATTTTTAACTGAATCTTTATCATTTCTTTTTAATAAAAAACCATTTTTTTTATGTATTATAAGTTCTGATGCAGCATTATCATCAAAACAAACTACAGGACAGCCACACATAAGTGACTCTGCTGTAATCAGACTAAATGATTCAATTTTAGATAAAACAAATGTATAATCTGATTTAGAAAAAATTTTGGCAATCTTTTTTGATGGTAAATAATTTTTAAAGTAAATTTTTTTATTTTTTTTATATTTATTATCATAATTTTTGGACCCAAAAAAAATAAACTTATAATCTGTGCTTAAATGCTTTTTTGATAAATTCAATATTTTATCAATATGATTAAAACCTTTATTTTGATCATTAAAGACATTGGATCCACCGATGTTAAAAGTTATTATTTTTGATTTTTTTTTATTTTTAAAATTAAATATTTTCTCATTTATTGGATGCCTGATTAAATAAATTTTATTTTTTGTTTTTTTTCTTAAATTTTTTAAAATATAATTTGATGGAGCAATAAATGTAATTTTTTTTTTAAATAATATACTTTTATAATTTTTAATTTTTTTTTTAAAATAAGATATTGGAAAATAATTATTGTTATCCTCATTACCTACATGAGTTATTACATTTTTTAGCCAATCATCATGCACTGTCCAAATAAGTTTTTTATTAATTTTGATAATTTCTTGTAAAGATAAAAATTCATTTCCTATCCAATTTAAGTGAACAACATCATAATTTTCACATATTCGATTTAAATTATTAATATTAAATAAATTAAAAGAGATTTTTTTATTACTTATAAAAATAGCTTTAAAAAAAAGATTATAAAATAATATTTTTATTAATGAAAAAAAATTATTGTTTAAAACATTTTTATAACTATATCTCTCTAATTGAAATTTTTTTTTTATTATACAATCGTATATATTATTAGCAGCTTTAGCGGCCCCACCTTTTTCAAAAGAATAAGATATACAAATAATTTTTTTCATTTACACATTATATTCTCATAAATTTTAATATGTTTTTTTTTTAAAGAATTATAATTAAGACAAGATAGATTCTTATTAATTATTTTTAAATTTTTAGAATTTTGAATTTTTTTTATACATTTTTGTAGTGATGCTAGAGAATTATTTTTAAATACGAATCCAACTTTTGAATTAGAAATTAAGTCTTGATAACAACCAACTTTATCTGAACTTATCACTGGAATCCCATTGTATATTGCTTCCTCAATTACTAGTCCCCACGGTTCAAATTTTGATGGAAGAATTAATAAGTCATACTTTTTTATTTCAAATCTTATTTTTTTATTAAGTATACTACCTTTAAATTTAATTTTGTTTTTAAGTGAGCTGTTGAAATTTGATTCTAATTTTTCCTCATCTTTTCCATAAATTGATAAGCTTAAATTGCTTGAAGATTTGATTAACTTAAAAAGTAATTCTAAGTTTTTTTCTCTTGAAATTCTTCCAATATATACAATTTTCATTTTATTTTTTTTTGATATAAATTTTT
>CACJTS010000030.1 GCA_902596355.1 uncultured Pelagibacteraceae bacterium | reverse complement strand
AAAGAGGAAAAAAAAATTATATCTGAACCTATAATTGAAAAAAAACAATCTACAATTCAAGTAGTTAATGGGGCTGATATTGATCCACTTGAAACTCAGGATTGGTTGGAATCTTTATCTGCAGTTATTTCGAAAGATGGAAATCAAAGAGCTCATTTTTTAATTAAAGAACTAATTAACAAAGCTTATCGCGAAGGAGCGAATATTCCTTATACTCAAAATACACCATACATTAATACAATACCTCCTGAGGCCGAAGTAAAGTCTGGTGGTGATCAAAATATTGAAAGAAGAATTAGATCGTTAATTAGATGGAATGCAGCAGCAATGGTAGTTAGAGCAAATAAAAAATATCCTGAGCTTGGTGGACACATTGGTACATTTGCATCTGCTGCAACATTATATGATGTTGGGATGAATCATTTTTGGAGAGCAAAAAATAATAAATTTGGTGGAGATTTAATTTATTTTCAAGGACATAGTGCTCCAGGAATGTATGCAAGAGCTTTCTTAGAAGGTAGATTAAATGAAAAACAATTAGATAGTTTCAGACAGGAGGTAAAACCAGGAGGTCTATCGTCATATCCACATCCATGGTTAATGCCAAATTTTTGGCAGTTCCCTACTGTATCCATGGGGTTAGGCCCTATGCTTGCCATATATCAAGCTAGATACATGAAATATTTAATCAATAGAGGTTTGATTAAAGATGAAGGAAGAAAGGTCTGGGCTTTTTTAGGCGATGGGGAGATGGATGAACCTGAGTCGATGGGAGCTATTGGATTAGCTGCAAGAGAAAATTTAGATAATTTAATATTTGTAATTAATTGTAATCTTCAAAGATTAGATGGTCCAGTAAGAGGTAATGGAAAAATTATTCAAGAGCTTGAGGGAAGTTTCAGAGGATCTGGCTGGAATGTAATTAAAGTTATTTGGGGTTCATATTGGGATTCATTGCTTGCTAATGATAAAACTGGTCACTTAATAAAAATTATGAATGAGACGGTAGATGGTGAGTACCAAGCAATGAAAGCAAGAGATGGTGCTTATGTAAGAGAAAAGTTTTTTGGGAAATCTCCTGAAGCATTAGAATTAGTTTCAAGCATGTCAGATACAGATATTTGGAGACTTAATAGAGGTGGTCATGATCCCCACAAAGTTTTTGCTGCATACGATAAAGCGACCAAACATCAGGGAAGTCCAACAGTGATAATTGCAAAAACTATTAAAGGTTATGGAATGGGAAAATCAGGAGAAAGTGTAAATACTACTCATCAAACTAAAAAATTAGATGTTGATGATTTAATCTATTATAGAGATCGATTTGATGTTCCCTTAACAGATGAGCAGGTGAGAAATATTGAATACTTTAGGCCTGACGAAAAATCTCCAGAAATAAAATACATAAAAGAAAGAAGAATTAAATTAGGTGGATATTTACCCGAACGTTCAACTTTCGCTAAACCAATCAAAGCACCCTCAAAAGATATTTTTGATTTTATGAAAGTATCAACTGGAGAAAAAGAAATGTCTACTACTATGGCCTTAGTAAGAATGTTGACGAATTTATTACGGGATAAAAATATATCTCCTAGACTGGTTCCTATTATTCCTGACGAAGCAAGAACGTTTGGTATGGAAGGATTTTTTCAAAAAATTGGTATTTATGCTCATGAAGGACAAAAGTATGAACCTGAGGATGCAGCTCAATTAAGCTCTTATAGAGAAGATAAAAGTGGTCAAGTTTTAGAGGAAGGAATCAATGAAGCTGGTGCAATGTCTTCATGGATTGCTGCTGCAACCGCATATACTAATCATGATATCGAAATGATTCCTATTTATATCTTTTATTCAATGTTTGGATTTCAAAGAGTAGGAGATCTAGCCTGGGCGGCTGGAGATAGTCAGGCAAGAGGATTTTTAGTAGGTGCAACAGCTGGAAGAACAACATTAGCTGGAGAAGGCTTACAACACCAGGATGGGCATAGTCATTTGATTGCATCGACTATTCCAAATTGTGTTACTTACGATCCTACATTCCATTACGAATTAGCTGTGATTTTTCGAGAAGGCTTAAGAAGAATGCATGAGAAAAATGAGAATGTTTTTTATTATATTACAACAATGAATGAAAACTATTCTCATCCAGAAATGCCTAAAGATAAGAATTGTGAAGAAGGTATTTTAAAGGGCATGTATAAAATAAAAGAATTTAATAAACACAAAAAAACTAAAATTCAACTTTTAGGATCAGGTACAATCTTAAGAGAAATGATTTCAGCAGCGGAGATTTTACAAAATGATTATCAAATTGATAGCGATATATGGAGTGTAACAAGTTTTAATGAATTACGAAAAGATGGAATGGAAGTAGAAAGGTATAACTTGCTGAATCCCGAGAAAGAACCTAAAAAATCTTATGTTGAACAATGCTTAGGCAAAAATGAGGGCCCAATAATGGCTGCATCTGATTATATGAGAATGAATTCAGATCAAATCAGACCTTATACTAATAAAAGCTTTTATTCATTAGGAGCAGATGGTTTTGGAAGAAGTGATACAAGAAAAAATTTAAGAAAATTTTTTGAGGTAGATAGAGAACATTTGGTTGCTTACGGTTTAAGTATTTTAGCAAAAGAACAGCTTATTACTTCCAAACATGCAAAAGATGCAATGAAGAAGTATAATATTGACACCAACAAACCAATGCCAACAAAATTATAATGTCACAAACCGAAATTAAAGTACCTAATATTGGAGATTTTAAAGATGTTGAGGTTATTGAGGTATTAGTTACTGAAGGTCAATCAATTAAAAAAAACGATGCCCTAATAACAATTGAAAGTGATAAATCTAGCGTAGAAATACCATCAAATTTAGAGGGTAAAATTAAAAATTTAAAAATAAAGGTAGGAGATAAAGTTTCCGAGGGTGACTTAATTTTAACTATAGAAAGTACCTCGGAAGTTAAAAAGGAAGAGGTTAAAGAAAAACCAAAAATTGAAAATGAGTTAAAAAAAATTGAGGTAACAAAACCTGAAATTCAAAAAAAAACTTTTTCTAAAAATAATATTTCAGATATTACATCTGCAAGTCCGAAAGCCAGAAAATTTGCTAGAGAACTTAGTGTAAATATTAATCAAATAGTTGGAAGTCAGAAAGATGGCAGAGTTGTTGAAGATGACATTAAAAAATTTGTCTCCATTAATTCACAAAAAGATTTTGTAACAAAAGATAGTAAAACAGATAAGATCAAAAACGAATTTGTACATTCTGATTTTGGTGAAATAGAAATTAAAGATATACCAAGAGTTAAAAAATTATCATCAAAATATCTTATAAATTCATGGACAACAATTCCTCATGTTACAAATCATGATGAAGCTGATATAACGGAGATGGAAAGTTTTAGAAGTTCTTTAACAGATATATATACTGGAGAAAAAATTAAAATTACACCTTTAGCATTTATAATAAAAGCTTTAGTTGCATCTCTAAAGAAATTTCCTAGTTTTAATTCCTCTATTGACGAAATTGAGACTGGAAAAATGACCTTAAAAAAATATTACCATATAGGAATAGCAGTTGATACACCAAATGGATTAATGGTTCCAAAAATAAGAAATGCTAATAACAAAAAAATTTCTCTGATAAGTAAAGAATTAAAAGAGGTAAGTGAACTTTGTAGAAATTTAAAAATTGATAAAAAAGAATTGTTTGGCGGCTCGATGACGATTACGAGTTTAGGTGGTATAGGAGGCTCATTTTTTACTCCTATAATTAATTATCCTGAAGTTGCTATATTAGGAGTAGGAAGATCAGAAAAAAAACAAATTTTTATGAATGGGAAGTTTCAAACTAGGACTATGCTGCCAATTTCTTTATCTTATGACCACAGAATTATTGATGGTGCTGAAGCAGCTAGGTTTAATAATGATCTAAAAGAAAATTTAGGCAAAAATTTTGCTTATAAACTGGCTGTCTAATTAAAAATGAGTAAATCCATATCATTATTAAGTGCCTTGTTGTGCACTTTAATTTGGGGAACAACTTTTGTTGCCCAAGATACGGGTATGGATAATATAGGCCCTTTTACATTTAATGCTGTGAGGTTTTTTGTTGGTTTTTTAGCCATAATTCCACTTATGATTTTATTTGAATTAAAAAATTTTAAATCAGAATTTAAATTAGATAAAAAAACTTTCATAATTTATTCATTATTAATTGGAATTTCTTTATTCTTAGGCTCAGCACTTCAACAAGTTGCTTTGCTTTATACAGATGTTGCAAATGCTGCTTTCTTTACAATTTTTTATGTGCCAATGGTACCGATTATCATTTTTTTGTTTGGTAAAAAATCAATGCATTGGAGTGTATGGCCTTCTGTAGTTCTATGTTTAATTGGAGGGTATTTATTAACAAATTTTCATGATGCAACAGTAAGATTAGGAGATACTTTAGTTGTTCTTGGAGCCTTATTTTGGAGCACTCATATTATTTTTACTGGAATCATTATAACTAAATACAATCTTCCACTTACTTTGGGAGCAGCACAGACTTTAATTGTGGCTATTTTTTCATTTATAATTGGAATTATTTATGAAGAATTTATTTTAAATAATATTTTAAAGGAAATTTATTCAATCTTATACGCTGGGATATTATCTGGTGGTTTTGCATTTGTTCTACAAATTTATGCACAGAGAAACATTACACCCGCACCAGCCGCC
>CACJTS010000029.1 GCA_902596355.1 uncultured Pelagibacteraceae bacterium | reverse complement strand
CTTCGGCTGATACTATCCAATAATTATACATTCTTTTCCCCAGCACCAATTTAAAATTTGATTTAACCTTTTTTGGTGTAAGTTTATTCTGATGGAAAATAATTTAAGTATAGTCAAAGATCAATTTAAAGAATTGCCAAATAATATTGAAGCGGAACAAGCTGTAATAGGATCTATTCTTGTAAGTAACGAAATGTTTGATGAAATAAGTACTATCATTGAGGCTTCTAATTTTTATGATCCTATGCATCAAAAAATTTTTGAGTCTATTTCAAGTTTAATTTACAAAGGACTTTTAGCAAATCCAATTACCCTAAAAAATTATTTTGAAGATGAAAAAGATGATTTAAATGTTCCTGAATACCTAGTAAAGATAACCAAATTTTCTACGTCAGTTAGGCAAACAATAGAATATTCCAAAATTATTTATGATATGTTTGTTCGAAGAGAATTAATTAAAATTTCTGAACAAACTGTTGATGACGTTAAAGTAAACGACCTTGATACAAATGGACAAAATATTATTGAGAAAACTGAAAAATCATTATTTGATTTAGCAGAAAAAGGTTCGTTTAATTCTAACATAATCAAATTTGATGAAGCAATGAAACAGACTATTGATATGGCTTCAGCAGCTTATAAAAATGAAGGAGGCATAGTAGGTGTTCCTACTGGACTTCGAGATTTAGATTATAAACTTGGTGGTTTACACCAATCTGATTTAATTATTATTGCAGGACGTCCATCTATGGGTAAAACATCTTTAGCAACTAATATCGCCTTTAATGCTGCAAAAAATTTACAAGATAGTGGTAAAAAGTCCTCTATTGCTTTTTTTTCGCTAGAAATGTCCTCTGAACAATTGTCTACAAGAATTATTTCTGAACAAGCAAGAATTAGCTCAAATGATATAAGACAAGGAAGAATTACCGATGAACAATTTGATAAATTCTTAGAAACCTCTAAGGATATTGCAGACCTACCTTTATTTATAGATGAGACACCTGCAATAAGTATTGCTGCTATGAGCAATAGAGCAAGAAGAATTAAAAGACGAAGTGGTCTAGATATGATTGTAGTTGATTACATTCAATTAATGAGAGGAACTACTTTTAATAAAGATGGAAGAGTGCAAGAAATCTCGCAAATTACTCAAGGGCTTAAAGCTATAGCGAAAGAACTTTCTGTTCCTGTGGTAGCTCTTTCACAATTGTCTAGACAAGTCGAGCAAAGAGATGATCATAAACCTCAATTAGCAGACCTAAGAGAGTCTGGTTCCATTGAGCAAGATGCAGATGTTGTAATGTTTGTTTACAGAGAAGGATATTATTTGCAGAGAAAAGAGCCAAGAGAAGCGACAGTTGAACACGCTGAATGGCAAGCAAAAATGAATGAAGTTGCACATTTAGCCGAAATTATAATTGGAAAACAAAGACACGGCCCTATTGGTAAAGTAACTCTTGAATTTGAGGAGAGATTTACAAAATTTAAGGATACTCAATTAAGTTAATTTCCAATATAAAGAGCTTGAATGATAGCTCATTTTTATCAAAACGTTATCCTTAAAAATCCTAAAGCTATATTTGCATTGTTAATTATTGCTATTTTAAGTTTTGGTTATTATTCAAAAAATTTTAGACTAGATGCTTCATCAGAAACTCTCCTGATAGAAGGAGATCCAGATTTAGCATATTTAAAAGAAGTTTCTGAGAGATATGAATCTAAAGAATTTTTAATTCTTACCTATGCACCTAATGAGGGAATGGTAACTGACTCTTCTATTAACAATTTATTAAGTTTAAAATATAAAATCCAAAGTCTTGATTGGGTCCATAATGTAATTACATTATTAGATATTCCACTTTTAAATAATTCAGATGCTCCTCTTCAAGAAAGACTAAAAAACTTCAAAACCTTAAAAGATGAAGATGTTGATAGAAATCGAGGTTTTAAAGAGATTTTAAATAGTCCTGTTTTTAGAAATTTTGTCATTAGTGAAGACGGTAAAACTAGCGGGATTATTGTAAACATTAAACCTTCTCAAAAATTAGAAGATATAGAAAATAAATCAAAAGAAGAAGTTGAACTAATTAAAGATCAAATCAAAAAACAAAATCATCAGAATATTTTAGAAATTAGACAGGTTATTCAAAGTTATGGGGATATTGGAAAAATTTATCTTGGAGGAATACCAATGATTGCTGATGATATGATGACTTTTATCAAAAGCGATATAATTGTTTTTGGTATGGGAGTTCTGTTATTTATAATTGCTACTTTATGGTTTGTTTTTAGAAATCTTCTTTGGATTATAGTTCCTATAAGCAGTTGTATTTTTTCTGTGATAATTATGACGGGGTTACTTGGATTGCTTGGATGGAAAGTTACAGTAATCTCATCAAATTTTATTGCACTTATGTTGATTTTAACAATGGCAATGAATATTCATATGAGTACAAGATTTCTTCAACTTAAAAAAGATTTTCCATCAAAAAATAATTTTGAAATTATTTCACTAACTACTTCAAAAATGTTTTGGCCAATTCTTTATACTGTTCTAACAACAATTTTCGCATTCTTATCTTTAATTTTTAGTGAAATAAAACCTATTATTGATTTTGGCTGGATGATGACTTTTGGGTTAATTACATCATTTCTCATTACATTTACTCTACTACCTACCCTTTTAAACTTTGCACCTACAAATAATATTTCGGTGAAGAAAGAACAAAAATCTAAAATTACAAATTTACTTGGTTTAATTTCTCTCAATAATAAAAACTTAATCTTCTTAGTAAGTGGAATAGTTATAATATTCAGTATTATTGGAATAAGTAAGCTAGAAGTTGAAAATAGTTTTATTAATTACTTTGATAAGAATACTGAAATTTATAAGGGTATGAAGCTTATAGATGAAGAACTAGGTGGAACCACACCTTTAGAAGTTATTATAAAGTTTCCTGAGAAAGAAAAGGTAAAAAAATCTGAAGAGGATGATGAATTTGAGGATTGGGGTGATGAAGAAGATGCTAATGATGAAAAATATTGGTTTACTAAAGATAAAATTAATCTAATTACATCTATTCATAATTACTTAGATAGCTTGCCAGAAATTGGTAAAGTTATATCTTTTTCATCAATTATTGAAGTAGCTACTCAATTAAATAACAATAAGCCTTTAGGCACTTTAGAAATGGGAGTTCTTTACTCTAAAATTCCAGAGAGTATTAAAACTGAAATCATTGATCCCTATCTTTCGATTAAAGATAATGAGGCTCGAATTAGTTTAAGAATTATAGATTCACAGGAAGATTTAAGAAGAAATGATTTAATAAATAAAATTAATTTTGATCTAAAAGATAAGTTTGGTTTAGAAGAAAAAGATTATAAACTAGCAGGTGTATTAATATTATTTAATAATTTATTACAAAGCCTATTTAAATCTCAAATATTAACATTGGGATTGGTTATGATTGGAATATTTTCAATGTTTATAATCTTGTTTAGAAATATTAAGCTTTCATTGATTGGCGTTGTTCCAAATTTTATTGCAGCTTTTTTTATACTAGGAATTATTGGATTGTTAGGAATACCTTTAGATATGATGACTATAACTATTGCAGCAATTACAATAGGGATTGCAGTAGACAACAGTATTCACTATATTTACAGATTTAAAGAAGAATTTCATAAAATAAAGGATTACAACAAGACATTAAAGACTTGTCATTCAACAGTTGGAGTTGCAATATTAAACACTTCAATTACGATTGTTTTTGGATTTTCAATTTTGGTGTTGTCAAAGTTTATCCCAACAATTTATTTTGGTGTATTTACAGGACTTGCTATGTTATTAGCTATGATATCGGTCTTGACTCTACTTCCATCATTAATCTTAATTATTAAACCATTTGGCAAATAATCTTAATGTTAGAAATCTTAGAAGATTTTTATAAAGTTATATCAATAATTGATTTAATTTATTTAATTTTAACAATCCTTTCTTTGATAAATTGTTATAAAAAGGGTTTCATTTTAAGTATTCTCTCAATGGCTAAATGGTTACTAGCATATATAATTACATTAATTCTATTTCCAAAAATTAAACCATATGTAAAAGACATAATTGATAATGAATATGTGCTCGATGTTGGTTTGGGAATTATAATATTTGTAGTTGTTATCTTTTTAGTTTTATTAGTTAATAAAGGAATCAGTAAAGCAATCAGATATACGGGAATCGGTGGCTTAGATACTACATTTGGATTCTTTTTTGGCTTTATAAGAGCTTACATTATATCTGTTTGTATTTTTTCAGGTATTCATATCGTTTATAATTATGATAAATGGCCAATAAATTTTGACAAATCATACGTCTTTCCATATTTAGAAAAAGGTAGTAGTTATCTGATAAAAGAATTTCCTAATGAAAAAACATATCAAGATTCTAAAGAAAAAATTACAGAATTATAATCCAAGATTAAAAGAAGAATGTGGAGTTTTTGGCATAAGTAATGCAAAGGATGCTTCAGCTCTAACAGCGCTTGGACTTCATGCTCTTCAACACAGAGGTCAAGAAGGTTGTGGTATAGTAACTTTTGATGGAGAAAAATATTATTCTGAAAAAAGATTTGGTTTAGTTGGTGATAATTTCAATAAAGAAAAAGTGCTTAATAATCTTAAGGGAAATTATGCAATTGGCCATAACAGATATAGTACAACCGGAAACAATATATTAAGAAACATA
>CACJTS010000028.1 GCA_902596355.1 uncultured Pelagibacteraceae bacterium | reverse complement strand
TTAAAAAACCTGAGAAAAATAACATGGTAGTCAAACCAGGATGATCAAAATAAGATTGTGACTTATTATTAAGTAAAGATATTGAATTTGATGAGATTATTATATCCATGTCCAAATTAATCCACCAAGGAGACGAAAAAACATCCTTCATGTAAGCAATAAAAAAAATTGTTACAAATAGTGAAAAAAGAATAATTAAATCTTTTTTTAAATTTTTAATCACAATTAAAAATTTTTATTTATTATTATTTCTTTCAATAACGCTCTGATAAAAGTCAATCCAGTAGGAATTGAGGGTGCTTGTGAAATTCCAGCGATCCTATCGCTCTCAAAAGTTGCAAATTCTTTAATTTTATATCTCATTTTCATTGATCTGATGGTCATTTGATATTCAATTGCGTAGTAATTTTCGTCACATTTTAACTTTTTAAACTTATTTTTTCTTAATCCTCTAAATCCATTTATTGAGTCAGATACATAATTACTATTATTAAAAAATAAATTTGCTAGAAAATTAAATATATTATTTGCCCATTTTCTAAATTTTAATACCTTGTCATCTTCCTCATTTCTTGCACCTTTAATCATTCTAGAGCCTATAACTAGGTCATTATCCTCATTTAAATATTTAATAATTTTTTTTACATCTAGGATATTTTCGTTGCCATCTGGTGAAAAAAAAATTAACGCATCACTTTTAGTTCTATTAAATGCTTCAATAATTGCTGCTCCTCTTCCTTTTTTTTTCTGCTTAAAAAATTTGATTTTTTTTTTTTTATAAAATTCGATGGATCCATCTGTTGATCCACCATCCATAATAAAAAATTTTATTTTTATCTTTTTTAATTCTTTTTTTAATTTTTTAAAAATTTTACTTAATGACAGATATTCGTTTTTGCATAACAAACAAACTTCAATTTTCATAATAATTTAATTACAAATATCTTGAATAAGTTGCAACATATATATATTAATACTTAAATTTTTATGAATTATAACGTCCCTTTAATGCAAAACGCTTTCTTTGATGAAAAGCAAACAAAAAAGAAATTGTCTAAATTTATTCTTAATAAAAAAAGATTAAGTATGGATAATTATTGTGTAAAATTTGAAAAAAAATTTGCTAAATTTCATAATTCAAAATACGCTGTTTTTTTTAACAGTGGTAGTTCTTCAAATCTAGCTATATTGCAAACTTTACTAAATTTAAAAAAAATAAAAGTTGGGGATAGTATTGCTTTTTCATCTTTAACTTGGGCCACGAATGTGATGCCGATTATTCAATTAGGCTTTAAACCTATACCAGTAGATATAAATAAAGAAAATTTAAACATCAAAGAAAGTGTAATTAATAATTTAAAAAATTGCAAAGCTCTTTTTGTTACAAACGCACTTGGATTTTGTAGTGATTTACAAGAAATTAAAAAAATATGTAAAAAAAAAAAAATTATTCTTATTGAGGATAACGCTGAGGCACTTGGTACTATTAACACAAATAATAAATTAACAGGTTCCTATGGTGAAATGTCTAGTTTTTCTTTTTTTGTTGCTCATCACATGTCTACAATAGAAGGTGGAATGGTAATTACAAATGATTTCAAAAAATACGAAATGTTAAAAATGGTAAGATCTAATGGATGGGATCGTCAACTATCTTTAAGAACCCAAAAAAACTTACAAAATAAATATAATACAGACACGTTTTACTCTAAATATACATTTTATAATTTAGCTTATAATTTGAGACCAACAGAAATAAATGCATTTATAGGTCTAGAACAATTAAAGAAATTAAAAAAAAATTTGCTTCAAAGAAATAGGATTTTTTTTAAAATTTATAAATCTTATTTAAAAAATAACAACCTTGTAAATTTATCTTTTGAAAAAATAAAATTTTTTTCACCATTTTCTTTTCCTGTTATTTGCAAAACAAATTCTTACAAAAATAAGCTTTTAAAAAAATTTTTAAAAAATAAAGTTGAGTGTCGGCCTATGATAGCAGGAAATATTACTTTTCAACCTTTTTATAAAAATATTTTTAAAAAACAAAATTTACCTAACTGCGAATTTGTTCACAAAAATGGATTTTACTTTGGAATTCATCCAGAAATGACAAATAAACAGATTAATTTATTAAAAAAATTATTTTCGTGAAATATATATTTTTGAAATTAGATAATTATTATCTTTTTTCATTTACACTTATTTTACTTTTATTACTAACAACTAATCATTATTCTTATGAACAAGCTTTGCTATTAAATCAACTAGACTCAAAAAGTTATTATCTTTTTTCAATAAACTCCCCAGATCTTATATATAGCAAAGAGATACCTTATCATCATTATCAAAGATTTTTGCTACCATATCTAATTGGAATAATTTCAAAATTTTTAGGTTTTGAAATTTTTTTAATTTATAAATTTTTAACTATTTTGGTTTTAATATTAATTTCAATTATTCATAAAAAAATTTTAAATAAAATTAATCAAAGTTTTGAAACATCAATTATTTTACTATCAATAGTTATTTTTAGTCCATATCTATCAAGATATGTGGTCTCTATACCCTTAATGTTAGTTGATTTATTTTTTGTATTAATTAGCTATTTAATTATTTTTAGCTTTTTGTGGAAATCGAAATGGATATATTTATTAATTCAATTATCGTTATTTTTTAGATTATCTGGTATCGCAATTATAATTGGACATATAGGGTATAACATTTTTAATTATAAAAAAAATTTATCTAAGATTTTTTTTACTGTTGCATCTTCTTTTTTAATAATATTTTTTTTAGGTTTTGTTGCAAATAAATTTACAGATTCTGAATTTAGTAATCTTCATTATCTTGGTTTAATAAAAGAATTTAATTTTAATAGATTGTTGCAAACTATAATTTTTATATCGAAACCAATTATTTGTTTTATTCCGTTAATTTTTTTACTCATCTTTTTTAAATTCAAAAAACAAAATTTTAACTTTGCAAAATCAACGTTTTTCTTAATTATACCATTGTTAATGATCGGACAGCCCATACTTGGTGGAGAACAGGTAACAGGAAATAATATTTTTAGACTTTCTTCTTTAGCCTTGCCATATTTAATAATTTATTTTGCAATTATATTTAAACCTAAAATTTCATTAAAAAATAATTATTTCTATTTTTTAGTGATCAATTTTATTTACTCTTTTCATCCAAAATATTCTGTCTTATCTTTTTTGTTCAATTAAATTTATATTTATCAAAGAAATCATAAACCAAAAATAGCATCCATTTATATTTGTAAAAAAACTTCCTGTAGTAGCTATTGGAAATAAAAAAACTAACAAACATAAAAAGGATAACTTTTGATTGTAAAAATACTCTCTTTTGAAACCTGAAAAATATAGTAATAAAAAAACTAGCAATAGAAAAGTTAAAAACCCTACCAATCCAGTTTCTGACAAAAATTCAAAAAAATAATTGTGTGGGTGGTTTGAGCAATAATTAATTTTCGAACCATCGTGATTTAATGTAATAGAATTTTCATTTAAGTTACAAACCTCTCTAAAAGTTTTTATACCAGTGCCAAAAATTTTATGGTTTTTATAAATTTCAATTGATTGCTTGAATAGGTTTAAATGTGGATTGTAATATTGATCATTTTTTTTAAATAAAATCTGTTGAGGAATACTTGCAATTCTATCACCTACACCCTTATCAAAAGTAATTATACCTGCAACAAGTGTAATAATTAAAATTCCAATAACTAATAAATAATATCTGACCTTACTTATAAAAATAAAAATAAAAAAAAATGAATATAGAACACTTATAAAAGCCATTCTTTCTCCTGTAATCAATATGATAATAATTGAAAATATTATAAGAAATTCGGATATATATTTTTTATATAATTCTTTTGACTTAAAAATTGTAATAATTGTGAAAATTAATAAAAATTTTAATATATAGTTACCCGCAACAAATTCATCACCAAAAAAACCTGAATACCGATATGAGTTAACGCTACTTTTAACTTTTTCATATCCAAATAAATCATATCCAAACAAATACTGAATGAAAATGTCAATATTTATAAAAATTAAACAAACACCTATTACATAATAAAAGTGATTTAATTTAAAATAATGACTTTTAATTAAATACGTCGTTGCTCCAAAAAAGAGAATAAATCTTAAATATGAAACGGATTTAAACATCGAAACACTAAAATTCGTTGAAAAAAAAGATATTAAAATAAGAACACAGCAAAAAAATAGGCTTATCTGAAAAATTTTATTCCTTAAAACAGAATAATCTCTTTCAAATAAAATTCTATAAATAAAAAAATTTAAACCTATATATGTTATAACTAAGTCTATAGATGCTCTTCCTATCAAAAAGAATAAAGGTGTTAAATAAAATAAATATATTTGATGTTTTATATAAAAATTTAATATTAATCGTTCATTAATCATTAATTAGTAAATTTCTTTATTAAATAAAAGTAAGTTATAGTTTTCAATAAAATCATATGTAATACTAAATTATTAAAATTTAAAAAAACAAAAACTGGAATTATAATTAGTAAACAATATATAGTTAGAGTTTGTTTTAAGCTTAAATTTTTTATAAGGTAATGATGTAAATGATTTTGGTCAGAGGAAAAAGGATTTTTACCTTTAAGTATCCTCAGCAAAAAAACCCTCATCATGTCGATTCCAGGTATCATAAAAAATAAAAAAATAAATTCGTAATTTAAATTTCCAGAGTTGTTGTAAGTATATACTGTTATAAAACATATATATGTTGCTAAAATATTTACCCCACCACTACCTAAAAATATTTTAGACTTAATATTAAAATATAATAGAATCAAAAGATTTATTATTAAGAATGAATTCATTTTTAAAATAAATAATTCTGAATAGAATGAAATAAAAATTAACCATATAATTGAAATAGAAATTGATAAACCATTTATTCCATCAGATAAATTAAGACTGTTTATTAAAAGCAAATAACAAAGAGTAGTGAATATTATATTAAATGGAGAGTTTAATATAATTATGTTTTGAAGAAAAATTGATTGTACATCATTTATTATAAATTTTTCACTTAAAGAAATAGAGATAAGAAATATAAAAATAATTGATAAAAGCCTAGAATTAGGGGAAATTGAAGATTTATCATCAATCAACCCTATTAAGCCATTTAAGAATAATCCGAAACCTACAGATAATATCAATTTAGTTGAAAAATCCCCACCTATTAAATTTAAAATTAAAAATACAAAGAAAGAAAATAAAAAATAAAAAAAACCTACAAGTGGTGTTGCTTTTTTATGAATTTTTCTTTTTTCTGTTGGATAATCAATAATTTTTAGTTTTTCAGATAAAATAATTACATATTTGATGATTAAAATTGAATATAAAATATATATAACGTTTATTAAAATGTTATCACTTAAACTTTGAAAAATATTCATAAATAGAGATTAGATGACTTATTCAATAATTATAGCTAATAAATTTGTCAACTTCAAACTTATTAAAACTATAAAAAGTATAGCAATCCAAAAATGTCTAAAAGAAACTGAAGTTATAATTGTTAATAAAGATAAGAATAATAATCTACATCATTTTTCAAATTTATTTTCAAATATTAAATTTAAAATAATTAATTCCAACGACAAAAATATATCAGATGCCTTCAACAAAGCTTTAAAAGTAGTTAAAAATAAATACGTTTATTTCATTGGTTCTGGTGATACTTTTTACAATCAATATGTATTAAAGAATATAAAAAAATTTACATATGATAAAAACACTCAATTAATAATAGGTAAAGTATTAATACATGGAAAATGTAAAACTCAAGTCTCCAATATTTTTAATAATAAATTTTCTTTATTAACAAAATTATCAATACCACATCAGGGTTTGTTTATGAAAAAAGATTATTTCATTAAATTTGGTAATTTTGATACTAAGTTAATTTATGCAATGGATTATGATTTAATACTAAGAAGTTTTAATAATTTTCCAAAATTTATTTCTTTAGATCAAATTATTTGTAACTGGCCTTTGGATGGGATAGGTAAAAATAAAACCTTAAAAATATTGAAAGAATATAATTTTATTAGAAAAAAAAATAAAATTATTAATTCTTTAGTCCTAGAAATAATTTATTACTATTCAAAATTAAAATTTATCATAAAAAAATACATTATATTTA
>CACJTS010000027.1 GCA_902596355.1 uncultured Pelagibacteraceae bacterium | reverse complement strand
GATTTTGTTTTAATAGTTAAAATAAATTAATCAATATTAAAGATATTCAGATATTATTTTTTCAATACCTACAAAGTCTTTTATTATGTGATTATGATAAATTTCGTCAGATCTTTTTTCTGTATATCCATATTTTAGTAATATTATTGGAATTTCAGCAGCCTTAGCAGCATTAGCATCTGTTTCGCTGTCACCTATCATAACTGATTTATTTTTATCACCATCTAAAATTTCTATTGTTGTTGTTAAATGCCTAGGGTCTGGTTTGCAATATTCAAAAGTATTATATCCTGCAACATATTCAAAATAATTATAAATCCCAATTTTTTTTAAAAGATCAACCGCCAAGTGTTCAGTTTTATTAGTGCATACTGCCATAGAAATATTTTCATTTTTACACCAATTTAAAAATTCCTTTACACCGTTGATTAATTTACTTTCATGTAAAATATTTTTTCCATAATAAGATAGAAATTCATCAGTCATTTCATTTTGAATTTTTTCATCAAACCACTTCCATTGGCCATTAGCTTTTGCCATCATAGCTTTAGCACCTTTGCCAACAGCATTTTTTAGTTCTCCTAAAGTTTTAGTTGGGTATCCAAATTTTTTCATTACGTGATTATGAGCCCGTATCAAATCTGGAGCTGTATCTATCAATGTACCGTCTAAATCAAATAAAATTGTAAATTTTTGTTTCATTATTAAAGTATTTTAAAGAAATAAATTGTGAATTAATCAAACAATATACTTATTATAAATAAGATCAAAATGAAAGACTCAAGTCAAAAAAAACTTAGAAACAAATTTATAAAATCAGGAGTTAAGATGATTGGTCCTGAAACTATTTTTTTTTCGGAAGATACAAAGATTGGAAAGAAAGTAACTATAGAACCTTATGTTGTTATTGGATCTAAGGTTAAAATTGGGAATAATGTAATTATAAAATCTTTTTCACATTTAGAGTCGTGTAAAATTGAAAATAAAGTTGAGATTGGTCCATATGCTAGAATAAGACCTGATACAATTTTAAAAGAAGGATCCAAAGTAGGTAATTTTGTAGAGATTAAAAAAAGTACTTTAGGAAATAAATCTAAAGTTAATCATTTATCTTATGTAGGAGATGCTCAAATAGGAAAATCAGTAAATATTGGAGCAGGTACAATTACTTGCAATTATGACGGAGTAAACAAGAATAAAACCAATATTAAAGATAAAGTATTTATAGGTTCAAACTCTTCCTTAGTTGCCCCAGTTACTATAAATAAAGATAGTATTGTTGGAGCTGGATCAGTAATAACAAAGAATGTTAGAAAAAAATCTTTGGCACTAACAAGGTCACCACAATTGGAAGTTAAGAATTACAAAAGAAAGAAAAAATAATTTATGTGTGGAATTATTGGAATATCTAGTAACAAACCTGTTTCTGCAAATATAATTAATTCATTAAAAAAATTAGAATACAGAGGATATGATTCAGCAGGTATAGCTACACTTTCAGATGGTGAAATCAATGAAATAAAATCTGAAGGAAGAGTAGATAACTTAGAAAATAATTTTGATTTAAAAAACTTAAGAGGAAATATTGGTATAGGGCATGTAAGATGGGCTACTCATGGAATTCCTAATAGTTTAAATGCACATCCTCATTCCTCTCATAATGTATCAGTAGTTCACAATGGAATTATTGAAAACTCTACAATATTAAAAAAACATTTAGTTAACAAAGGTCATAAATTTAAATCACAGACAGATACCGAAGTAATCGTTCATTTAATTACAGAAAATTTAAAAACTTCAGAACTCGAGGAAGCTATAACAAAAACATTAAAACAACTCCATGGTAGCTTTGCTCTTGGAATTGTTTTTAAAGAGATGCCAGACTTAATAGTTGGTGCTAGAAGAGGATCACCGCTAGCTGTTGGCTATGGTCCAAATGAAAACTATCTAGGATCAGACTCTTATGCTTTGAAATCTATGACGAATAAGATTACTTATCTTGATGATGGTGAATTCTGTGTTGTAAAAAAGGATCAAGTTCTTTTTTTTAATGAAGAAGGAAAAAAAGTTAATAAAAAAATATTAGAATTATCATCAGATGAAGCAAGTTATGACAAAGGTGATTTTAAACATTTTATGGCAAAAGAAATTGAAGAACAACCAACAACAATTAAAACTGGAATAAAAGAATACGTAGACAATGCAAATAAAGAGATAAATATTTTTAATTTTCCATGGAAAATTGAGGAAATTAATTCAATAACTTTAATTGGATGTGGAACGGCATATCATTCTTGTTTGATGGCTAAATATTGGTTTGAGGAGCTTACAACTTTAGATGTAAACATAGATATAGCATCAGAATTTAGATATAGAAAAAATAGATTTAAAAAAGATACTTTATATATTTTTGTTTCACAATCAGGTGAAACTGCAGATACTTATGCTGCTTTAGATTTATGTAATAAAAATAATATGAAAACATGCGCTGTTGTTAATGTAATTGAAAGCTCAATTGCAAGAGACTCAAGTTTTGTGTTGCCAATTCATTGTGGTCCAGAAATTGGAGTTGCATCTACAAAAGCATTTTTAGGTCAAATACTTGTTTTGTATATTTTAGCTTTAAAACTTGGATCATTAAGAAATGAAATTGAAAAAAAAGAATATCAAGGAAAAATTAAAGACTTAAAAGCTTTGCCTGACTTAATAGAGAAAACATTGCTTTATGATAATGATATCCAGGCAATATCTTCAACATTTAACGAAGCAAAAGGTTCAATGTTTTTAGGGAGAGGGTATTCATACCCAATAGCTTTAGAGGGTGCATTAAAACTCAAAGAGCTTTCTTATGTTCATGCTGAAGGATATCCAGCGGGAGAAATGAAGCATGGACCCTTAGCTTTAATAGAAGAGGGCATGCCAGTCGTTGTTTTGGCACCTAGAGATAATTATTATAAGAAAACAATATCAAACATGCAGGAAGTTATTGCTAGAGGAGCAAAAGTATTATTGATAACAAATAAAAGTAAAGATGAAGTTGTGTCAGAAAATATTTGGGAGACTATTGAAGTCGAAAATACCAATGATGATTTGCTTCCGTTCCTTTTAACTATTCCACTTCAAAAGCTCGCTTATTATTCTGCTCTTAAAAAGGGTTATGATATTGATAAGCCAAGAAATTTAGCTAAATCTGTTACTGTTGAATAATGTTTAAACTCTGTTAAAACACCCCTAGGTTGAATATGAAAAGTTGGAAAAAAAATAGTTGGAGAAAATATCCTGTAAAACATATTCCAGAATACCCAGACAAAAAAGAACTGGATAAAGTTTTGGATAAGATAGGAACATTTCCCCCATTAGTATTTGCTGGAGAAACAAGACATCTTAAAAGTCAGTTAGCTGATGTTGTGGATGGAAAAGCTTTTTTACTTCAGGGCGGAGATTGTGCTGAAAGTTTTGCAGAATTTAATCCAGATAATATAAGAGACACTTTTAAACTAATGTTACAAATGTCACTAGTTTTAACTTACTCAGCTTCATTACCAGTAGTAAAAGTTGGAAGAATAGCTGGACAATTTTCAAAACCCAGAAGTGCACCAACAGAAATAAAAGATGGAGTAGAGCTTCCAAGTTATTTAGGTGATAACATAAATGCTATGGAATTTACTGAAAAAGCTAGAGTTCCAGATCCTAAAAGATTATTCAAGGCATACTCACAATCAGCTGCAACTTTAAACTTAATCAGAGCATTTTGTCATGGTGGTTTTGCAGATCTAAAAAATGTTCATAATTGGAATTTAGGTTTTATCAAAAACTCACCTGAATTAAAAAGATTTAAAGAATTAGAGGATAATATTGCAAATGCATTGGCTTTCATGGATGCATGTGGAATTAATTCAGATTTTAACAGAAGATTAAAAACCGTTAATTTTTGGACTTCACATGAAGCATTATTATTACCTTTTGAAGAAACAATGACAAGAACAGATTCGACAACGGGAGAGAACCACGATACATCTGCCCACTTTGTTTGGATTGGAGATAGAACAAGACAATTAGATGGTGGTCATGTTGAATTTTGTAGAGGTATAGAAAATCCAATAGGAATTAAATGTGGGCCTACTTTAAAAGCTGATGATTTGATTGATCTTTGCAACAGAATAAATCCTAAAAATGAAAAAGGTAAAATCACACTAATATCAAGATTTGGTGCAGATAATGTTTCAAAATTTTTACCGAAATTAATTAGGGCAATAAAAAAAGAAGGTTTAAATGTAATTTGGTCGTGTGATCCTTGTCATGGAAATACAGTAAAAGCTGCGACAGGATTTAAAACAAGACCATTTAACAGTGTGTTAAAAGAAGTTAAAAATGTTTTTGCATGTCATCAAAGCGAAGGAAGTTACGCTGGAGGTTTGCATATAGAATTAACTGGTCAAGATGTAACAGAGTGTATTGGTGGAGCACAAAAGATATCAGAAAAAGACTTATCGTCAAGATATCACACACATTGTGACCCAAGACTAAATGCTAACCAAGCTCTAGAATTAGCTTTCTTGATTTCAGATGAGATTAAAAAGAATAGCTCTTATTCTAAAAATGCAGATAGAGCGGCATCTTAAGACATTGTAAAATTTCAAATATCTAATACTTTAAAATCATGAACGCTTCTGAAAAAGTAGATTTTATTTCTAATTGGATTAAAGATTATGTAAATAATATGCCAAGTAAGGCTGAGTCATTGGTTATAGGAATTTCTGGAGGAATAGATTCGTCAGTTTCTAGCACATTAAGTGCGATGACAGGTTTAAAAACTATTGTCTTATCAATGCCAATCAAACAGAAATCACATCAACATGATTTAAGTTTAAAGCATCAAGAGTGGTTAGTTAAAAACTTTAAAAATGTTGAGGCACATACTATCAATTTAGATGAGTTATTTTTGGCTTTTAGTTCCAGTTTATCAAATTTTGATAATCAACATGGAATGGCGAATTCTAGAGCTAGATTGAGAATGACAACACTTTATCAAGTTGCTGCAGCTAATAAAGGGATAGTTGTTGGAACTGGAAATAAAGTTGAAGATTTTGGTGTTGGGTTTTACACAAAATACGGAGATGGTGGGGTAGATATATCGCCAATAGCAGATTGTAATAAAACTGAAGTTTGGGAACTAGGAAAAGAGCTTGGAATTTTAAAAGAAATTATAGATGCTGCCCCTACGGATGGACTATGGGACGATGGAAGAACTGATGAAGGTCAACTTGGACTAAAATATGAAGAATTAGAAGAAGCTATGGATAATCCTAATTCAGCTAATCGAACTAAATACGAAACTATTAGAAAACAAAATTTGCATAAAATGGAGCCAATTCCTGTATGCAAAATTCCAAATTAATCAAATAGATTCACAAATCTATTTTTTAAGTATATTCCTAAAATAATGATTAAAGATATTTTTTTAACAAATAATCTAACAAATAAAAAAGAGAAGTTTGTTCCTCTAGATAAAAATAACATTAGAATGTATGTGTGCGGTCCAACTGTTTATGACGATCCTCATATTGGGAACGCTAGACCAATAGTTGTATTTGATATTCTGTTTAAAATTTTTAAAAAAAATTATCCTAAAGTTACTTATGTGCGAAATATTACAGATGTAGATGATAAAATAATAAAATCTTCAAAAGAAAATAATATTTCAATTTCAGAATTAACAAGCAAAGTAACTAAAAGTTTTAGTGAAGATTGTCATTACTTAAATTGTGAAGAGCCAACCCACCAACCTAAAGCAACAGAAAATATAGATTTGATGATTGAAATGATTTCTGAATTAATAAAAAAAGGATTTGCTTATGAAAATAATAAGCATGTTTATTTTGAGGTTAAAAAATTTAAGGATTATGGTCAACTATCAAATAAAAAATTAGATGAACTTATTGCTGGATCAAGAGTAGAAATTAGTGAAAATAAAAAAAATTCAGAAGATTTTGTTTTATGGAAACCTTCAGAAGATGATGAACCATCATGGGAGTCTCCATGGGGAAAAGGAAGACCAGGATGGCATCTAGAGTGTTCAGCAATGTCAAAGAAATTTTTAGGAGATGAGTTTGATGTTCATGGTGGTGGCATAGATTTGTTATTTCCTCACCATGAAAATGAAATAGCTCAATCAAGATGCGCAAACGATACAAAAATATTTGCAAAATTTTGGATGCATAATGCATTCATCACTATGTCTAATGAAAAGATGGCCAAGTCTCAGGGAAATATTTTAAAAATAAAAGATTTTAGAAATAAGATAAGTGGTCAAGTTTTAAGATTAGCTTTACTGAGTGCGCATTACAAACAACCATTAGATTGGAATGATAAACTTCTGAACGACTGTCAAAACACGATAAATAAATGGTACAATTCATATTTAGATATTGAAAATAATTCTAAGGTTTCAGATGAAATTCTTCAGCCACTTTACGATGATCTAAACACGCCTGGATATATTGCTAATTTACATCAATTATATGACAAAGCTCAAAAAGGTAACAATGAAGATAAATCTTTATTTGTTTCTGCTTGTAAATTTGTAGGACTTTTAAATGAAAGTAAAGAAAATTGGCTTAAATTTAAAATTAGCAAAGCTTTAATTTCTGAAAAAGAAATTTTACAAAAAATTCAGGAAAGAAATAAGGCTAGAGAGA
>CACJTS010000026.1 GCA_902596355.1 uncultured Pelagibacteraceae bacterium | reverse complement strand
TTTTGCTTTGCAGCATTTTCTGCTGGCATACCAAAAGAATCCCATCCCATAGGATGAAGAACATTGTAGCCTTTTAAAATCTTATATCTAGCAAGAACATCTCCTATCGTATAATTTCTTACATGGCCCATATGGATTTTACCCGATGGATATGGAAACATCTCCAGGCAATAAAATTTTTTTTTCTTTTTATCTGTTTTTGTAGAAAAAGTTTTTTCTTGTTCCCATTTTTTTTGCCATTTCTGTTCTACAGATTTAAAGTTATATCTTTCCACAACAATTTTTGTTTATTTTTTTTCTTTTTCTTTTGCTTTATTTTTTTCTTTATACAGAGCAGCAGTTTTTAAAATCTTTTTAGTAATTTCTTGTGCTAGATTATTATTAGAATCTTTTATTTTACAGTTTGAGTCACCATCACATATTTTTGTAAATATTTTAACTTTTAGAGCATCAGACCTTATTTCATTAGTTAAAAATCTTATTGAAATTTTTATACTTTCATTTGTATTATTTTCATTAGTGTACCAATCAGTAATTATGATTCCTCCACTGTAGTTTGCAGAAGCTAAAGGCATAAAATTAATAGTATCTAGTGACGCTCTCCACAGTTCATTAGAACTTGCAAAATCAAATACGCCTCCTTTTGGCTTGTTGATATCCATAAGTCTGAAACCACGTCCCTCTGCAAGATTTTTTTTAACTCTTTCAGCAGGGTCTGCTGGAAATTTTCTAGCGTCACCACCTGGAAGTTTAAATTTTCCGTCTGGTCCTTTACATGAAGATAGTAAAATAGGAATTAAAAATAAAATTATGACGAAATTAATTTTTTTTATAATTGAATTATTTTTCATGATTTTTGCTTTATTATCACAACATATTCCGTAATTTGCTAAAATATATTAAAAAATATGGAAAAAAGTGATGCAAAAATGCAACACTTTAAACTAATAAAGCAAAATCTTTATTAAATAAGGAAAAATTGGCTTTCTTGCTGATATATAGACCCTGTTTATTATTAATAATAAAAACTTAAATAAAAGGAGTAATTAATTATGAACAACTTTAAAAAAGTAAGCTTAACTGCTTTAGGAGCTTCACTTGTAGCTACGTCTGCGTACGCTGGTGAAGTAACTGTAGCTGGTGGAGCTTCAATGAAAGTATCACACCAAAATGGTGGTGCTGCTAACGCTGGTAAATCATTCTCAATGGGTAACCAGTTAACTTTCACTGGTGGTGGTGAGTTAGATAATGGTTTAAATGTATCAATATCTTTCATCTTAGACCAAGGTGATGACACAGCTGTTACTTCAGGTCCATTTGACAGTCACTCTGTAACTGTTAGTTCAGATGCACTAGGATCTGTAACTATGCACGGTGAAGGTGGAGACTCTGCTGTAGGAGCTATCGATGGTTCTGCTGCAGGTGGTCTATGGGATAACACATTCCTAAGTACTGGTGTAACAGGTGCTAAGCCTAAAGCTGCGGCTTTCCAAGGTGGTGGTTTAGTATATACTTTACCAACTTTAGCTGAAGGTTTCTCAGCAACTGCTTCATACTCACCTAAGAAATCGCATGCTGAGTCTTCGACTTCGTTTGCTATTACTTATACAGGTATGGAAGGTTTAACATTGAAGTATGGTACTGGTGAAGATAATCAAACTGCAGGATCGTTTGCTGATCAAACAGCTATGTATGCTTCATATGCATATGGTCCAATCACGTTTGCTTACAGTAACACAGAGTACGATGATGTGACTGCTAACCAAGACCAAGAAATGACTTCAATGAACGTTTCTTACACAGTATCTGATGAAATTTCTATTTCATACGGTTCTACTGAAATCGAAGATGGTACAGCTAACTCTGCGACTAACTTAGACGCTGAAGTTGCTGGTTTCACTGCTTCTTATACAGCAGGTGGTATGACTTTGAAAACTCAAAGAATTACTGCAGATAACGTAGACTTTTCTGCGACTGCTACAAAAGATAGAGAGTACTGGAACTTAAGTGCTACTTTTGCATTCTAATTTGATTTAGATTGAAATAATTAGAGGGCCCTTCGGGGCCCTTTTTTTTACTCAAAATAAGAAATCCCAGCAAAACTTAAGCTATTTAAAATCTTTAGTTTATTTATATTATTTTTGGAAATACCTCCAAGAACAACAACGTCCTTTTTAGTTAGTTTTGCTAGTAATTTAAATTTATTTATTCCCAAGTAGTTATTATTTTTTTTGAATAAAGATGATAAGAATAATTTTTTTACCATCTGTTTTTCTTTTATTTTAATCTCCTTAAGATTATGAGCAGATCCTGCAATAACAAATTTTTTTTTAAAATTATAGTTTAAGTGTTTAAAACTGCTATTGAACGAGGGTATGTAAACACCATCTAGATCAAGTTTAATTGCTAATTTAACATTGTTTGATAAATAAAATTTAAGATTCTTTTTTTTACAATAGTTTTTTATTTTTTGAATTATATCCAGATTATTTTTTTTTGATAAATAATTTCTATAAATTATAATCGTATGTTTATCTTGCTTATTGATATTGTTTGTATCAAAGCTATTTATAAAGTAATATTTGTTCATTAAATTCAAATGCATAAGTCTGTACAAAATTTTATTAATATAGAAAATAAAATTAAGGATAATTTAAGCGATTTAAATATAAATAATCAAACAAAAATTATAGCTGTATCTAAAACATTTAAACTCGAAAAAATTATGCCTTTAATTGATTTTGGTCATACTCATTTTGGTGAAAATAAAGTTCAAGAAGCTCTTGAAAAATGGTCAAAAATCAAAAAAGAAAATTTAAAAATCAAATTACATATGATTGGAAAATTGCAAACTAACAAAGTGAAACTTGCCTTACAAATATTTGATTATATTCATTCGGTTGACAGTGAAAAGCTTGCAAAAAAAATTGCAGATGAACAAGATAAATTGAACAGAAAAATTAATATATTTCTACAGGTAAATATTGGTGACGAAAATCAAAAATCAGGAATTAATAAACAAGATATTGGTAAATTAGTTTCTTACTGTAAGGCAATTGAATTAAATGTAATTGGCTTGATGTGCATCCCTCCTCTAAATGTAAATCCAGAAAGTTATTTTGAAGAAATGAAAAATTTAAATAAAACTTTTGATTTTAATGAATTAAGTATGGGTATGTCTTCAGATTTTCTTATAGCTGCCAAACATTTAGCAACATATCTTAGAATTGGATCTAGCATTTTTGGTCAGAGAACTTAAATAATTTTTATTTTAGAATTTTTTTTTATCAATTTAATCATTATTAAAAAATCTTTTTCCTTCAAAGCAATACATCCAGCTGTAGGTTTATAATCTTTGGTTAGATGAATAAAAATACAACTGCCTCGACCAACAATAGGTTTTTTAAAGTTATATTTGATCGGAATTAATAAATCATATTTATAATCTTTTCTAAACAATTTTTCGTGTTTGATTTTTTTTTCAATTTTGATGAGTTTATTATATTTTTTTGGTAAACGAATATCATCACACCAACCCATATCATTTTTAATTTCAATACATTTAAGTGAGGTTAATGGTTTATTTTTGCGATCTTTCCTAAAATAAAGATTTTCAATTTTAAATGTACCTTTAGGTGTTTTTTTATCCCCCTCTTTTTTATTCTTTGTAGACCCTTTTTTCCCTATACAACACCGTAATCTAAATTCATCGATTTGAAGAGTGTATTTATTTTTTATAAAAATTGTCATATTCTCTTTTTTGTGAGTACTCAGAATTTAATAATATTTAAGTTTAATGCATTATATCATATTCTTGAAGAACTTGGTCTAGATTTAAATTTCAAGATTATCTCTGTAGATAGTAACAATTCTTTAAAAGAAAAAGTAAAAAATCTAAATAACTATTTAATTATATCAAATAAAAAATATTCGGACATTGGCAATCAATTTGTTTTAGACAATGAACCAATGAATATTTTGAAATTAATTGAAATGATAAATATTGAATTTTTAAAAATACAATTTAACAGTCAGTCCGAAGTGAAAGTCAATGATTACATAATTGATCTCAATTCAAGAGAAATGCTAATTAATAATACAAAGCTTAAATTGACTGAGAAAGAAATTAACACAATAACTTATTTATCTAAATCAAACAAACCAGTTAATATTGATGAATTACAAGAAAAAGTTTGGAGTTATCAATCTGATATAGAAACTCATACTGTTGAGACTCATATTTATCGATTGAGAAAAAAAATTTTGAATACATTTAATGATAATGAATTTATAGTTAGTAAAAAAAATGGTTATCAAATCAAATAAGAAAAACCCAATGGCCAAAGATTTATTTACCAAAAAGTACAAATTAAAAGTAGTAAAGCCAAAAAAAGGCAAGGGAAGTTTTAGAAGAAAGAAAAGTTAAATTACAAGTCTAGCTCCAACCTGCTGTATTACTCTTGATGACATTTCAGTACCCTTTTCAAGACATTCTTTTGTAGATAATTTGTTAATGTATCCATGTAAGAATCCAGCAGCAAAAAGATCCCCCGCACCTGTAAGGTCAACAATTTTTAGATTTTTTTGTATATCAGTTTCAATAACCTCGTTGCCATTAACTGCAACTGCACCTTTTACCCCTCTAGTTACAATCACAAATTTGTTAAGTTGTTTTGAAAAATCTATAACCTCATTAAAATTTTTTGCTTCAATTAATGAGGTAATTTCTTGTTCGTTGGCAAAAGTTATATCAAGCTTGTTTTTAACTAAGTTTAAAAAATGAGGTTTATGTCTATCAACACAAAATAGGTCGGAGAGCGACATAGCAACTTTGTTTGCATTATTTATTGCTTTATCAAACGCTTTCTTGGGTTCCCCCTCATCCCATAAGTAACCTTCTAAAAATATTATCTCACTTTTTTTAATTACATCAGAACTAACATCGTTTTGATTAATTTTTCCTGCCGTTCCCAAGAAAGTACACATTGTTCTTTCAGAATCTGGTGTTACCAATATTAAACAAGTCCCAGTTGGCAATTCCTCTTTCTTTTTATAATAAAAGTATTCTACATTCTCTTTTTTCAATCCATCTTCATAATTGCTACCAAATGCATCATCTGAAATTTTTCCAATAAATCCAACCTTATTACCAAGCTGAGATATTCCAACTATAGAGTTGGCTACTGAGCCTCCAGAAACTGTTTTTTCTATTTTAAGATTTTTTAACAAATTTTTAAATTCATTCTCATCAAAAAATAATTTCATTGTACTTTTTACAAGATTATTTTGAATAATAAAATTATCGTCAACCTTACAAATAACATCGACAATTGCATTTCCTATTCCTAAAATTTTCATATTAAGCTTTTTTGGTATTAACAGGTTTTTTTCTATTTGGGTAGCAACTAGTACATATTTTACAAGATAAACCATAACAATCTCTTGCCTTGCAATATTCTCTGCCATAAAAAATTATTTGCAAGTGAAGTTTAGACCAATTTTTTTTGGGAAATATTCTTTTTAAATCTTTTTCAGTTTGAATTACATTCTTCCCATTTGTTAAACCCCAACGTTGTGCAAGTCTGTGAATATGAGTATCAACAGCAAAAGCTGGATATCCAAAACCTTGAGACATTACTACACTTGCTGTTTTGTGCCCTACACCAGGTAACTTTTCAAGTTCTTCAAAAGTCTTAGGGACTTTACCCTTATGTTTTTCTAAAATTTGTTTTGACATTAGGTAAATGCTTTTGGCTTTAATTCTAAAAATACCAATTTTTTTAATTAATTTCTCAATTTTTTTCCTCCCTAATTTTACAAAATGTTCTGGCTTATAGTATTTTGGGTATATATCCTTTGTTACATTATTAACGGTAATATCTGTACATTGTGCAGAAAGTAGTACAGAAATTAATAGTGTAAAAGTATTCTTACTATTCAAAGGGACAGGCGCTTCAGGATAAATTTTATTTAAAGTTTTAATGATAATTTTTGTTTTTTGTTTTTCATTCATTATGAAAAATTAAGCAAATCTCGCATAGAATATAGACCTGGTTTTTTTTTCATTAACCATTTAGAAGCAGTTAAGGCACCATCAGAGTATAGTGCTCTATCAAAAGCCTCATGGTTTAATGTAATTATTTCTTTTCCACTTGAGAATTTTACTTCATGTTCTCCAATAATTTCACCTTTTCTAATAGAGTTAAAATTAATTTTTTTTCCATAAGGAAAAGTTTTTTTATTCAAGAATTTTTTACCAATTAAATTATATAAATTTTTGTTTTTTCCATCAGCAATTCCTTTACCAAGCATTAACGCAGTACCAGATGGATAGTCTTTTTTATGTTTGTGATGTACTTCAAATATTTTACTTAAATATTCATCATTTAGTGATTTTGATGTAATTTCAGTTAAATACATTAATAAATTTACACCTAAGCTCATATTACCAGCTTTTAAAATAGGTATCTTCTTTGAATATTTTAGAATTTGATTTTCCTGAATTCTAGTAAATCCTGTAGTACCAATTACTACTTTTTTTTTAAGTTTTGATGCTATTTTTAATATTTCAAGGGTGCAATTTGGTACTGTGAAATCAATAATTACATCGGTTTTTTTAAAAGCTTTGTCAGAATTTAACTCAGGCTTAACTCCATTAAACTTTTTATTTATTAATCTATTTTCTGTAAGTGCAACCAGTTTAAAGTTTTTATTTTTTTTTGAAGATTTAATTAATTGCTGGCCCATTCTGCCCATGCATCCAGAAATAGCTAAGTTAATTTTTTTCATTAATAGATAAAATATAGAAGTATCATAAGTAATAAAACAATAACACCCCAAATACTTAAATTTTTAAAAAATACTTTCTTCTTTAAGTCTGATTTTACGAAGCTAGGAAGAATAAGAATTAATACTAATAATAAAGCTATTGATGGAATAATTTCTTCTAATCCCATATTTTAATTTTTCCAAAAGTCTTTTGCTTTTTGGAAAAACTTTTTAATACTTGGATTTGATTTATCGTTCTCTATTTGTCTAAATTGTTCTAGTAATTCTTTTTGTTTTTTATTTAAGTAAACAGGTACTTCTGTTTTTACCTGAACATACAAGTCCCCAAAATCACCTCTTCTCATGAATGGCATTCCCTTGCCTTTTAATCTAAATTGTTTACCATTCTGAGTTCCATCTGGAATTTTTATCTTTGCTTTTCCCCCATCAATAGTAGGAATCTCAATAGAAGTTCCTAATGCTGCATCCGCTAGAGAAAGTGGGAATTCAAAAAACAAATTTTCATCTGATCTTTTAAATAAATTATGAGAGTTAACATTAATAAATAAATATAAATCACCCGTTGCTCCACCTCTGCTTCCAGCTTCACCTTTTCCTGCCAGTCTAATTCTTGTTCCATCATCAACACCTTTAGGAATTGTTACAGATATTTTTTTAGAAGCCTGTTTTTTACCTTGACCATTACAATCATTACAAGGATTAGTAATTTCCTCTCCATTTCCATTACATTGAGGGCATGTTTGTTGAACAGTAAAAAAACCCTGGTTTGATCTAATTCTTCCATTACCACCACAATA
>CACJTS010000025.1 GCA_902596355.1 uncultured Pelagibacteraceae bacterium | reverse complement strand
AAAATAAAATTTTCATTAAATTATTATAGACGAATTAGATGAGATAATATTATCTTAGATTATTAAAAAATGAAAAAAGAAAGAAACAAAAATCCAATTCAACCAGTTAGCGGAACTAAAGTTCCAAGATTTGCTGGCCCAAGCACATTTGCAAGATTACCTGAACTAAGAGATGTAGAAAGTTGTGACGTTGCAATTGTTGGAATTCCGTTTGATGCTGGCACAAGTTATCGACCCGGAGCAAGATTTGGTCCACAAAGCATCAGGCAAGCTTCTAGACATTTGAGAACTAATTATCATCCTAATTATGATGTTGAGCCTTTTAAAATCCAACAAGTAGCTGATGCTGGTGATATCGCTTGCAACCCATTTAGTATTGATGAAGCAATTAAACAAATAGAAGTAGGCGCAACAGATTTATTAAATAAGGTTGGAGGAATTATAAGTCTAGGTGGAGATCATACTATTGCTGTACCATTGTTAAGAGCAATCAATAAAAAAAATAAGGGCCCTGTATCTTTAGTTCATTTTGATGCCCACTTAGATACTTGGGACACATATTTTGGTGCACCTTATACTCACGGAACTCCATTCAGAAGAGCTAGAGAAGAAGGATTATTTTTAGATGATGCTTCTATGCATGTTGGAATTCGAGGACCACTTTATAGTAGAGATGATATTAAAAATGATGAAAGTTTTGGATTTAAAATAATTCATTGTGATGAGTTTCAAACAGAAGGAACCGATAAAATAGCAGAAAGAATTAGAAAAAGAGTGGGAGACAATCCTTTATACTTATCAATTGATATTGATGTTTTAGACCCTGCATTTGCTCCAGGTACTGGTACACCAGAAATTGCAGGGATGACTACAAGAGAAATGGTAAATGTTTTAAGAGGTTTGTCTGGATTAAATTTAGTTTCAGCAGACGTCGTTGAGGTTTCTCCAGCATATGATCATGCAGAAGTAACTTCTTTAGCAGCAGCAACTATTGTTTATGAATTAACTAATTTATTTGCAAAAACATAAAGAAAGGATAACGTCAAAATATGTTAGACAAAAAAAATTTTTACATTAATGGAGCGTGGGTTAAGCCAAATAGCTCTGAGGAAATTAAAGTAATTGATCCTGCTACCGAAGAAAATTGTGCAGTAATCACTTTGGGGAACAAAGCTGATGTTGATAATGCTGTTAATGCAGCTAAAGATGCCTATGAGTCTTGGGCCTTCTCTTCTAAAGAAGAAAGAATTGGATTATTAGAAAAACTTTATGAAAATTATAAGAAAAGATGGGCAGATATTGCAGAAGCTATCACACTTGAGATGGGTGCTCCAAAAGATTTTGCAACAAAATTACAAGCAGGTACAGGAGCAAGTCATATCAAATCATTTATTAGATATTTAAAAAATTTTGAATTTGAAAAACCTTTAGGAGATCATGCTCCAAACCAAAGATTAATTTATGAACCAAAAGGTGTTTGTGCATTAATAACACCATGGAATTGGCCGATGAACCAAGTTTGCCTAAAAGTAATGCCAGCAATTGCATCAGGTTGCACAATGGTCTTAAAACCATCAGAGTTAGCACCGTTATCCTCAATGATACTTGCTGAAATAATTGATGAGGTAAAATTTCCAAAAGGAGTATTTAATTTAGTTAATGGTGACGGAGCAACAACGGGTGATGCTCTTACAAGCCATCCAGATATTAATATGATATCTTTTACTGGATCAACAAGAGCAGGTGCTTTAATTTCTCAGAATGCTGCTAAAGATTTTAAAAGAGTAAGTCTAGAATTAGGTGGTAAAGGAGCAAACATAATTTTTAAAGATGCTGATCCAGAAGCCATTGAAAGAGGTGCTTTGAGATGTTTTAGAAATTCAGGACAATCTTGTAATGCACCAACAAGAATGCTGGTTGAAAAATCAATGTACAATGAAGCGATTGAGAGATTAAAAAAATATACAGAAAATTTTGAGGTAGGTGATCCAAAAAAAGAAGGTGAACATATTGGACCTGTTATTTCAGAAACTCAATTTAATAAAATTCAAACATTGATACAAAAAGGTATTGATGAAGGGGCAAAATTAGTAGCCGGAGGTACAGGAAAACCAGACGGTTTAGACAAAGGTTATTTTGTGAAACCAACTGTATTTGCTGATGTTAATAACGATATGGAAGTTGCAAGAACAGAAATTTTTGGACCTGTTCTTTCTGTGATGCCATTTGAGACAGAGGAGGAAGCAATTAAAATTGCAAATGACACTGCTTACGGATTAACTAATTATATTCAAACACAAGACTCTGAAAAAGTGCAAAGAGTTGCAAGAAAATTGAGATCTGGAATGGTTGATGTTAATGGAGCCGGGATTGCAGTTGATGCTCCATTTGGAGGTTTTAAACATTCTGGAATAGGTCGAGAGGCCGGTGAACATGGTTTAGATGAATTTTTAGAAGTTAAAGCAGTAGGTGGCTGGAGTTAATTTAAAGAAGATTTTTGTTTAATACCTTCAAGAAGTTTCAAACATTTTTTTAATTCATCTAAAACTATAAATTCATCAATTTTATGTGCTTGTTCAATTGAGCCAGGACCACAAACAACTGTACTAATACCTATTTCTTGAAACAAACCTGCTTCAGTTCCAAATGAAACTACTTGCCGTGAATTATCTCCAGTTAAACTAGAAATTAATTCACAAGCATCAGATTTTTCATCTCTATCAAAACCAACTATCTCTCCAATTATTTCTTTTTCAATAGAGGAATTAGGAAAAACTTTTTTCATTTCCGGTAACAAAACTTCATTAGCATATTTGTCTAACTCTTTATTTAGAAAAACTGCATCTTCTTTTACTACTGGTCTAGTCTCCCAATTAACATGACATTTATCTGCAATTACATTATGAGCTATTCCACCAAATATTCCTCCAATTGATAAAGTAGAATGAGGAGGATCAAATATTGAGTCTTTAGGAGATCTTTCTTTAAGTTTTTCTCTCAACTCAATTAATTTATTTACATATCTAGAAGCATATTCAACCGCACTCACACCTTTATGAGGTGCTGAGCTATGTCCAGCTAAACCTTTAAAATATGTGGTGTACTCATAACATCCTTTATGAGCATCTATAATTTTCATATTAGTTGGTTCGCCAACAATACAAATTCCATCTTTGATATCTCTTTTTTTTAATTCTTCAATTAAAATAGGTGCTCCTTGACATGCAGTTTCCTCATCAAAAGTAAATGAGAAATGTATATCTCTATCAAGATTTGACTTTGAAAAAATTGGAGCAAAAGCTAAAGTACATGCAATGAAACCTTTCATATCACATGAACCTCTTCCATAAAGTTTATTATCCTTAATTGTTGCTTGAAATGGATCTGTCGCCCAGCCTTTTGATACAGGAACAACATCAGTATGTCCTGATAAAATTATTGGTTTTTTATTACTAGTATTTTTTGCCTTTATTGTAGCAAATAGATTTACTCTCTTTTTGTCTTCGTCAAATGTTCTAAAAGAACTAGCACCAAGATCTTTTAAAATGTTATC
Organism: uncultured Pelagibacteraceae bacterium; assembly: GCA_902596355.1. GTDB lineage: Bacteria > Pseudomonadota > Alphaproteobacteria > Pelagibacterales > Pelagibacteraceae > Pelagibacter. Next base: position 4,337 of record CACJTS010000025.1, on the reverse strand, counting down.
ACAATAATCAATTAGAGAATTATTATCTTCTCCTGAAATTGTTTTGAAACTAATTAGATCAGTTAATATTTTAACTGAATTTTTGAATAAAAGCTCTGAATTATTTTCTGTACTCATAGTTTTCATCCATTATATATTAATTAAATGAAAGAACAAATTACCTACGATATTTTTGATAAAGTTGATATTAGAGTTGGTACAGTAATTTCTGTAAAAAAAAATGAAAAGGCTAGAAAACCTTCTTTAGTCGTTGAAGTAGATTTTGGAAAAGAAATTGGAATTAGACAATCTTCTGCCCAAATTACTCATTATTATAATGAAGAAAATCTTAAAGGAAAACAAGTAATAGGTGTTTGTAATTTTCCAGAAAAAAATATAGCTGGTGTAGTTTCTCAGGTACTTATTCTTGGCTCAATAGACAAGGAGGGCAAAGTAATTTTGGTCCATCCATCTCAAAAATCTGAGAATGGTTTACCTATAGCATAAAAATGCATCCAGAAATTTTATCTATAACGTTGTTTGGAATTGTAGCCGCTTATTCTCCAGGCCCAAATAATTTTGTAGCATTTTATTCTGGATTTAATTTTGGTATTACTAGAACTCTTCCACACATCATTGGTGTGACTTTTGGTTTCCCCTTTTTATTATTATGTGTAGCATTAGGTTTAATTAATGTTTTTAAACTTTATCCACTTATTCAAGAAATATTAAAATATCTTGGAACATTATTTTTAATTTATTTAGCATATAAAATTTCTTTCTCTAGTTCCAAAAATCATGAAAACAAAAATAAAAATCCAGTAAAATTTATAGAAACATTTGTATTCCAATTTTTAAATCCAAAAGCTGTAATTGCTTCAATAATAATTGTATCAACGTACATTAAAGTAGGAGAAAATTTTGTAAGTCACACGACTCAAATTGTTATATTGGCTCTGTTAGTCTCAGTAACAAGTATTACATTATGGACATTTTTAGGTAAATTCTTTAGAAAATTCGCGACAAATCAGAAATTTATTAATTATTTTAATTATGTTATGTCACTGCTTCTTTTATTAAGCATATTAACTTTTTATTTATAACATGAAACCTGGAAACAAAAATTCTTATAATTCTCTTAAAAAAATTTCAATAGATAGTAAAGATTTTAAATATTACTCTTTACCTGAAGCAGAAAAAAATGGTCTTGACGGTATAAATAAACTTCCTAAATCTCTTAAAGTTTTGTTAGAAAATTTATTGAGATATGAAGATGATTTGAGTGTTACAAAGTCTCAAATTGAAGCTATTAAGAATTGGCTTAAATCAAAAAAATCTAAAACTGAAATTGCTTATAGACCGGCGAGAGTACTTCTTCAGGATTATACTGGTATTCCAGCAGTGGCTGACCTTGCTGCGATGCGAGAAGCAGTAAAAGATAAAAATAAAGATCCTAATACTATCAATCCTTTATCAGCAGTAGATCTTGTAATCGATCATTCAGTTCAGGTAGATCAGTCTGCTAAAGCTGATTCTTTTGAAAAAAATGTAGATATAGAATTTGAAAGAAATGGAGAAAGGTATTCTTTTTTGAAATGGGGACAACAAGCATTTAACAACTTCAGAATTGTACCACCTGGTACAGGAATATGTCATCAGGTAAATCTTGAGTATTTATCAAAAGTAGTGTGGTCAGAAGAATTCAAAGGAGATAATTATTTATTTCCTGATACTTTAGTAGGAACTGATAGCCATACAACAATGGTTAATGGTTTATCGGTTTTAGGATGGGGAGTTGGTGGAATTGAAGCTGAAGCAGGAATGCTTGGTCAACCAATATCAATGTTAATACCTGAGGTTATAGGTTTTGAGATGAAAAATAAAATGCCCGAGGGAACTACAGCAACTGATTTAGTTTTAACTGTTGTTAAAATGTTAAGAGATAAAGGAGTTGTTGGAAAATTTGTTGAGTTTTATGGAGAAGGTTTAAAAAATTTAACTCTTGCTGATAGAGCTACAATTGCTAACATGGCACCAGAATATGGTGCTACATGTGGGTTTTTTCCTATTGATGAAGAAACTTTGAAATATTTAAAATTTTCAGGAAGAGATCAACATACTGTAAATATAGTTGAAAATTATGCTAAGGAACAAGGACTATGGGCAAGTAATGATTTAGAGTTTACTGATGTCATATCTTTAGATATGTCTACAGTTGTTCCAACGATTTCAGGACCAAAAAGACCTCAAGACAAAGTACTTTTAACTGATGCACCTAGTTCTTTTAAAAAAGTATTAAAGGAAGCAACAAATAAAAATGAAAAATCAATTTCAAAAGTAGCTAATACAGACTTCAATATTAAAGATGGCTCCATACTAATTGCTGCAATCACTTCTTGCACTAATACTTCTAATCCAAATGTTTTAATTGGAGCAGGACTTTTGGCTAAAAAGGCAATTGAAAAAGGTTTACAAGTTAAACCTTGGGTAAAAACCTCTTTAGCACCTGGATCTCAAGTAGTAACTGATTATTTAGAAAAGGCTGGATTAAATACATATTTAGATCAATTAGGATTTAATCTAGTTGGCTACGGATGTACCACGTGCATCGGTAATTCAGGTCCACTTCCAGAAGATATTGTCGAGGCGATCCAAAAAGAAAATATTTATGCAGTTTCAGTTTTATCAGGGAACAGAAATTTTGAAGGAAGAATTTCACCGCATATTAAAGGTAATTATCTAGCTTCACCTCCGCTTGTTGTTGCATATGCAATTGCTGGACATATGGAAGTTGATTTATACAAAGATCCACTAGGAAAAGATAAAGATGATAACGAAGTATTTTTAAAAGATATTTGGCCTTCTAATAAAGAAATTGAGGATACTTTGAAACAGTCACTTAATGCAGATATGTTTATACAAAGATACTCAAATGTATCTGAGGGCCCAACTCAATGGCAAAAAATTAAAACGGATAAAAGTAGTATCTACAACTGGGATGAAGGCTCAACCTATGTAAAAAAACCTCCTTTCTTTGACTCTTTATCAGATGAACCAGAAGGATTTAAAGAAATAAAAGATGCAAGACCATTATTAATATTAGGGGACATGGTAACAACAGACCATATATCACCAGCTGGCAATATTCAAAAAGATAGTCCAACAGGTGAATATTTTATGAAACATCAGATTTTACCAAAAGACTTTAACTCTTATGGTTCAAGAAGAGGGAATCATGAGGTTATGATGAGAGGAACTTTTGCAAATATAAGAATTAGAAATGAGATGGCCCCTGGTACAGAAGGTGGTTTTACAAAGTTATATCCAGAGGAAAAAGTTCTTCCTATTTATGATGCTGTAGTTGAATATAAAAAAAGAGGTACTGATTTAATTGTAATTGGTGGAAAAGAATATGGAACTGGATCTTCAAGAGATTGGGCTGCTAAAGGCACAAAATTACTAGGAATAAAAGCAGTTATTGCTGAGAGTTTTGAAAGAATTCACAGATCTAATTTAATTGGAATGGGAATATTGCCTTTACAGTTCATTAACGATGTTAATAGAAAAAATCTTCAATTAATTGGTTCTGAATTGATTAGTATTATAGACTTAGAGAAGGGCATTAATCCTTCTGATGAGGTAACAGTGGAAATTAAATATGTATCAGGTGAAATAAAGAAAATTAAATCTTTATGCAGAATTGATACGAAAAATGAATTAGAGTATTATAAGAATGGAGGTATTCTGCAATACGTTTTAAGGAATATGATTTAGCTATGGACGAAGATTTATCAATTATTAATAGCAATACTAGAAACGAAAAAATTAAGAATTTTTTTGTAAATAATAAAAATAAAATAATATCAGGGATAATTCTTTTAATCATTATTATAATAGGTGTTTTTAGTTACGATAAGTATTTGCTAGGTAAAAAAAAAGAAATATCAGATAAATTTAACTCAATAACGATAGATTATTCAGAGAAAACAAAAGAAATTACCACTAATGGTTTGATCGAAATCGTTAACAAGAAAGACTCAACTTATTCACCTTTATCACTTTATTTTATTATTGATAACAATCTTGTAAGTGATGAAGCTAAAGTAAATTCCTTATTTGATACATTAATAAATGATACCTCACTAGACAATGAGATTAAAAATTTAATTATTTACAAAAAAGCACTTTTTAATGCAGATAATGCTAATGAAAGTGATCTTTTGAATATATTAAATCCACTTATTAATTCAAAAAGTGTATGGAAATCTCACTCTTTATATTTGATGGCAGAATACTTTTATGTAAACAATCAAAAGCAAAAAGCTAAAGAATTTTTCAATCAAATAATAACTTTAGAA
>CACJTS010000024.1 GCA_902596355.1 uncultured Pelagibacteraceae bacterium | reverse complement strand
AAATCCTCTTCTCTTATAGCTCAAAATATCTTTTTTATATTCACCTTTACGACCTCTTACTACAGGAGCGTAAATATATATTGTTGATTTTTTTGGTAATTTTTTAACTAAATCTACTATTTGTGTAATTGTTTGGGAGGTTATTGGTTTACCAGTAAACGGCGAGTAGGGAATACCTGCTCTAGCGTATAATACTCTCATGTAATCATAAATTTCAGTTACAGTTGCAACAGTAGATCTTGGGTTTTTTGAAGTATTTTTTTGTTCTATTGCAATAGCAGGACTTAATCCTTCAATTAAATCAACATTCGGTTTTTTCATTTTATCTAAAAATTGACGTGCATAGGCAGATAAACTCTCTACATATCTTCTCTGACCTTCTGCGTAGATTGTATCAAAAGCTAAAGATGATTTTCCTGATCCTGATAGACCCGTTATGACCACAAATTTGTCTTTTGGAATCTCCACTGTCACATTCTTCAAATTATGTTCTTTAGCGCCCTTAATAACTATCTTTTTCATCATAATTTTAGTTGCTTTGAGTTAATAAAATTAATATTCAGAAGAATTGTGATATAATTCTAATTAATTAATTTAACAAATATTAAATATTATGGCTGGAAGTTTAAATAAAGTATTATTAATTGGTCGTTTGGGCGCAGATCCTGAAATTAAGCAAATGGTAAATGGCAAAAGTGTAGCCAGATTAAGCCTTGCAACAAGTCAATCCTGGAAAGATAAAAACACAGGTGAAAGAAAAGAAAAAACTGAGTGGCACCGTATAGTTGTATTTAACGAAGGTTTAGTAAATGTTGTTCAACAATACTTAAAAAAAGGAGCTCAAGTTTATGTTGAGGGACAACTTACAACAAGAAAATGGAAAGATGAACAATCTGGACAAGACAAATATTCAACTGAAATAGTTATACAAGGATATAATTCTTCACTTACGATGTTGGGTGGGGGAAATTCTGGTGGTGGAATTCAAAATGACACAACTCAACAAAATAATATTGAGGATTCTTCACAAGTGTCAGATATGGATGATGAAATTCCATTTTAACTTCTATGAAAAATACTGAAGAGTTTAAAGATAAAAATATAAAATTAATCTCAATGCATGATGAGATGAGCTCATCATACCTTTCTTACGCAATGAGTGTAATTGTAAGTCGAGCACTTCCTGATGTAAGAGATGGGTTAAAACCTGTTCATAGAAGAATTTTGTTTGCAATGTACAAAGGTGGATATGATTGGTCTAAACAATTTAGAAAATCTGCAAGAATAGTTGGAGATGTTATTGGTAAATATCACCCTCATGGTGATCAGTCTGTTTATGATGCTTTAGTTAGAATGGTGCAAGATTTCTCTATGAGTCTACCATTAATTCAAGGACAAGGAAATTTCGGTTCTATTGATGGTGATCCTGCTGCTGCAATGAGATATACCGAAACGCGTTTATCAAAAGTTTCTCAATATTTAATTGATGATATTGAAAAAAATACAATTTCTTTCAAAAGTAATTACGATGAAACAGAGAAAGAGCCTAGTGTTTTACCAGCACAGTTTCCAAATTTATTAGTAAATGGAGCTGGCGGTATCGCTGTTGGTATGGCAACAAGTATACCTCCACATAATTTAGGTGAAATTATAGATGGCACCTTAGCCTTAATAGATAACAAAGATATTAAAATTAAAGAATTGATGAAACATATACCTGGTCCAGATTTTCCAACTGGTGGTGTAATTATAGGTAAAGATATAATTAAACAAGGATATAACAATGGCAGAGGGTCCTTTAAGATAAGGGGTGAAATTTCAATTGAGCAACAAAAAAACGGACGTGAAAGACTTGTAATAACTTCTATACCGTATCAAGTAAACAAATCTGTTTTAAATGAAAGGATTGCTCAATTAGTAAGAGAAAAAAAGATTGAAGGAATAAGAGATATTAGAGATGAGTCTAACAGAGAAGGTATTAGGGTAGCAATAGATTTAAGAAACGGTGTAGAACCAGAAACTATAAAGAGACAATTATATAAAAACACTCAAATAGAGAGTTCATTTGGTTTTAATACTTTAGCTATTGTTGAAGGAAAACCACAAACTTGCACACTAAAAGATTTTTTATCTAATTTTTTAACTTTTAGAGAAGATGTTGTAATTAAAAAAACTAAATTTGATCTTCAAAAAGCTGAGGAACGTGCTCATATATTAATAGGATTATCTGTTTCAGTTGAAAATTTAGATAAAATAATAAAAATTATTCGATCATCTAAAACACCCGATGATGCTAAAATATCAATTTTAAAAACTAAATGGAAAATAAACAAATCTCAAAAATTAATTTCTTTAGTTGAGGGAAAAAAAGGTAAAAACCTCTATTCTTTATCTGAACCACAAGTTTTAGCTATTTTAGAATTAAGACTTCAAAAATTAACTGCATTAGGAATAAATGAAATCGAAGTTGAAATTAAAAAACTAGCTGAACTAATCACTAAATATAAAAAGATTATTTCATCAAAAAAAGAACTTTTAAAAGTAATCAGTGAAGAGTTAAAAAATATTAAAGAGAAATTTGCTATTCCAAGAAGAACTAAAATTATAGATGCTGTTTTAAATTACGATATTGAAGAAACTATCCAAAAACAATCTGTAATAATTACAGTTACATTACAAGGATACATAAAAAGAGGTTCTTTAGATGGTGTAAAAAAACAAAAAAGAGGTGGTAAGGGAAGATCAGGTATAACAACCAGAGATCAAGACTCTGTTGTTCAAACATTATCTGTAAATACGCATACATCAGTTCTCTTCTTTTCTACCGAGGGTTTAGTTTACAAAATTAAAGCATGGAAAATCCCAGAGGGCTCATCATCATCTAAAGGTAAGTCTTTATTTAATATTTTACCTTTAAAGAGCCACCAAGCAATAAGCTCAATTATGCCAATGCCTGAAGATGAAACAGACTTAAAAAATTATCAAATAATTTTTGCTACAGCACAGGGAAAAGTACGAAAAAATAGTCTAGAAGATTTTTCGTCAATTAATGCATCTGGAAAAATTGCGATGAAATTGGATAACAATGATAAAATTGTAGGTGTAAAAATATGTAAAGATGATCAAGACATTATTTTAAGTACCAAATTTGGTAAATGTATTAGGTTTGAAGCCAAAAAACTTAGAGTTTTTAAAGGTAGATCTTCTAAAGGAATTAAAGGTATAGAGTTGGCGTCTAATGATCAAATAGTATCTTTATCAGTTATCGATAATGATAAAATTAATAAAAATGGAAAAAAATCAAAAGATGAAAAATCTGAATTAAAAGCAAGAGAGAAATTTGTTTTATCAATAAGTGAAAATGGTTATGGTAAAAAGACCTCACATACAGATTACAGAGTTACAAACAGAGGCGGAAAAGGAATTATAGGAATAGTAAATTCACCACGAAATGGAAATATCACTTCATCTTTCCCTGTTTTTGAAGGTGATGAAATTCTAATTTCTACAAATAAAGGAAGGGTTATAAGAGTTGCTGTTAAGGAAATTAGAACCGCAGGAAGAAATACCCAGGGTGTTAGAATAATTAAGTTATCAGGAGAAGAAAAAGTTGTTTCAGCAATTAAAATTGATGATAATTTAATTTAATGAGTAAAATCGCAATTTATCCAGGAACATTTGATCCAATCACTTTTGGGCACATAGATGTCATAAAAAAATCATTAAAACTATTCGATAAAATAGTCGTAGGTGTTTCTGATGAAAGTAATAAAAATTATCTATTCAGTTCTGAAGAAAGAATAGAAATAGTTAATAAAGCTTTATTTAAAGATTTAAATTTAAATAGAAAAAAAATAAAAGTAGTATCATTTGGTTCTTTAACTACTGATTTATGTAAAAAATATAAATCAAACATTATTTTAAGAGGATTAAGAGCTGTATCTGATTTTGAATATGAATTTCAATTAGCTGGTATGAATAGAAAATTGAACCAAAAAATAGAAACAATTTTTTTAATGTCTGATGTAGAAAATCAAATTATTTCATCTAGATTTGTTAAAGAGATTGTTAAATTAAAAGGCGATATTAAAAAATTTACTACCAAAAGCACAATCAAATCTTTAAAAGAGAAATATGAATAAAATTTTTATTAAAATACTTATTTTGTTCTGTTTTATTACTAATCAATCAATAGCTGAGGAGAATATAATGATATTAAAATTAAAAGATGGTGACGTTAAAATTGAATTGTTTGAGGATGTTGCACCAAATCATGTTAAAAGAATTAAGGAATTAGCTAATAGTGGTAAATACGATAACGTTGTTTTTCACAGAGTTATTGATGGATTTATGGCTCAAACAGGTGATGTAAAATTTGGAAATTCAGAATCAAAAGATTTTGATCTTAGAAGAGCTGGAATGGGCGGATCAGATTTCCCTGACTTAAAGCAAGAATTCAATAGTCTACCACATGATAGAGGAACTTTATCAATGGCGAGAGCTCAAGATCCAGACAGTGCAAATAGTCAATTTTTTATTTGTTTTCAGCCAGCTCCTTTTTTAGATCGTCAATATACAGTTTTCGGAAAAGTGATCGAGGGAATGGAATTTGTTGATAAAATAAAAAGAGGCGATCAAAACAATAACGGCTCTGTAAGTGATCCAGATAAGATTATTAGTTTCAAATCTCAATAATTTTATTAATGGCATTAAAAAAATTTGCCTTTAACGTTTTAAAAAAAGATAAATTTGCTAGGTGTGGTTTAATTGAGACGCATCGTGGTAATATACAAACTCCAGCTTTCATGCCTGTAGGAACACAGGCAACTGTAAAAGCTTGCACAATAGATGATATTAAAAAAACAGGTTCTGAAATAATACTTTCAAACACATATCACTTAATGATACGTCCTGGTGTAGAGAGAATTCAGTCAGCTGGTGGTCTTCATAATTTTATGAATTGTGATTTACCTATTTTAACTGACTCTGGTGGTTTTCAAGTAATGTCTCTTTCAAAATTGAATAAGATTGATAGAGAGAAGGGTGCAATATTTAACTCTCATGTTGATGGTAAAAAATTTTATTTAAGTCCAGAGGAGAGTATAAGAATACAATTAGGTTTAAATTCAGATATTGTAATGATTATGGATGAATGCCCCAAGAAAACTAATGATTATAATCTTATAAAAAAATCAATGGATTTATCACTCTATTGGGCTGAAAGATCTAAAGTTGCTTTTGGTAGTAATCCTCACAAAGCTTTATTTGGAATTGTTCAAGGAGGTCTATTTAAAGATTTAAGACTTAAATCTCTTGAAGAATTGGTTAAAATTAGTTTTGACGGTTATGCTATTGGAGGATTAGCAGTAGGTGAGACACAAAATGAAATGTTCAATGTACTAGATGATATCAAAGAATATTTACCTATAGAAAAACCTCACTATTTAATGGGTGTAGGAACACCATCAGATATTTTGGGCGCTGTTAAAAGAGGTATAGATATGTTTGATTGTGTGTTACCTACCAGATCTGGAAGGACAGGTTTAGCATTCACATGGAATGGAAGGGTAAATATTAAAAATAATAAGTATCAAAATGATAATACTCCACTTGATCCTAGTTGTGAAAATCTTAACTTAAACAAATATTCAAAAAATTATCTAAATCATTTATTTAATACTAATGAAATATTAGCTTCAATGTTATTAACACTGCATAATATTAATTTTTATCAAGAACTAATGTCTCAAATAAGAAAAAATATTAATTCTGGCACATTTAACGATTTTCATAATAAATACATAGATAAGTTGTAGTTAAAATAAGTGTGCTATTTTGTATGTATAATCATGTCAAAATCCTTAATTTAACAACCTTAATTGATCAAAACTTTTAAATTCAACGAATTGAAAAATAAAAATTTATCTGTATACACACATTATTCATTTTAAAAAAATGAATCAATTTTGTGGGCCGTTAGCTCAGTTGGTAGAGCAATTCCCTTTTAAGGAATGGGTCGATGGTTCGAGTCCATCACGGCTCACCATCAGTTGATTTAAATTAATTCAATTGGTGGATAATCTAATATTACCTCATTCATTTTTTCATTTAAATCTCTAATTCTATTATCAGAAGAAGGGTGTGTGCTCATAAATTCTGGTGGCTCTTTTCCTTTTCTAAGTTTCTTCATTCTTTCCCAAATTTTAACTGTTTCTCTTATATCATAACCCGACAATGAAGAGAAAATCATTCCTAAGTAATCGGCTTCGCTCTCTTGTTTTCTGTTAAAAGGATTCAATAATCCTAGTTGAGTTATTAAACCCACAGTATTTATTCCAGTTGTTCTGTTAACTTGAGATAATTTTCCTCCACTAAAAATATCAATTAATTGAGTTCCAGTATTAACTAAAGTTGCTCTACTTGCTCTTTCAACAGAATGTTTAGCTACAGCATGCGCAATTTCATGACCCATTACTGCTGCTAAACCATCTGTATTCTTAGTTGCTTCTAGTATTCCTGTGTAAACTGCAATTTTTCCTCCTGGCATACACCATGCGTTCCTAACTTTTTTACGATCAATTAAAATATATTCCCATTCAAAATTAATAGTTGGATCTTCAATGCCTGCTCTATAAAAATATTCAGAAATAGAATTTTCCATTCTTTTACCAATATCTTTGATTTCATTTAGTGTTTTTGTGTCATTACTCATTTTTTCTTTTTCTTTTATTCTTTCGTAAATTTTTGCTGCTTGAGCATTTAACTTTGCTTCAGAGACAATTTTCAATTGTTTTCTCTCAGTTATTGGAGCAGTAGTGTAACAAGATGTTAATAATAGACTCCCACATCCACAACTTACATAGGATAAGAATTTTCTTCTATTCATAATTATAAAATTTGATATTACTATCTTAACATGAATCTTAATAATAAAATATTAATAGTATTATTTATTATTTCAATCATGTTTGTTATATACGCTAGTTACAGATAATTATATGGCTAAAAAAAGTAATAAAAAATCAGTTTCGTTAACTCTAAGAAATTATTTTATTACTGGAGTAGTGGTTTTAATTCCAATTGGATTTACTTTATATTTAACTAAAATTTTAATAGGCATATCTTCAAATTTAATTCCTAAAAATATAAATCCTAATAGTTATTTGCCTTTTAACATTCCTGGTGTTGAAATTGTAATTTCAATTTTACTAATTACAATTGTTGGAGGTCTTTCACTTTCTTTTTTTGGTAGAAGAATTCTTAAATTAATAGACGACCTTTTTAAAAGAATTCCTTTTTTAAGAACTGTTTATTCTGCAATAGTTCAAATGACAGAGACATTTTCGAAAAAAGATGATGGTAAAAAGAGTGTAGTTCTAATTGAATATCCTAGGAAAGGAGTTTGGGCAGTAGGATTTGCAACCAAAGAAAACAAAGGTGAGATGGCTCAGAAAACAGGTAAAAACTTGATTAATGTTTTTGTTCCAACGACACCAAATCCAACTAGTGGTTTTTTGTTAATGTTTCCAGCTGAGGATGTTATATATCTCAACATGTCTTTTGAAGAAGCTTCTAAATTTATAGTTTCTGCTGGTACTTCAACAAAAAAATCTTAAGCAATATCATTTATTATATCAGCCCTGTCATATAACTTTATTAGAGTTTTGAATTTTCCAATATCTTCTTTAGATTTTTCTATTCTTCTCATTTCATTTTCAGCTAATAAGAAAAGATCACTATTGTGAATAGGATCCGCTAATTTAAAATTTTTAATACCACTTTGTTTAAAACCTAAAATATCTCCAAAACCTCTTAATTTCATATCTTCTTCAGATATTAAAAAACCATCGTTTGTATCTTTTAGAATTTTAATTCTTTTTTTTGCATTATCACTTAAATTAGATTTAAACATTAATATACATGAAGAGTCTTTATTACCACGACCAACCCTTCCTCTTAATTGGTGAAGTTGAGATAGACCAAATTTATTTGCATTTTCAATTATTATTA
>CACJTS010000023.1 GCA_902596355.1 uncultured Pelagibacteraceae bacterium | reverse complement strand
TTAGAGGTGGAGGATCAAAAAGAAAACTTCCCCACTTTGATGATTTATTATTTTTAGGAGCCTCAATGTCTAGATACCCGTTAGAAGGATATAGAGAAAAATGCACTACAAATGTAACTCTTGGTACTAAATATGCTAAAAAACCACTTGAATTAGATATACCAATCACAATCGCTGGAATGAGCTTTGGTGCATTATCAGGCCCAGCAAAAGAAGCTCTAGGAAGAGGCGCAAGTGCTGCTGGTACATCTACTACTACTGGTGATGGTGGAATGACTCCTGAAGAAAGAGGACAATCTAAATATTTAGTCTACCAATTATTACCATCTAGATACGGAATGAACCCAGATGATTTAAGAAAGGCAGATGCAATTGAAGTAGTTATTGGTCAAGGGGCAAAGCCTGGTGGTGGAGGAATGTTATTGGGTCAAAAAATAAATGATAGAGTTGCAAAAATGAGAACTTTACCTAAAGGAGTTGATCAAAGATCTGCTTGTAGACATCCTGACTGGACTGGACCTGACGATTTAAAAATAAAAATTTTAGAGTTACGTGAAATTACAAAGTGGAAAGTTCCTATCTTCATAAAAATTGCAGGTGCAAGACCATATTACGATACTGCTTTAGCTGTAAAAGCGGGTGCAGATGTAGTTGTCCTAGATGGAATGCAAGGTGGTACAGCAGCTACTCAAGAAGTTTTTATTGAAAATGTTGGCCAACCTACATTAGCTTGTATAAGACCTGCAGTAGATGCCTTGCAAGATTTAAACGCACATAGAGAAGTGCAATTGGTGATATCAGGTGGAATTAGAAATGGTGCAGATGTTGCAAAAGCTCTAGCGCTTGGAGCAGATGCTGTTTCAATAGGTAGTGCTGCAATGATAGCTATAGGTGATAATGATCCAAAGTGGGAAAAAGAATACAATAAGTTAGGTTCTACCGCAGGTGCCTATGATGATTGGCATGAGGGGAATGATCCTGCTGGAATATCAACTCAAAATCCAACTTTAATGAAAAGATTAGATCCAGTTAAAGCTGGTAAAAAATTAACCAATTATCTAAAAGTAATGACGCTAGAGGCACAAACACTTGCAAGAGCCTGTGGAAAAAATAGTTTGCATAATTTGGAACCTGAAGATTTATGTGCACTAACTGTTGAAGCTGCTGCAATGGCTAGAGTTCCTCTTGCAGGGAGCGATTGGATACCAGGAATAAAAGAAAAAAAGTGATTGATACAAATCTTTATAATTCATAAGATTAAATATGCCAAAAAATTTATCTAAGATAGCAAAAGCTAAAAAAATTAAATATTTTTTGATAAGTTTCGTGGATCTTTTTGGTGTTTTAAGATCTAAATTAGTTCCAGCTCAAGCAATTGGAGATATGCAGAAAGATGGAGCAGGTTTCGCAGGTTTCGCTACATGGTTAGATATGACACCTGCTGACAGTGATATGTTTGGCGTTCCTGATCCTGACAGCCTAATTCAACTACCATGGAATAAAGAAATTGGTTGGTTGGCTTCTGATTTATACATGGATGGCAAACCTGTTAAAGCTTCGCCAAGAATAATGCTTAAAGAGCAGATAAAAAAAATGTCACAAAAGAAACTTCAAATGAAATCAGGTGTTGAGTGTGAATATTTTTTGATTTCTGAAGACGGACATTCTTTGGCAGATAAAAGAGATATTCAATCTAAACCTTGTTATGACCAATCCGCTCTAATGAGAAGATATGATTTAATAAAAGAAATTTGTGATTGCATGTTAGAAATGGGTTGGAAACCTTACCAAAATGACCACGAAGATGCTAATGGTCAATTCGAGATGAACTGGGATTATTCAGACTCCCTCATTACTGCGGATAGACATGTTTTCTTTAAATTTATGGTAAAAAGTTTAGCCGAGAAACACGGTTTACGAGCAACTTTTATGCCAAAACCGTTTAGCAATTTGACTGGTAATGGTTGTCATGCACATGTTTCGGTTTGGAATGGAAAAATAAATAAATTTTTAGATAATAAAGATCAATTAGGATTAAGTAAGCTAGCTTATAATTTTTTAGGTGGAATTATGAATAACACTCAGGCACTTTCTGCTTTTTTTAATCCAACGATCAATAGTTATAGAAGAATAAATGCGCCACCAACAAAATCTGGAGCAACATGGTCTCCAAGTAGTATTTCGTACACAGGAAATAACAGAACTCACATGATTAGAATTCCTGACAAAGGTAGATTTGAGTTAAGACTGATGGATGGTTCGGCAAATCCATACTTGCTTCAAGCAGGTATTATTGCTGCAGGACTAGAAGGAATTAATAAAAAATTAAATCCAGGAAAACCTCTCCATTGTAATATGTATGAAGATTATAAAAAATATCCTAAATTAAAAAAATTACCTAATGATATTAATCAGGCAATTTATATGCTTCAAAATAGTAAAGCACTTTCAAAAGCTTTTGGTTCAGATGTTATTAAAAGCTATATAAAATTAAAAAAATCAGAAATTAAAAATTTTAAAGTGAGAAATGATTTTAATAAAAGGAAACCAGTATCACAATGGGAAAAAGATAACACCTTAGATTGCTAATCTATGAAAATATTATCCAATGGGCATCAATGGAAATATAGTGAATTTACTGAAAATAAAAATTATTCATTTAATATAAAAGAAATCCTAAATTCTTTAACATCATTAGAAATAGATGATGCTTATAAGAGTATTTCTGAGTGGAAAGGTTATTCTCCTACCCCTTTGCTTTCATTAAATAAACTTTCGAAGGAATTAAATTTAAACAAAATTTTTTATAAAGATGAAAATAAAAGATTTGATTTAAAATCTTTTAAAGCTTTAGGCGGAGCTTATGCGGTAGAAAAAGTTACCAAAGGAAATAAAGATATAGTGGTAGCAACAGCCACTGCCGGTAATCATGGAAGATCAGTTGCCTGGGGAGCAAAAAGATTAGGATTAAAATGTAAAATATTTATTAGTGAATTTGTAAGTGATGCAAGAGGCAAAGCTATGTCTAAACTTGGAGCAGACGTAGTAAAAGTAAAAGGTAATTATGAAAAATCATTGATGGAATGCATAAAGCAGTCTACTGAAAATAATTGGCAAATAGTTCAGGATGTTGCTTGGAAAGATTATATGGTCGTACCCAGGTATACCATGGCGGGTTATACAGTCATGATGAAAGAAATAGCTGATCAAATCCAGGAAGAGAAAATAACTCACATTATTTTACAAGCTGGCGTTGGTGGCATGGCTGCTGCCATGGTTGCAGGTATTGCTAGATATTTGAACTATGTTCCAACAATTATAGTTGTTGAACCGGATAGTGCCGCGTGTGTAATGGAAAGTATAAAAACTGGTAAAATAGAAAAAATAGATATTAAAAGAGAAAGCTTAATGGGTGGTATGTCTTGTGGAGAAGTATCATTGGTCCCATGGGAAATACTCAAAAATTCAGTTAAACATTGTATTAGTTTACCAGATGATGATATTGCAAAAACTATGAAACTACTTGGAAATTCAAGCTTTAGTGATGATAAAATAATTGCAGGAGAAAATTCAGCCCCTGGAGTAATCAGTCTGATTACAAGTTGTGAAGATCAAGCAATTAAAGAAAAATTAGATCTAAATGAAAAATCTAATGTTTTGGTTTTTGGTTGTGAGGGAGATACTGATCAAGAAATGTATCAAAAGTTAATTAACCAAAATTAAACCTATGAGTAGCACAGGTATTTTTTGGATAAGAGAGGATTTTAGAATTGAAAATAATCCTGCTTTATCTTTTGCAACACAAAATCATGATAATGTAATTGCATTATATATTTATAATAACAATGATTTTGATAATAAAAGAGAAGCTCAAAAATGGTGGGTTTTTAAATCTCTAGAAACTTTAAAAAAAGAATTATCTGATTATAAAATTAATCTTGAAATAGTAAAAGGCGACGAATTAGAAATTTTTTCTAAATTAAATAAAAAGGATAAGCTTTCTGTTTATTGGAATAAAATTTATGAGCCAGATGTTATAGCTAAAGGAAAAAAAATACGTGACTTATTTATTAAAAATGAAATCAATTATAAATATTTCAAAGGAAATATTTTAAATGAATTTCAAGAGATAACAAAAAATGATGGAACCCCCTTTAAAGTATTTACCCCTTTTTGGAGAAATGCGGAGCAAGTTTATTTAAATCAACCACCAAGCAAAAATTATATTGTTAAAAAGAAAATAAAAAAGATTACATATTTTAAAAAATGTATTGAACCAATAGATATTTTACCAAAAAAAAATTGGTATAAAAAATTTGATAAATATTGGAAAGTTTCAGAAAATGACTCAAAAAAAATACTTAAAAATTTAATAGAAAATAAAATTAAGGATTATGGAACTTCTCGAGATATACCATCTATCGAAGGAACCTCTAAATTATCTCCTTACATCAAACATGGTCAAATTCATGTGGGTAGTATTTGGAAAAAATGTTCTGAAATTAAATCAAAAGGAATTGGTTATAGAAAATATATTAATGAGCTTGGTTGGAGAGAGTTTTCACATAGTTTAATTAATTATTTCCCCGAATTTTTAAAAGGAAATTTTAGAAAAGAATTTGATAAATTCCCTTGGGCAAAAAATGAGAAATTCTTAAAAGCATGGAAAAAAGGAATGACCGGTTATCCTATTGTCGATGCAGGTATGAGAGAATTATATGAGACTGGATGGATGCATAATAGAATAAGAATGGTTGTTGGTTCATTTTTAGTCAAACATTTGAGAATTAATTGGACTGAAGGTGAAAAGCATTTTAGAAATTGTCTACTAGATTTTAATAAAGCAAATAATGTTGCTCAATGGCAATGGGTTGCTGGCTGTGGTGCGGATGCTGCACCTTATTTTAGAATATTCAATCCAATACTTCAGGGTGAAAAATTTGATAAAGAAGGCAATTATGTAAAAAAATGGGTTCCTGAACTTACAAATGTTCCAAATAAATTTATTCATAAACCATGGGAAATGGAATTAAAGTATCAAGAAGCTATAAAAACAATTATTGGCAAAGATTACCCATGTCCTATTGTTGTTCATGAAAAAGCTAGAGCTGCAGCTCTTGAAGCGTTTCAATCTTTGAAGAAAAAATAAATTTAATTTTATTCTCCAATAAAATGATGAATTATAGTTCTTTTTTGAGCCTCTAATCTGTGTTCAAATAAATATATACCCTGCCAAGTTCCAAGCAACAATTCACTATCTTTCACACTTAGAGAAATTTGATTATTTGTTAATGCGGATTTAATATGTGCAGGCATATCGTCTTTTCCCTCCGTAGTATGAACATATAGTTTGTTATCCATAGGAGCTAATTTATCAAAATAATTTATTAAATCTATTTGTACATCTGGATCTGCATTTTCTTGCACAATTAATGAGGCGGAGGTGTGCTGAATACTTAAATTAAGCATACCATTTTTAAAGTTTTTTTGACTAATCCACTTAATTGTTTCGTTGGTGAACTCATATAACTTTTGACCATTAGTGTTTATTTGAAGGTTATAAAATTCTTGTTTCACTAATTATACTCTTTCGATGTTAACTCATACAAACGACTGATGGTACGTTTAAATGGTTTTTCTAACAATATCGAGGAGGTAAATTGATCTAAATTTTGAGTAGCGGTAACTGCTAATGAAATATTTTTATCATAAATTACATCTATTAATGTAATAAAACGTTGTTGTTGATTTGAATTTGTATCATTAAATTGAGGTACTTGATCGATTACCATAAATTTACAGTTTTTAATTATTTCTAAATAATCTTCTGCTCCTAAATTTTGATCACAAAGTTGATTAAAATTAAATCTTAAAATTCCTTCATAAAAATTTTCTATTTTATAATCCCTTCCCTTTACATTGATGGTTATTGAAGATTGTTTTTTATCTTTTGTTATTGTTCTAAAAAATTTGTTGATATTAAAATTAGTTTCTTGATTGAGTGGAAAAAAATATCTTTGCTTTTGATTATCATTAGATTTTCTATAATCATCCTCAATTTTTAATTCTTCCTCAATTGATTGATCCTCCAAAATTTTTATAAAAGGTATAAACTGATCACGTTGAAGACCCTCTTTATAAAGTTCTGAAATTTTAGTATTTGAGGTAACGATAATTTTAATATCTTCTTTAAAAATTTGATCAAATAGTTTTCCTAAAATCATCGCATCGACGATATTTGTCACTTGAAATTCATCAAAATAAATTAGAATGGCTTTGGATTTTAAATTTTTAACAAATTGATTGATTACATTTTCTTCATTTTTTTCTTTTCTCTCATGAACAAAATCATGAAAACCTAACATAAACTCATTAAAGTGTAGCTTTAATTTTTTTTCTTGGAGATGATCATAAAAAAAATTTAAAATCATTGTTTTGCCAACACCTACACCACCATATAAATAAAATCCTTTTTTAGATTGTTTTTTAGAAAATAGTTTTGAAAAAAATGATTTAAAATTAGTATGATGATATTTATCTAATTTTTCAATTACAGCGATTTGATTAGGATTAACTTCTAAATCTTGATTTTCACAATAAGTAATAAATTTTTTTTCAAATTTTTTTGGCATCAATTTTTTTTAGTTTTAAAATCAATACCATACTCTGATCTAGGACCTTTTCTTAATCCAAATGGACCTGAAATAAACAAAGTTAATGGCTTGGTGCCTGGTTCCAAATCTACTCGATGTAAATTATTAGCTGATCTAAAACCAATATAGCCTGGTGGTCGCCAAAACTTACCAGTGCTTAGAGTTTCCCAATAACCACCTCTCAAAATTATAGTCATATAAGGAAATGTATGATTATGAACTCCCTCACCATGATCATCTGCTAGCATCTCATGAATTAATATATTAAACGGAAACCATTTAGGTCGATGCCTCATTAGAACATAGTAACGATTCATCCAAGGTTTCGCTTCATTAAATTTCGGGTGGGAGGGGCCTCTATCTAATACTATCTTTTTTCTGCCAATTTTTTCTAAAAATTTTAGGAACATACCTAATCATATTTTACAATAGAACCGTTTCTTACTACATATAAATTATTGTTAAATATAAATGGTTCAGAAATTAATCCACCTGATACTTTTTCGATTTTAACTACATTTCCATCCTCAATACTGGCTACAATCATTTTTCCATCTGAGTTAGTTAAATATAAATTTTTGTTACCAATTACAAAACCAACAGGATAAATAGTTTTTCTTTTTTTATCTTTATAATTTAAAAAAAGATCTGTAATTCTTACTATGTTACCTTTATTTTTATCAATTAAGTATAAATAACCTTCATTAGAAATTGTAAAAATTAAGTTTCCTACTAAAACAGGTTGAAGATTTGAATTAACTTCATTTATCCAGTTAGTTGTACCTGTTTTTAGGTCAATTGAGTAAAACTCGTTTTTGTTATTTGAGAAAAAAATTGAGTTTCCATCTGATACTAACTTTGAAATTTGGAAATTATAAGTTTCATTTATTATTGAGCTACCTTGGGTAGGAAGTTGCCATGTGATTAAACCTGTTTCAATGTCAACAGCAGTAATGTCCCCGATGGAATTGCTAAAAATAACATTCTTATTAAAAATTATTAAAGAATATTTAATATTTGAAATTGTAAATGAGTCCTCTGTTTGTAAGTTCCAACATTCAGAACCATCTTTAATTTTAAAACACCTTAGTGTATTTTTATAATCTACTACAAATATTTTATCTTTATATTTTTTGATTTCAGAATTAAATGGATATGTATTATTTTTAGACCAATTTAATTTTCCACTATTTACATTTATAGAATAATATTTTGCTATACTGTCTGTTACTAAAAGATTTTGGTCATCTAATAAAAAATTAAGTTTGGGATTTAATTTTTTTTCAGATTTTGAATAATAATTTTTTTTCCATTTAACTTTTTTATTATCATCATATCTAATAATAGACCCTTTCTTATCAAAAAATATAATTCCATTATTAAAAAAAATCGGTTTAAAATTTAATTGGTTGGCTTCCTCTAATTTTGAAAATTTGAAGGAAGCA
>CACJTS010000022.1 GCA_902596355.1 uncultured Pelagibacteraceae bacterium | reverse complement strand
TTTTATTTAGAACTTTAAATGTAGAGTTAGATCTATTGTTATCTAAAGAGTGATGTATTCCATGATGATGAAAAACAGCTGCATTTGCATTATAATAAATTTTATAATTTTTTTTTTGGATTTGTTTTGCCCATAATCTATCTTCTATGTTTGGTACAGTCTCACTAAATTTATATTTTCTCCAGTATTTACGTAATATTGCGCTATTTGCATTATGGAAAAATGGATCTTCTGATTGTAATTTATTTTCTTTTCCAAATGTTATTAATAAGTCACGTACATCATTTGCGTTTGAATAAGTTAAAGGCAATTGTCTTCCATATGAGGCAATGATTTTTTCACTTTCATTAATTTTAGAAATAAGATTTTTTAGCCAATATTTATTTTCAGGAATGCAATGAGCTGATAAAAAAACTAAATATTTACCTATCGCTAAATTACAACCCTTATTTAAAGCAACTCCAGGAATAAATTTTTTGATTTTACAAATTTTTTTTACACCATAAGATTTTACAATTTTAATAGTGTTATCATCGCTGTTATTATCTACCAAGATTACTTCAAAATTTTTTATTGTTTGCTTGTAAATAGAATCTAGTACTAATTTTATCCACTTTTCCTCATTTTTTGATCTAATTATTAAGGAAACTAATTTTTTTTCCATCTACCTCTATAATTTCTATAAGTATCAAGCTCAAATTTTTGTAAATTTTTACCTTTATCTTTCTTCATTAGATTAATGCTATTAATAAAAGAAGAAAGTTCTCTTAGTTCGTGTGGCAATATAGCAAACTTGTTATCTCTTCCTGGTAATTTTTGATTTAGTGTAAAATGTTTTTCAATTATTCGAGTTCCATATTGAATTGAAGCTATTCCATCAAAAATACCACTACAATGACCACTATATCCAACATTTTTAAATAATTTTTTCAATGAATTAATTCTTGGCAAGTTTGCATTTTCGTAATCACATGGATAAGTAGATACACAATGTAATAAGCATACATTTTTTTGTTTTTTTGTTTTCTCTATTAGTTTATGAATTTTTTTTATTTCTGACCACTTGGCCGCTCCAGTAGATATAATTACAAATTTAAACTTTTTTAAACTCTCCTTAATTAATTTAATATTATATATCTCGTGACTGGGTATTTTAATTGCATAATTTGATAACTTACTCAACCAAGTTAAATCATTTTCATTAAAGACAGATGTTAAAAATTTAATTTTTATCTTATCACAATACTGTTTAAGTAATTTATGTTTCTTTTGAGTTAATTGAGCTTTTTCGTAAATTTTTCTTCGACCATCCTTATCCCAAGAACCACTTTTGAGATTATCTACTGACCACGTTTGAAACTTTGCAAAGTTTGCTCCATTTTTTTTTGCCTCTGAAATCATTTTCTTAGCTAATTTCATATTTCCCATATGATTCCATCCAATTTCAGCAATTAATAAAGGTTTTGTTGAATTAAACATTTTGTTTATACCATTTATATGTTTTTAAAAAACCAACTTTAAAAGTTATCTTTGGTTTCCAACCTAATGACTTAATTTTATTAATTTCAAGTAATTTTTTTTTCATACCATCTGGATATTTTTTATTATATTTAAATTTTACATTTGCATTTATAATTTTTTTTAACATAAGTGCATATTCTTTTATTGTAAAATCTCTTCCACTTCCTACATTTATAAAACTATATTTTTCAATAATATTTTTCAATTTCTTATCATTTTTTAATAAAAGACAAATGATTTTATATACTGCATTTGATAAATCGTCTACGTGAAGAATTTCTCTTCGAGGTTTTCCACTTCCAAATATTTCTATTTCTTTTAAATTATTAATTTTTGCATGATGTAATTTGTTGATTATACCGGGAATGAAATGGCTTGTTTTAATATTAAAATCATCATTTGGACCATAAAGATTGCATGGCATGACAGATACATAGTTTCTTTTAAACTGTTTGTTTAAATAACTACAATACTTAATTCCACAAATTTTTGCTAAAGCGTAGGCTTCATTTGTTGGCTCCAGCTTTCCTTGAAGCAAATATTCTTCTTTCATAGGTTGCTTTGAATCTTTTGGATAAATACAAGAGCTCCCTAAAAAAATAATATTTTTTATATTATTTTCATGACAAGATTTTATTAAGTTATTTTGAATTAAAATATTCTCTAAATAAAAATCTGCAGGGAAACTCATATTTTTTAAAATACCCCCAACCTTAGCTGCACAAATAATAACTAAATGAGGTTTATTTTTTTTTATAAATTTAAAAGTATTTCTATAATTTAAAAGATTTAGCTGGGTTCTTTTTGCCTTAATAATCTTAAACTTTTTAATTGATGACAACTTTCTTGTAATTGACGATCCAACCATACCAGTATGGCCAGCTATATATACTTTAATCATTATTTTTTTTTATATTTTCAATCTCAAACAAACACATTTCTTCAACTAGATCGTCTATGTTAAATTTTGGTTTCCAATTAAGAACTTTTCTTGCTTTTGAACTATCACCTTTTAAATTTTCAACATCAATTGGGCGAAAATATTTTTTATCTATATCAACAATTACTTTGTTGCTATCGTCTAATATTTTTTCATTCAAGCCCTTACCTACGAATCTGTACTTAAGTTTAAGAAATCTTAAACATTTAACAATAAAATCTCTAATAGAAATCTGTTTTCCAGTTGCTAAAACAAAATCATCTGGTTTGTTGTGTTGTAAAATTTTCCACATACCCTCCACATAATCCTTGGCATGACCCCAGTCTCTTTTTGAATTAATATTTCCTAATGAAAGTTTTTTTCTTATGCCAAACTTAATTTCTGTTAAACCTCTAACTATTTTTTTTGTAACAAAAGTTTCTCCTCTTCTAGGTGACTCATGATTAAACAAAATTCCATTAGCAGCAAACATTCCATAAGCTTCCCGATAAATTTTAGTTATATTATGTGCATAAAGTTTGGCTGCAGCATATGGAGAGTCTGGGTTAAAAACAGTTTTTTCGTTTTGAGGCGTTTTTTTACAATTACCATACATTTCTGAAGTAGAAGCTTGATAAAATTTTATTTTTTTAGGTCTATTGCTTGATCTTATCGCTTCTAAAAATCTTAAAGTTCCTAAAGCATCCGAATTTGCTGTATATTCTGGAATTTCAAAAGATACCTTGACATGTGATTGAGCTGCAAGATTATATATTTCATCTGGTTTAACTTTATTGATTATATTTATAATTGACGATCCATCATTCATATCTGAGTGATATAATTCAAAATCAGTTTTTTTTTCTAAAGGATCAACATACAAATGGTCAACTCTTTGAGTATTAAATAAAGATGATCTTCTTTTAAGTCCGATTACTTTATATTTTTTTTTTAATAAAAATTCCGCCAGATAGGATCCGTCTTGACCTGTTATCCCTGTAATTAGTGCAACTTTTTTTTTCATTAATGAATAGTTTCTTTGTATGCTTTATGATATTTATTAGAAATTACTTTTGGATCAAAATTAGCCATAAACTTTTTATACTCTATAAACTCAAGATAGTTAATTTTTTTTTTTACATTTAATTCTAAAAATAATTTTATTCCATCATAAAAGTCATCAAAATTATCCTCTAAAGCTAGATAACCATTTTTCTTATGTAATATAAGATCTTTAATACCTCCCACATTAAATGCTACTACTGGTGTTCCGCAGGATAAACTTTCCATAACTGTAAGAGGTAAATTATCATTTAAAGATGGTGACAAAAAAATATCTGATGCATTATAAATATTTCTTAATTTATTTTCATCATGAATTTCAGAATAATTAGTAATATTTTCTATACCTTTTAATATTTTTGAGTTTTCCCCAAAAACAATAAAATGAATATTTGAGAATTCTTTATTTAATTTTTGAATTGTTTTGTAAACATACCTAAAACCTTTTCTTTTTTCAGAATATGCTGAGGTTGCTCCAAAGCTTATTATAAATTTTTCGTTTAAATTACCCTTAATATTCAATTCTTTTAATGCATTTATTTTATCCTCTACATAAAACATTTTTGGATCAATTGAATATGGAATATTTACCACTTTTACATTCTTAAAAATTAAACTTTTTTTAGCAAGATTTTCAATCCACTTACTAGGGGCAATTACGCATAAAATTTTATTTTGAAATATATTTAGTTTTTTTTTCCAAATAAGTTTCTCTAAAAGTGATGAATTTTTTTCACTATAACCATCAAAAATTCTTTTATCATTTATATCAACATAATGTTCTATTGATGCGAAAGGCCAATTATCGTGGATTGTCCAAACAATAGGTTTTTTAATTTTTGAAATATCGTTCAAAGATATCATTTCATGATTTATCCAGTGAAAATTAACTATATCATAATCAGATTTATTAATTTTTTTTGATAAATTAGATGGGATGATATTCAGTGAATAAACAGATTGCTTTTTATATATTTTAACTAATAAAAAATTCAAAAGTCTCACAATAAAATTATTTAAATATAAGGAAAATTTACTCTTAACCAAAAAAACGTTTTTATTTTTTGTAAACTTTGAGTATACCATCATGTCACTTTGCATTTTAGAATTTAATTGACATTTCAAAATTCTATAAGCTGCTTTTGCAGCTCCACCATAGTTATCAAAAAAACTTAAATGTAAAATCTTCACAAATTTAAAATTTAATCCCCATCAGTGCTTCATTATCAATTGATGTAAAGAAAATATTTTTTTTGTTCTTAAAATATTCGTCTACTGCTTTTTTACATCCACCCCAAGTTTTGTAATCATCAATTATTAATACTCCCCCTTTAGACAATCTAGGGAATAATATGCTTAATTCTTCCTTGGTTGACTCATACCAATCTGTATCTAGTCGTAATAAAGAAATATTTTTTGGGATTTTTTTTTTTAGAGTATCTTTTACATCTCCTATAATAAACTTAAATTTCTTCTTTGGATAATTTGTTTTAAATACATTTTTTTTAACTTCTGAAATACTTGAGATACATTTAAGGTAATCATCATTTTTGAGTAATTCTTTTGCAAATTTGGATTTATCAGAAAAAAGATAATCATCTTTTGTCGGATCACTCATTCCACTAAAGGTGTCATAAAGAAAAATATTTTTATTTTTTTTCTTATTTTTAATTAACGTTAATGCGATAACCATTATTGAACCACCCTTCCAAACTCCACATTCTACAATATCACCCTTAATATTATTATTAACTATATGATTAACAGAATTATAAAGATAAAATATTCTTTTTGGATTTGTCATGGTGTAATTTTTTACTTTAGTTAAAATACCTTTAAAGAAAAGATCATTAGAGTAAAAATTATCAAGTTTCTCTACTTTATATCCGATTGAATTAAATATTTTTTGGATATTATTTTTCAGCATAGATTTTGATTTATTATGTTATTAATTATCTCACATCTTTTTTTATATGAGAAAAAATTTAAGGTTTTTTTTCTTCCATTTTCAGCTATTTCCTTCATTTTTTTGGGATTTATAATGAGCCATTTAATCTTATCAATTGCCTCATCAGCATTATCGAATTCCACACATTCCTTATCTGGAATGAAAAATTTATGTGAATCTTTAGTTTTATCAGTCAATAACAAAGATCCTTGACCAGTTACATCGAAAAGTCTCATATTGCCTGAAAACTTTTGATTATCTGCATGAGTATTAATACAAATTTTTGAATTTGACAGCATTTCAAAATAATCCGCACCATATACCGGTTTTTTTAAAAATTTTTTTATTTGCAAATAATTGTTTAAATTTTGAAAATTTAACAATTCTTTATAATATAAATTCATTCTTCCACAAATGTTTAATTTATCAAAATTTGAATTTATTTGTTTTAAAATATTAAGCCTTTTGGTGTGGAAATTTTTTTTAATAATAATTGAGCCACAAAAACTTACATCAAATTTTCTACTATCAAATTCTTTTTGATTAAAATTTCTTTCATCGTAAGCATGATTTATTTGGATTACATTTTTGTGAATTTTGATTAAATCTTTATAATACTCTTTGCTACAAGTGAGAATTAAATCTGAGCAGTCTAAAACTGATATAATGTCTTTTTTTAAAGGCGTACAAATCCAGGAAATGACGTATTTAATAAATGGAAATTTTTTTTTTATTTCATATATATCCTGATTTTTGAAATAAATACTGTTTTGTAGGTATAAAATATCTGGCTTAAATTCCTCAATTTTATTTTTTAATAAACTTAATTTCGAAAGATCATCTTTTTTATTATTTTTAGATAAATAATTTTTTTCAGATAAACTTTCATAATTAATGTAAAAAACATCAGTTTTTAAACCATACAAATTAAAATAATAATAATAACTAAATTCTTGTCCTCTAGAAAAATTCATAAATTGATTTAAGTGATCTAAATAGTTTAAACTTTTAAAGTTTGGATTTTGTCTCTCAAAAATTTCTACTAGATCTTTATAGACACTAGATATGTGTAATAATTTCATATTAATTTTCTGAATAAATATATTTGTTCTTAAAATTATTAATTATTTTTTGAATTTTTTCTCCATACCACCACTCACCAATTTTTTCATAATTTCTATTAATAAACTCAGAAAGTTCAATTGAATTATCAAATAAAATATTATTTTCTTTTAAGATTAAAAAATCATTTATTGATTTATTATTTTCATTTAATGGCCATTCTTTTTGATCCCAAAATAAAACACAGGGAGCATTGAGTGCAAAGCACTCTAAAAAAGTAGTTGAATTATAAGTACAAATTGTAAGTCTCGACTCTAAAATATTTTGATAAAAATTATCATTAGTAAATTTATAATTTTCTTTAAAAAACTTATTAGTAATCAAACAATCTTTTTTTAAATGGTATGGCCTTACAAATAATTCTTTTTTAAATTTTTTATCAATCTTTTCTAAAAGCAATAAATTTCTCTTAGAATAATTTATAAATTGTTCTGGTTGCATTCTATCTCCCCACTCTCTTCTTGGAATAAAAAGATTGGCAAGAACTAAAATTATTTTTTTTTTTTTAACAAAATATTTTTTATTTTTAGCGAACAAAGATAATGAAATTCCCAAATTTGATGTTGATGGAAATACATTTAAGTTATCTTCATCTACCCATCCCCATGACATAAATTTATCTGCTACTTTAAAATCAAATTCTTGAGAGATAAAATTTTTAACAACACCATAAAACCCTCCAACTTGCTTCAAAATTAATTTTGATCCATTTGAAACAGCATCAGCTATACTAAATTTAATATTTCCATCGGCAAGATGAGGGCCGGTATTAAAAATTTTTTTAAAGTTTCTAAAATTTTTATTTTCATAAACCTTAAATTTTTCAAAACATTCGATTGGGAATGAATACAATATAGCTCTATTAATCATATTTTCCAGTAAGTCTCTAGACTCAAAACTAAATACCAATTTTCTTTTTTTTAAATCAATCTCGTTTTTTGAATTTTCAAATGAATAATCAAATTTGCTTGAAACTAAATAATTTACTCTTTTCGTAAGAAGAAAATTAAAAAATGTCTTATAGCTTTTGAAAATTTCTTTGTATGAGAAGATTTTATTTTTCAATGGAAAAAAAAATAAATGTGACAAAATTATTTTATCAGGTTGATAGATTCTATTTTTCAAATTTTGAAAAAAGTAAAAACTTTCACTAATTAAATTTTTTTTTTTGTGAATTGATTGATTTTTTTTTATATCTTCTACCTTTCTATCAATTTGAATAGAATTTATGTTAGAATGAGGTACTACCTCCTCAAAAAAGAGTGAAATTAGTTGATTATTAAAAGAATACTGAGAAGTCAAAACATTAAAATTAGAGTAGTTTAAATTGATTAATTTTTTATAATCAAACTTTTCGATTACAATAGTATCAGATTTATCGATTTCCAAATTTTTATAATTTTCAACAACATCTACTGAAAGATGTATAATGCGAAGCAACCAATAACCAATTAGAATTTCATAAAATTTTTTATTTCTATCACTTCCAAAATAGTTTGATAATTTTTTATATATTATCTCCAAATATTTTTCATATAATTTATTACATAATTGAAAATTATCTCTTTTTTTTTGATCTAAATTTTCTTTTCTGTTTTTTAAACTTTGATTATAATAGATTTTTAAGGAACTATTAAAATAATCAAAAATTTTTTTTTTATCTAAATTTAGAATTTCGTATGCTGCTATTATTTTTCTATCTAAAATCATTATAGTAAATATTTAATAATTTTTGTAATTCCTCTAAGTTAATTTGATTTTTTTTTTTTAAAATAATTGTGTTATCACAGGTCTCAACAACATTAATATATTTATCAACAATATGGTAAAATGGCCTATTGATGTAATCATCAAATATATAGGTACAATTCTCGTTTTCATTTTTAAAAAACGAATATAGTATAGATGCAACTCTATACCTTCCGTCAATCAGAACTAAATCAGGATTTTTTTTTCCCATTAAACTCCATGGTTTCTCACAATATTCAGCACAAAAGTTTTCTTCAAATAAGAGAGTTTCACTTTTTTTTGGAACACCGTATCCCTTAGTTTTACCAACATTGATGTAAATTAGTTCAGTATTTTTAATTTTCATTCCTTTTAAAATTTTAAAAAAGTTATAGTCCGTCTCGATCGAGATTATTTTTTTACAAAATTTACTTGCATATAGTGTTGAACCACCTGATCCATACTCAAGAAAAAAATTTGTTTTTTTTAATAAGTTTTTAATTTTTTCTTTAGCTAAATTGCTCGTTAAAGGTTCTGGATTAATGATCATTATCTACACAATTATTGAGTTTTTAATATAAAAACCATTCGGTATGGGACCAAAATTATCATTATAACCATAACCGTTTTTTGGTTGTATTGAAATTTTCTTATTAAATAATGATGCCGTCCAGCAAAAAGATGAGTTACTTTGAATAATATTCCTGCTTAACATTAAACAAATCCAATCCTCTAATGCAGTTTGATTATCAATTTCAATTTTATTTATTTTAAAATCTTTCAAATATTCACTAAGAGTCTCCATTTCGTCAGAAAATAGATAAAATTTATAGTCGTCCCCAAAATCTTTAATAAATAATTTAATTGCTTTTTCGAAGTAACTTTTGTCAAGTTTAATACTATTTTTAAAGTACGCTCTTAAGTGACTTTTGAAATCTTGTCCTCTAAAATGTATTGCCACAGATTTTTCAGAATCTATATCAGAAATTTTATTTCTAATCTTATTAATCATTTTTTGATTTATTGAAATATAATTTTCTATTACGTTTTGTGTTGGCATAAGATCATAATGCCAAAAATTTCCTGAAACATAAAAATCATTTTTTACTGATAATTGATCTTTAAATTTTTTAGTATCTTCAAATTGGTGTAAACTTTTTTCAATTAATTGTTTTTTGACAAATTTATTATTTTTAAAGAAGTTTAAAAAGTTTTGAAAATAATAATTTATTTTAGACTTTGTGTTATATATATTAAATATTGAGTTTTCACTAAATTCTAATTTTACATTTTTGAATTCCTCAATTTTTGCATATTCACCTTTTTCTTTTAAGAGAAATAAATCATTTAAACTAGAATTATTCGGAAACTTTAATTTTAAATCAAATTTTGAGGCTAAATTTATAATAAAGAAAATATGTAATAATTTATTTCCTAAATAGAGTTTTCCATCCATATTATTTATTTTGTTAAAAT
>CACJTS010000021.1 GCA_902596355.1 uncultured Pelagibacteraceae bacterium | reverse complement strand
TTTTGTTATTAATACGAAAACAACTATATGTTGTAGGCGTTTGCTGTAAATATACTATATAATCATTTTAACAACAGAACATTTATAGAACGCGACAATATGATAATCAATAAAAAAATTAAATTTTTTCCAAGAAATTAACATAAAAAGGTTAAGTAAATACCTAATGAATCAAAACATAAAAATAGATCCCTATGGTTTTAGAGAATATGACGCTCGTTGGTTGTATGAGAAGGATATAAATTCAGCTGGAATAGAGAATCTTGGTAAAGGACTAGGGACTCAAATAAAAATTCATACAAAAAAAGAAAATCCAAGAATAATCGTTGGTCATGATTATCGATCTTATAGCGAAGAAATCAAAGCTGCTCTTAAGAAGGGATTAAAATCTACTGGATGTAATATTGAAGATGTAGGACTCTCTTTATCACCAATGGTTTATTTTGCGCAATTTAATTTAGATGCAGATGCAGTCGCTATGGTTACAGCAAGTCATAATGAAAATGGTTGGACTGGTGTGAAAATGGGTATCAAAAAAGGACTAACTCATGCACCTGATGAAATGAAAGAACTAAAAGAAATTACCTTAAATGAAAATTTTTCTAAAGGAGAAGGAAATGAAAAACAAATTAAAGATTTTGATAAAATTTATAAAAACGACTTAATTAGTAAAAATAAAATTAAGAAAAAAATAAAGGCTGTGGTAGCCTGTGGAAATGGAACAGCAGGCGTTTTTGCGCCAGATATTCTAAGAGGTATTGGATGTGAAGTAATTGAGTTAGATTGTAACCTAGATTGGAATTTTCCTAAATACAACCCAAATCCAGAGGATCTAGAAATGCTTCATGAAATTGCTAAAGTCGTTATAAAAAACAATGCTGATATAGGTTTTGGATTTGATGGTGATGGAGATAGAGTTGGTGTTATTGATAATAAAGGTAATGAAATATTTTCAGATAAAATAGGTCTTTTAATAGCTAGAAATCTTTCAAATAAACATAAAAATTCAAAGTTTGTAGTAGATGTAAAATCGACAGGTTTATATTCAAAAGATGAAACATTAATAAAAAATAATTGTGAGACTATTTATTGGAAAACTGGACATTCACATATAAAAAGGAAAGTAAACAAAGAAAAGGCATTAGCTGGATTTGAAAAAAGTGGACATTTTTTCTTTAATCAGCCTTTAGGTTTTGGATATGATGATGGTATTAATTCAGCAATTCAAGTATGCCACTTATTAGATACTCAAAATAAAAAAATAAGTGAAATTATTAGTGAATTACCTAGCACATTTCAAACACCAACAATGGCACCTTTTTGCAAAGATGAAGAAAAGTATATTGTTGTTGAAGAGCTAATTAAACAAATTAAAGATTTAAAAGAAAACAAAACTGAAATAAATGGTCAAGTTATTAATGATATTTTAACTGTTAACGGAGTTAGGTTTTCATTCGAAGATGGTTCTTGGGGGCTAATAAGAGCTTCCTCAAATAAACCATCTTTAGTAATTGTAACCGAAAGTCCTACATCAGATGAGAGAAAGAAAAAAATATTTGATTTTATTGATGATTTACTCCAAAAAACTGGAAAAATTGGTGAATACGATCAAAAAATTTAATAGTTAATAAATTACATTTTCAACTAATAAGTGTTCATAAAAATGTAAAGAATCACCTAATCTAAATTTGTGAGGTGATGGAGGGAGACTGAAGTCACCTCTTTTTTTTTTATAATTTTAAATATTCGTAAAAAAATTTAAACGAAACAACTATAAGAAATATTCCAAAAAACTTACTAATTTTGTTTTTATCAATACTGTGAACTGTTTTTGCTCCTATTCTAGCCATGAAAGTTGTAATTGGTATAAAAATAAGAAATGCAGGAATATTTATAAAACCAATACTTAATGGAAGACTAGAATTTAAATAATTCCCAGAAACCAAAAAACCTATTGCACCAAATAAGGCAATTAAAAAACCTATTGCTGCAGCACTTCCAATAGCTTTATTTATTGAATAGCCAAAGAACTTTAGGATAGGCACATTCATTACCGCTCCTCCTATACCCATAGGAGCAGATATAAATCCAACTAGAAAACCAAGAATTACTTTTAAATGTAATTTCATTTTAACAATTATATTTTGCTCCTTTTCTTTTATTAAAAGTAAGTAAATTCCCAAAAATAATATCATTATCGAGAAAAATAAAACTAACGATTTAGTTTTTAAAGAAGCTGCAAAAATTGTACCAATAACAACACCTAGTACAACAAACAAACCATAGTTTTTAACAATGTCAAAATCTACTGCTTTAAATTTATGATGTGTTAAAACTGAAACCGTAGATGTGGGTATTATTATGGCGAAGGAAGTTCCAACAGCAAGATGCATAATATATTGAGGATCAATTTCTAAAGAACCAAAAATAAAATATAAAAAAGGTACAGTTATCAACCCTCCACCGATGCCAAATAATCCAGCTACAAATCCAACTGGTATAGCTGTTAAAGCCATTAATAAAATAATATAACTATATTCGTTTGCTAAAATTGAATTAAGCAGATTGCCCTACTCTAGTATCAACGTTATTATATTTAATTTTATCCATTATGTGATCAATTTTTTTAATATCAGCATCTCTGACACACATGTTTTCACTTAAATATCTTTTCCAGTAACTTGCGCCTGTCTGACCATGAAATAACCCAAGTGTATGTCTCATTATTTGATTTAACCTTGTTCCTTTTTTTAATTCTTCTTTCACATAAGGAATAAGTTGTTCAATCACATCTTGTCTACTTAGAATATCATCATTATTAAATATTTCTCTTTCAATATCCGCTAATAAATAAGGGGTATGATATGCGGCCCTTCCAATCATCACACCATCTGTTTTTTTTAAATGAGGTTTTATTTCATCTACTGAAGTTATTCCTCCATTGATAATGATCTCTTCATTAGGAAAATCTTTTTTTAATTTATAAACATACTCATATTTTAAAGGTGGAATATTTAAATTTTGCTTAGGTGTAAATTTACCCAACATTGCTTTTCTTGCATGGATAATGAAAGTTTTAACTCCAGTTGCTTTTAAAGTAGAAATGAAACTATGTAAATTTTCATAATATTCCACATCATCATAACCAATTCTTGTTTTTATAGTTACTGGTAGTTTTGTAACTGATTGCATTTTACTCAAACAATCAGCTACCAAATTTGGTTCTTTCATTAAACAAGCGCCAAATCTATTTTTTTCAACTTTTTTACTAGGGCAACCTAAGTTTAGATTGATTTCATCATAACCAAAATCTTCTCCCACTTTAGTGGCTTCAGCTAAAAGTTTTGGAGAAGAACCACCTAATTGAAGTGCTACAGGTTTCTCATTAATATTAAATTCTAATAACTTTTTCTTGTCTCCTCGATTTATGGCTTCATCAACTATCATCTCGGTATAAAGAAGAGTATTTTTGGATATTAATCTAAGAAAATATCGTTCATGACGATCTGTACAATCCATCATAGGAGCAACTGATACTTTCCTATTCATGGTATAACTTTATATTATTTTTTTATGAGTTTGAAGCTTCAGTGTCGTCTGAAGATACGTCTACTTCTTGATTTTCTGATTCTGATACTTCATCTAAAGAAACTTCTCCTTGCTCATTCATAGTTTCTTCCCCTACTGAATTATCAACTTCTGGAGTAGCTGTTTCTGATAGCTCAGCCAAATCTTCTTTTGTTACTTGAATTTTTTCAGGAGTTTTTCTTGCTCTTTTAGATGGTAATATCGGTGTACCACTTTTTGAGATTTCACCTTTATATAGATTTTCAAAATCATCACCTATCTCTTCATCATCCTCAGCACTATCATCAACTTGTTCAACATGTTTTCTAAGTTTGTAAACGGCGCTTTCAGTTAAATCTGATACTTTAATTTTCTCTTCAGCAATTTCTCTCAAAGATATCACTGTATTTTTATCGTTATCCCTATCAATTGTAGGTTCTAAACCAGCATTAAGTTGAGTAGCTCTTTCTTTAGCAACAAGTACTAATTCATAAGGGCTCTCTACTTTATCTATACAGTCTTCTACGGTAACTCTAGCCATGGCCGGTTGTTTATACCTGAGGCTCAAAAAAATCAAGCATTTTCTATATATAAATAGGATTTAGCTTCTTTCTTGTTAAAAACAACAGAACTAAAGACAAGAATATATAAATCGCAGAAACAACAGCAATTTTTTCAATTGAAAAACCAAAGTCAATCAAAACTCCAAATAAAGCAGTTCCAAATGCTGTAGAAAATACCATTAACGCAGTAGTTAAAGCTTTAATTGATCCAATATGTTTCACTCCATAAATTTCAGCCCAAGTAGCTGAACCTAA
Organism: uncultured Pelagibacteraceae bacterium; assembly: GCA_902596355.1. Classification (GTDB taxonomy): domain Bacteria; phylum Pseudomonadota; class Alphaproteobacteria; order Pelagibacterales; family Pelagibacteraceae; genus Pelagibacter. The sequence continues at coordinate 5,580 of CACJTS010000021.1, read as the reverse complement.
TACATTGGCAAATCCATTAGAGATTCCAATTAATCCGAGAAAGACAAATGCTGTAACAGATGAATCAAATAAAATAATTACAAATGTAGAAAACAATAATGGAATATTCATATAAATTAATAGTTTTCTACTACTAAATTTATCTATCAATGGACCTGCTAATAACAATGTTGAAACTGTGAAAATAGAATAAGACATGAATGATTGAGCAATAGTAAATTCACCCCAACCTTTTGAGCTAGTCACATACGACTGATAAACAAAAACTCCTGTTGCAATCCAAGGCATAGCAAGCATATTTGAACTAATTATATAAAATCTATAATCTTTTAATACCTCAAGTCTTTTCCATTGCTTAATATTTTTATCTACTTGCTTTTGATTGTTATCTGTTTCTCTTGAATCTAAACTTAAGTTTTTAATTAAAAAATAAGAAAATATTGGTAAAAGTAAAATTACAATAATTGAAATTGTTACCCAAATATTTTGCCAAGAATATAAAGTTAAAAAATAAACAGTCAAAACAGGTAAAATAAATTCACCACAAGACAATCCGAACCAACCTGCGCTAAGAGCTTTGCCTCTTGATTTTGTAAAGTATCTTGAAATTGTAGTGCTTGCAGTATGAGACATCATTCCTTGACCTGAAAATCTCATTAAAAATATTGCTACAAATAAAAATGGTATTGAATATATTTTAGAAAAGAAAAAACATGCAAAAGCTAAAAGCGGGATTACAAATAAAGAAAATTTAAATACATTTACATCGTCAATTTTTTTTCCTAACCATATAAAAAGAATACTACTAAGTAATGTGGCCGAAGCAAAAATTGAGCCAAATTGTCCATGTGTAATTGATAAGGCGTCTCTAATACTAGAATTAAACAGTCCAAGAAAAAAACTCTGTCCAAAACTTGAAAAAAATGTAAAAATAAAACCAAATACAATTACTTTTAAACTTAAATTTTTAAACATAGAAAAAAATTATGACTTGTAATGTTGCTTTCATAGGTCTTGGGGTTATGGGCTACCCAATGGCTGGATATATATCAAAAGCCGGACACAATGTAACTGTTTTTAATAGAACTAAATCTAAAGCTGAAAAATGGATTGGTGAATATAAAGGTAAAATGGCCAATACACCTGCGGAGGCAGCTGATGGTGCTGATTTCATTTTTACATGTGTTGGTAATGATGATGATTTAAGAGAAGTAGCAACTGGAGAAAATGGATTATTTAATACAGCAAAAACTGGGTCTATTTTTATTGATAACTCAACTGTATCTGCAGAAGTATCAAGAGAATTAAATAAAAAAGCAAATGATAAAGGGTTTAGTTTTTTAGATGCTCCTATTTCAGGAGGTCAAGCTGGCGCTGAAGGCGGAATACTAACAGTAATGGTTGGTGGTGATGAGGAAGTGTTTAATAAGGCTGAGCCTGTAATTGATTGTTATAGTAAAAAAGTAAAATTAATTGGTCCTTGTGGCAGTGGTCAGTTAACAAAGATGATGAACCAAATGTGTATTGCTGGAACAGTCCAAGGTTTATCTGAAGCAATTAATTTTGGAATAAACGCTGGTTTAGATATGGATAAAGTTATGGAAACAATATCTAAAGGTGCAGCACAATCTTGGCAAATGGAAAATAGATACCGAACTATGACCGATGATAAGTTTGATTATGGTTTTGCTATTGATTGGATGAGAAAAGATCTAAAAATTGCAATCGAGGAAGCAAAAAAAAATGGTTCACCTGTTCCTATAACAGAAATTATTGATGGTTATTATGCTGAAGTTCAAGAAATGGGTGGTAATCGTTGGGATAGCTCAGGTTTGATTGCTAGATTAAAAAAGAAAAAATAATATTTGTGACGGATACAGTTCCTTATTACGAGGACTTTGCAGAGATCAAAAAGAAAATTTGGTCGATGTTAGATAATGCTGTTAAAGACAGAGGTTCTCCTTTTCGAATACCAGTTTTTATTTGTGGTAATCAATCAGACTTTGATGGAAGAATTGTAGTCTTAAGAAAATCTGATCAATCAAATAATCTTGTCCAATATCATAGTGATATCAGGTCAGATAAAATTGAAAAATTGAAAGCGAATAAAAATGCTGCAATGTTGTTTTACGATAAAGATGAAAAAATACAGGTAAGATTAAAAGTTGAATGCACTGTTAATCACAATAATGATGTAACAAAAGAATCTTGGTCTAGAACCCAACATATTAGTAGAAAATGTTATTTAGTAGATAATGGTCCTGGAACTGAGTCTGACCTACCAACTTCTGGACTAAAACCAGAGTTAGACAATTTTGATTACACTAAAGAACAAAGTGAAGAAGGTTACAAAAACTTTACTGTCATTCAGTGTAAGATTAAATCTATAGAATGGCTTTACTTAGCAGCTAAAGGTCACCGAAGAGCAAAGTTTAATTTGGAAAACAATAAAGACACCTGGTTAGTTCCATAGATGGTTACTGGATATATATTCACAGCATTTCTTATAATTTTAGGATTGGCTGTAATGAGATTTGGAAGTATTCATTTTAAAAAATTTAAAGAGGGTAAAACTAAAATTAAATCAAGATTAAGTGGACAATTATCTTTTTTAATTTTATTCGTAATAATAATTGGATTAATAGTTTATTCAGTCAATGATCTCTTATTTAATTAAATAAAATATTATTTTTTCCACTTCTTAAACCAATCTTCTTTAGCATACTTGGTTAATTTATAAGTACACCACTCATTTTTTCTACCTTTAAGTAATTTCTTATGAGTATATCTGGCTGGTATTTCATAATTTCCCGGTGGCTGACCTCTTTTCTTTTGGCCTAATGCGCATGCAATTTGTAACGGATCGAATGGTGTTTCAGATGTTGGTGTTAAATAAACAGAGTCTTTTAAATCAGGACAGGTTGGATCTTTATGATCATAAACTGCTTTACCAAATTTTGCAGATAGATCATGACTAAGAATACCTGTGCTTAAATGAGCTCCGTCTTTAACTCCTTTGGTACAAGGCATAGCAAACCCATTACCATGCAGCAATTCATGGATTGAAATTTTTGTTATTTGCCCAGAGGCTCTTTTAATAAATAAATATCCATGATGAGGTCCCATTTGACCTCCATCACCACTTGATGCGTCAGTAAAAGAAAAATACAATTTTTTAGGATTATTAAATCCTTGTTTTTGCAAATAATAATCTGGATAATTTACATTCCACCCGCCTTTTCTTGCCTTACGATCCAATCTTGCGAATGAAATATCAAGCTTACCATCTTTTCGATAATCAAATTTTAATCTTTGCTTATCTCCAGTCATTTTGAAAAATAAATCATCTATTTTTTTAACTTCTTTTTCTATCCAACCGTTTATATCTCTTTCTTTATCTTTGGTTTTTTTTGCTAGAAGATAGATAAAATGGATTTGATAATCATCATTTACATCTGGTTGATCTTCAAAGAATCTACCTGGTCTATCATCAGAAGCAAAAATTGATGAACTAAATAGTGTAACAATTAAAATTAAAAATATTTTTTTCATACACCTTTAATAATTATATTTGTACCTTCAGAATTATCTAGTCTAATTTGCTTTATTGGTTTGTACTCTTCAGAATTATACCATTCTAATGCTTTTTCATAACTAGAGAATTTAAGAACAATGATTCTAGGAAATTTTGTCTCGCCATCAAAAATTTGGAATTCACCACCTCTTACCAAAAATTCTCCACCAAATTTTTTTACAAGTGGAGTAACCTTTTCAACATACTCTTTGTAATTCTCAGGATTAGTTATTTTCAATTGTGCTATTACATACCCTGCTGGCATTTATCTCCTTTAAAAAATTGATTTTGAATATTTTTTCCAATTATCTTGATAATGTTTTGTATTTTCAAATACTGCTTTTTTTTCTTCCTCAGTAACTTCTCTAATTATTTTTCCAGGTGAACCAACAACTAAAGAATTATCTGGAATTTCTTTATTTTCTGTAATTAAAGCTTTCGCTCCAATAATGCAATTTTTTCCAATATTAGCTTTATTAAGTATTACAGCGCCGATCCCAATCAAACTATTGTCTCCTATAGTACATCCATGAAGCATAACTAAATGGCCAACGGTAACATTTTTTCCTACTTTTAAAGGACATCCGGGATCTGTGTGTAATACACTTCCATCTTGAACATTAGATCCTTCACCAATATGAATATTTTCAATATCTCCTCTAAGGACTGCATTAAACCAAATACTAGTATTTTTTTCTAAAGTAACATCCCCTATTATGGTTGCATTAGGAGCTACCCAATTTTCGCCAGAGTTTTTTGGTTTTTTATCTTTTAAATCATAAAACATAATCTATATATTTTACATTATGCCTATACAAACTCCAATATGTGATTTTGGTCAAAAAGCTATTCCATTTGAATTAAAATCTACTGATAATAAAATTCTGTCCTTAAATGATATCAAGGGTGAAAATGGAACTTTGATAATGTTTATTTGTAATCATTGCCCATATGTAAAAGCTATTACAAAAGAATTAGTTGAAGATTGTAATGAATTAAAGAAAATTGGTATCAACTCAGTTGCTATCTGTTCAAATGACTTTGTTAATTATCCAGACGACTCGTTTGATAACATGATTAAGTTTTCAAATGAAAATCATTTCAATTTTCCTTACTTGCATGATGAAACTCAAGAAATTGCTAAAGCATATGAAGCCGTATGTACTCCAGATTTCTTTGGCTATAATAAAAATTTAGAACTTCAATACAGAGGACGATTAAGAGAACTCAAAAACTTTATTCCAGTTAAAGACGGAGAAAGTGATCTGCTAGTAGCTATGAGACAAGTAGCTGAAACTGGAAAAGGTCCTGAAGATCAAATTCCGAGTGCGGGCTGTGGTATTAAATGGAAGTATGATTAATGTATCTAATTGTAACTAGATCATACCCACCTGAACTTGGAGGTATGCAAAATCTAATGTGGGGCCTTTCAAGAGAACTATCTAAAAACTTCATGACAAAAGTTTTTGCAGATTATACAGAAGGTCACAAAGATTTTGATGAACAAGCCTCTTTTTCGATTGAGAGAGTTGGGGGAATTAAATTACTTAGAAAATATAGAAAAGCACAATTAATTAACGAATATATCAAAGAAAATAAAATAGATGGTATTATTGCTGACCATTGGAAAAGTTTAGAACTTATTAAAACATCTAAGAAAAAATATTGTTTAATTCATAGTAAAGAAATCAATCATCCTAAGGGTTCTGGTCAAAATAAAAGGGTAATTAATGTTTTAAATAATGTTGAAAAAGTTATAGCAAATTCTCAGTTTACAAAAAATCTGGCTATAGAAATTGGAGTTAATGAAAATAAATTAATAGTGATAAATCCAGGTGTTGATCCTGCTGAAGAATTAAACAAAAAAACTTTAGATAAAGTTGAAAGTATACTTAAAGTTAAAAATCCAAGACTCATTACTGTTTCGAGATTTGATAAGCGTAAAAATCATGAAAAAATAGTAATGGCTTTGAGAAATTTGAAACAAATTTATCCTGATATTGTTT
>CACJTS010000020.1 GCA_902596355.1 uncultured Pelagibacteraceae bacterium | reverse complement strand
CTATTTTACTTATTTTATAAATATTCTTTTCATTACCTAAAATTGCATCCATTAATTCAGTTTTATTTACTGGAAATGACTTTATATATTTTGGTAATTTATTTTTTAATTTCCTAAAACAAAATTTACTATTTTTATAGATACTAGTCACCTCAGCATCTGCATTAAATACTGGATATCCAAACTGTTTTGCAATGAAACTTTTGCCCGATCCAATATCACCTAGAATTCCAATTATAATCATCAATCTAATAATTTAATTACTTCTTCATCAATTATTGGACTGACGCCTGTCCACATTTTAAAAGCTAAATGAGCTTGCCATAAAAACATCATTTTACCATTCATTGTCTTGTTTCCTCTTTTTCTAGCATCTTTGAGAAAATTTGTTTCTTTGGGGTTATAAATTAAATCATAAAACAAGGCTTCTTTTTTGTTGTTGTAATCACTAAAATCAAAATTTAATTTTTCATCTTTTTTTAACCCCACACTGGTTGTGTTTATTATTAAATCACATAATTCACTTTTTTCTTCCCAATCTAAAATTTCGATTGTATCTTTTTTCATTTGATAAATACCAAGTGCTTTATCCCAAATTTTTTTTAACTCTTCCGCTTTGCTCCGTGTCCTGTTAGACAAATAAATTTTTTCTGCTCCACCTAACCTTATAAAACTTGACAAAATTGAGGGTGTAACGCCTCCTGCTCCAATTATAAAAACTTTTTTATTTTTAAAATTCCAGTCATTTTCTTCCAAACTGATTTTAAAACCCTCTTGATCAGTATTATATCCTACAACTTTGTTATTTTCTTTGACCAATGTGTTAACAGATTTAGTAAATTGCACCTCGTGTGGAGCTGAGTCTATAAAATCAAAAATTTCTCTTTTAAATGGGACTGTTACATTAACACCTTTAATTTCATCATTTTTAATTTGCTCAACAATTTTTTTTAAATCTTTTTTCTCTACTTCTTTTTTTTCATAAATTGAATCAAGAAAACTATGCTTTTTAAACCAATAATTATGCAACACTGGAGACAAAGAGTGCGCTATTGGATTGCCAATTACTAAATACTTATTCATAATTTTTTAAGTAGTCCTTAATTTTGTCAACAGGAAGGCCCATAATTGTATTTTCATCTCCTTCAATTTTAGAAAACAAATGTCTGCCCTCACCTTCGATTTGATAGACATTATAGGCATATAAAGCCTCATCAGATATCTTGTTTAAATAATTATTTAAATCATCATCAGAAAATTTTTTCATGGTAAGCTTGGCTTTATCCGTATAATTCCAAACCATAGTACCATTTTTAGAAATGCATACCGAACTTATTAAATGATGAATTTTACCATTTAATTTTTTTAAAATATTCATGGCATCATCTCTATTTTCAGGTTTTGATATCAATTCACCATCCAGATCTATCACGCTATCTGCGCCTAAAACTAACTGTTCTAATTCGTTTTGGCTAACTTTATTAGCTTTTAATTCTGCCAGATTTTTTGAAATAATTTCTGGATTAGCTTTTTCGTTTAGTAAGCTTTTTTTAACCACATCTTCATCTACATTAGATGGTTTAACAATATTTTCGATATTATTTTTGTCTAAAATTGCTTTTCTTACTTTGCTTTTGGACGCAAGAATAATTTTATTTAACATTATTTAAATATATTTCGTGAATTTTAATTATAGATGCAGCAGTTTCTTCAACTGATTTTCTTGTTACATCTATAAGTGGCCATTTGTATTTTTGAAACGTTTTCTTTGCATCTAAAACTTCTTTTCTAATATTTTCTAAACTTGTGTATTTTATATTATCAGTCTCTTTCAAGGAGTTCATTCTGTTTTTTCTTAAATCTACTAATCTTTCGGGCTCTGTACTTAAACCAACAACACATGTTAGTTGGGGATTTTGCTTTAATTTTTTTGGTAAAGAGTTTTCATTTACTAAGGGAATATTTGAAGTTTTAAAGCCTTTATTAGCAAGATAAATTGAGGTTGGGGTTTTGCTTGTTCTGCTTACACCAACAAGAATAATATCTGATTTATCAATTTCTCCTATCAAGTTTCCATCATCGTGATTCATTGTAAACTGTATGGCTTCAATTCTGTCGTAGTACTCTTCATTTAATATATGTTGTCCGCTTGGCTCATGTGTTGCTTTTTGATTTAATATTTTTGAAAAATTCAGAATTAAATTTCCTAAAACGCCAAAACATGGAATATTTTTATCTTCGCTCGCGTTCGCAAGGTATTTGGCCAAATTGTTATCCACGATTGTATATAAGATTATTGAATTTTCATTTTTTTTTGCATCTTCCAGAATTTTTAAAATTTGATTTTCTGTTCTTGTAAAAGAGTAAGAATGAACCTTATATTCTATATTTAAAAATTGAGCCTTCAGAGCTAAAAATATTCTATCTAAAGTCTCGCCCGTTGAATCAGAAATTAAATATATTTGATATGTATTACTCATGAATAAATTGTTAATAAATTTGTAATATTTTAATTAAATTACACAATTTAAAATTTTTTAAATTAACCTTGTAAAAACTACTATTTATTAACATTAATAATAAATAGGGTAAAACAATCCACAAAAATTAATATGGTTAAAAAAGCTTCATTTTAAACAATTTTATTCAAATAACTTATTGATAAATTGTGAATATAATGTTTATAAAAATTAATCACCTTTATTCACAAGATATATTACAACTACAATTATTAATAATACTTATTTATGAAACCTTTAAACAAAGTAATAATTAACAAAGATACTTCGTTCAATCCTATATGGATTATGAGACAGGCTGGTAGATATTTACCAGAATTTAGAAAAATAAGAAAAGAAAATCCAGATTTTATTAATTTGTGTTTAAATGACGATTTGTCTTCAGAAATAACCCTACAACCATTAAAGAGATTTGATTTGGATGCAGCAATAATATTTTCAGATATCCTAATGCTTCCTTATGGATTGGGCCAAAAAGTAGAATTTGAAAAAAACTTTGGACCAAAATTAGGAGAATTAAATTTAAATGAAATTGCTAAGATTGATGAGATTGATTTTGTAGAAAAAATACATCGTGTATATAAGGCAATAAAAAAAGTTAGTTCCGACCAAACTTTAAAAGATAAAAATACCATTGGCTTTGTTGGTGCTCCATGGACACTATTAGTTTATATGATTAATCAACAGTCTCCTAAAAAAAATTTAAAAAAAGATTTTTTTAAAGATGAGTTTTTAATAAATAGAATTTTATTAATTATTGAAAAATTTTTAAAGGTTCATATAAAAAATCAAATCGATAATGGTGCAAACATAATCCAAATATTTGATAGTTGGGCAGGCTTATTAGATGAAAAAGATTTACCTAATTATGTTTATTCTCCGACTTTAAATTTAGTAAATTATGTAAAATCCTTAAACGTACCAGTGATATGTTTCCCTAGAGAAGTAAAAAATTATAAAGAATTTTGTGAAATCGTTAAACCTGATGCTATTGGCATCGATTATAATGTTGATCCAAAAAATATACTTAAGGATATAAAAATACCTGTACAAGGCGGTTTGGACCCAAAAATTTTGTTAACAGATAAAGAAACATTAAAAAAAGAAGCTTCAAAATATCTCGATATTTTTAAAGATCATCCTTATATATTCAATTTAGGACACGGGGTGCTTCCAGAGACAGATCCTAATATGTTCGAGTATTTGGTAAAAACAGTAAAAAATTATTAATATGGACCAGATCTATACACATCCAAAAAGGAAAACCAAAGTTGTATTTGTTCAACTAGGATCCCCTTCTGAACCAACCACTAAAGCCTTAAGAAAATATCTTAGGAAATTTTTAGGAGACCCAAGAGTTGTCGATATAAATCCTTGGTTATGGAAAATAATTTTAAATTTTTTTGTATTGCCTTTTAGGCCTAAAAAATCTGCTAAATTATATGCAAGGATCTGGGACGGAAAGAGCTTTCCTTTAATTACAAATACAAGAGATTTTACAAACAATGTTAGAGAAGAATTAAAAAAAATTGATCCAAATGGATATGTTGAAGTAAATCATGCTTTCCTTTTATCGCCCCCATATGTGAATGAAGTTTATGATAGCTGGGAAGATGATTTAAAAAAAGGTATTGGTGCAACAAAGTTGCTGGTTATACCAATGTTTCCTCAATACTCCGAAAGCACGATAGCCTCAGGAATAGACGCATTGGCAAAGGAATTATCAAAAAGAGTTAAGATTCCAACTTTTGAAGTTATTACAAATTTTCACAGAACACATGCGTTTATCGACAATTCTGTAAGACAAGTTGACTCTAAAATTAATGAGTTACACCAAGATGGAAAAAAAATTGACAACCTAATAATTACTTTTCATGGCATGCAAAAAAGAAGAATTGTTAATAAGGGAGATGATTATTACAGACATTGCTACGAAACGTTTTGTCTTATAACAAATAATTTAAAGCATATAAAACCAGAGCAATGTAAGATGAGTTTTCAAAGCCGTTTTGGTTCTGAAGAGTGGATAACTCCTTATACAGAAGACGTGGTGAAAAAATTAATCACTGATGGAAAAAAAGAAATAGCCATATATTCTCCAAGTTTTGTCGCTGACTGCTTAGAAACTACCGACGAACTAGGCCATGAGCTTGTAAATGAAGCAAAAGATTGGGGAGGAAATATATATCCAATAGAGTGTTTAAACACCAAAGAGAATTGGTGTAAAGATTTTGCAAAATATACATTTATACAGGCAGAGGGTTCAGCGCAAGATAAAGAAGATATAGAATATAAGTTAGATAAAAAGTTTTATGAAAAAATGCCACAACAAGTGATGAATAAGTCATAAGAACTTTAAATATGTCCAAATTTTTAATAATCTATTCAACTACAGACGGTCATACAAAAAAGATTTGTCAGAGAATAAAAAATTTTCTAACTGATGGTAATTTAGTAGAGCTTCTTTCTTTAGAAGATTCTAAAAAAGTTGATCTATCTAATTTTGAAAAAATTATAATCGGTGCTAGTATTAGATACGGCAAACATTCTAAAGAACTTTATAAATTTATTAATTTTAACAAAGACGTTTTAGATCAAAAAAAGAGTGCCTTTTTTTCAGTTAATGTTGTTGCAAGGAAACCAGAAAAGAATACGGCAGAAACAAATCCTTATATTGATAAATTTTTAAAAATATCTAAATGGAAACCAAATAAAATAAGCGTTTTTGCTGGCAAGGTTGATTACCCTAATTACAACTTTTTTGATAAATACATAATTAAATTTATTATGTTTATTACCAAGGGCCCCACAGATACTTCTCAATCGTATGAATTTACGGATTGGTCAAAAGTCGACGATTTTTCTGAAGAGTTTAGAAATAATTATTAAATATGCTCAAAAAACCCTGATTTTACACATTTTTTTTATATTTCACTAACTGTCTTGTAATACTCTAAAGAGTATATATATTACTTATATCTGATAAGTCCTTATCAAAAAATTAATCATGAACATTCAAGAACTAAAACTAAAATCATCTGAACAGCTCATTACTCAAGCGGAAGAGCTTGGTATTGAAAATGCTAGTACATTAAGAAAACAGGAAATACTTTTTGCAATTCTAAAAAAGGTTGCCGAAAAAGAAGAAATTACTGGTGTAGGTGTTTTACAGTTATTACAAGATGGTTTTGGTTTTTTAAGAGCAATGGAGTCAAATTACCTTCCAGGACCAGATGATATTTATGTAAGTCCAAGTCAGATAAGAAAATTTGGACTAAGAACTGGAGATACAGTTGAAGGACCAGTAAGAGCTCCTAAAGAAGGAGAAAGATATTTTGCATTATTACAGGTTAGTAAAATAAATTTTGAGGAACCAGAAAAAGCTAGACACAAAATTGCATTTGATAACTTGACGCCACTATATCCAGATAAACAATTAGTGATGGAAGTTGAAACTACAAAAGTTGAAAAAAAACAAGATTTAACGCCAAGACTTATTGATCTGGTCAGCCCAATCGGAAAGGGACAAAGATCTATAATTATTTCTCCACCTAAAGCTGGTAAGACAATGATTTTGCAAAGTATTGCAAACTCAATAGCTAAAAATTATCCGGAGTGTTACTTGATGGTATTGCTGATTGACGAACGTCCAGAGGAAGTAACTGACATGCAAAGAACCGTAAAAGGTGAGGTAATTAGCTCTACTTTCGACGAACCAGCTCAGAGGCACGTAGCAGTGGCTGAAATGGTTATTGAAAAAGCCAAGAGACTAACCGAACATAAAAAAGATGTTATTATTTTGTTAGATTCTATAACACGATTAGGAAGAGCTTATAACGCTGTAATACCAAGTTCAGGTAAAGTTTTAACAGGAGGTGTTGATGCAAATGCACTTCAGAGACCTAAAAGGTTTTTTGGAGCAGCAAGAAATATTGAAGAAGGTGGTTCATTAACGATTATTTCTACAGCCTTAATTGATACTGGAAGCAGAATGGATGAAGTAATTTTTGAAGAATTTAAAGGAACAGGTAATAGCGAAACAATACTAGATAGAAAAATTGCAGATAAAAGAATTTATCCTGCAATAGATATAACTAAATCTGGAACTAGAAGAGAAGAATTATTGTTTGATAAAAGTGATTTACAAAAAATGAATGTATTAAGAAGAATAATTGCTCCAATGGGAACCATGGATGCTATAGAGTTTATTAACTCAAAATTAAAAGATACAAAAAATAATGCAGAGTTTTTTAATTCAATGAATAAGCCAGCTTAAATAGATCTTTTATAGATAGCCTATATCAATCATTTCCTCATAAAATAATTTCTCAATTTCTAATCGTGTTTTGTCATCCAAAATATCTTCCCATTTATTGTTTGGTCCAAGATTAAAAAATTTTTTATTTATTTTCTTGTTAGTATCAGAGTTGCCCACAAAACCATGAATATCTTCTTGTTTTGATAAATTATTGAATCTGCAGTTATCTATAGCTTTTAATATATTTTTATTACTAAATTCAAAATTACCAATATTTTTTAAAAAATTTGTAATTTTAAAAAATTCTTCCTCAGGTTTTTTTAAAAGATTTTCATATTTAATAAGTAGATTGTTTTTTTTAAATTTTCTCCAAGATTTGTAATGATTAGACCATGAGCCAATTATAGTAGGTAGCCCATGTTCATCCTCATCTCCTCCCAGAACTCTATTTTTTTTCATAAAATCAATTGCATTTGAATAATTTTGTTTATGAAAATAATTTAAAATTGAAGTAACTATATTTCTTGGATCTCTTACAATGTGTAGAACACCTAAAGTTTGTTTTTCGTCTGTAAAAAAAAACTCACCATTATTCCAATTCCAAAATGCATTATGAGTTTTAAATATTTTAATCTTTCTATCCAAATTAATTTTTTGTTGAGCGGAAATGCAATATTTTGCAAATTCTCTTTGATTATTAATATTCCCAGTTAATCCATCAAAGTTCGATCTTAATGGAAATTGTTGAATAAAGTTCTGATTAATATTGAATTCATTAGATGCTATAAACAAAGAGTCTAAAAATAGTCTAATCCATGTATTTCCACTTTTTGGATAAGATGCAAGCCAAATAATCACAAAAAAAATATATAATTCAATTTAATTAAAAACTATAATATTAAATTATGACAATATTTGCTTTATCAAGCGGTCCAGGAATTTCCGGTATAGCAGTGATAAGAATATCAGGTAAAAGAGCGTCCAATATAATAACTAAATTAACCGGAGGAGAGTTACCTAAGCCTAGAGTGGCTACACTTAGAAAAATCAATAAAATCAATACTTCTGAACTTATTGATGAAGGCATAATATTATGGTTTCCAGGTCCAGAAAGCTACACAGGCGAGGATATGGCAGAAATACATGTTCATGGTAGCAAAGCTGTTGTAGATGCTATCCATCACTCTATTTCAGCTTTAGAAAATTGTAGATTAGCTGAGCCAGGTGAATTTACAAAACTAGCATTTCAAAATGGTAAAATAAATTTACTTAAAGCAGAAAGTATTGCTGATTTGATTTCTTCAGAAACAGAAATTCAAAGACAACAAGCAATAAAAATCATGAATGGAAAATCATCTGATCAATTTAATTTTCTTAGAGAAAAACTTTTAAAAATTTTATCACATGTTGAGGCAAAAATTGATTTTCCAGAGGAAGATCTGCCTAATAATATTTTAGATGAAATCAAAAACAATTCAGATGAAGTAATAAATAAAATTAAAAAAATATTAAACGACCAAAAAGTTGGAGAAAGAATTAGAGAAGGTTTTAAAATTGCTATCCTAGGACCAACTAATGCTGGCAAATCTAGCTTGATGAATCATTTATCTAATCGTGATGTAGCAATCGTTTCTGAAATTGCAGGCACAACTAGAGACGTGATTGAAACCCATTTAAATATAGACGGTTATCCAGTTATAATCTCTGATACAGCCGGAATAAGAGATTCTCAAGATGAGATAGAAAAAAAAGGAATTAAATTATCTCTAAATAGAGCTGAGGAAGCAGATTTAAAGCTTGTTGTGGTTGATGCAAAAAGCCTTGATTTTACTGATGTTTTGAAGGGTTTATTAGATGAGCATGCAATTTTAGTTATAAATAAATCTGATCTTTTAGAAAAAGATATTGATCCAGAAATTAAAAAAACAAATCATGTTTTAATTTCTATTAAAGAAAATAAAAACATTGAAGAATTAATATTAAAAATAAAAAATAATTTAAAAAATAAATTTCTTACAAGTGATGATATTTTAATTACAAGAGAGAGACACAGACAACATTTGCAACAGTGTTTGGATCATCTAAATAACTTTAATCAAAAAAAAGAAATCGAAGATTTTGATAAAGCTGCAGAAGATTTAAGATTAGCTACTAGACATTTAGGTATGATAGTTGGAAAAGTTGATGTAGAGGAGATATTAGGTAGTATTTTCAACGATTTTTGTATCGGCAAGTAATACCCTATTTTGCTGGTTTTTTGTACTTTTTTTATCAAAAAACGTTGATAAATAAGGCTTATTTACAAAAAATTAAGCCTATCTTGTAAATTATATAATCACATATAGATTTGGATTATGAAAAATGATTTGTCATTTGATGTAGTTGTAATTGGAGGAGGCCATGCTGGATGTGAAGCTGCAGCAGCTTCTGCACGTCTTGGAGTGAACACTGCCCTATTTACTCATAAAATAGAAACTATCGGTGAGATGTCTTGTAACCCGGCAATAGGAGGCTTGGGTAAAGGTCATTTGGTTAGAGAAATAGATGCCCTTGATGGTGTTATGGGAGATGTAGCAGACAAATCAGGTATACAATTTAGATTGTTAAATAGAAGTAGAGGGCCAGCAGTCAGAGGACCAAGAACTCAATCAGATAGATCACTTTACCGTAAATATATGCAAGAAATATTGCTAAACTATTGTAATTTAAGCGTTTTTTCTGATCCAGTTGTAAAGTTTATTTTTAACAAAAATTCAATAAGTGGATTTGAAACTAAAGAAGGAAAGAAAGTTCTATCGAATAAGATAATACTCACAACAGGGACTTTTTTGAATGGTTTGATACATATAGGTGATGAAAGAACTCCAGCAGGTAGATACGACGAAAAACCTTCTACAGGTTTGAGTGAACAGCTAGCAAAATATAATTTTAAAATTGGAAGATTAAAAACCGGAACACCACCAAGGTTAGATTCAAGGACAATTAATTTTGAAAACTTAGAAGAACAATTCGCAGATGAAGATCCTTATTTTTTTTCATTCTTAACTAAAAAAAATCTAAATAAACAAATATCTTGTCGAATGACTTATACAAACGAAAAGGTTCATAACATTATAGAAAAGAATTTATCAAAGAGCGCTATGTACTCAGGTAATATAAAAGGGGTAGGCCCAAGGTATTGTCCGTCTATAGAAGATAAGATAGTAAAATTTGCAGATAAAGTTCGTCACCAGATATTTTTAGAACCAGAAGGTCTAAATGATCACACAATTTACCCAAATGGTATATCAACATCACTTCCAGCTGAGGTACAACAAGAAATATGTAATAATATCAGTGGTTTAGAGAATGTTTCTATATTAAGACCAGGATATGCAATAGAATATGATTATATAGATCCACGTGAACTATTCCTAACTCTTGAAACCAAGAAGATAAGCAATCTTTATCTTGCAGGTCAAATTAATGGGACAACAGGATATGAGGAAGCTGCTGCTCAAGGCCTTATAGCAGGAGTAAATGCTGCCTTATCTGTTAAAAAATTAGAACCATTTATACTTGATAGATCTGACGCCTATATTGGAGTAATGATAGATGATTTAGTGACAAAAGGAGTGGCTGAGCCATATCGAATGTTTACATCAAGAGCAGAATATCGATTAAGTTTGAGATCTGATAATGCTGATCAAAGATTAACTGCGAAGGGAATTGACATTGGTTTAATACGTGATGAGAGAAAAGATGTATATTTGAGTAAATTTGAACAAATTAGACAAATAAATCTAAAAATGAATGAATCTAAAATATCACCATCTAAAGCAGATAAATTTGGAATAAAAATAGCAAAAGATGGAATATTGAGATCATCTAGCGAAGTTTTAACTCAAAAAGGGGTAAATATGAGTAAAATTAGGGAAATATGGTCCGATATACCCTTCTTTAGCAAAGAAATTGATGAACAGGTAGAAATAAATTCTCATTATAGGGGGTATTTAAAGAAGCAAAAAGCAGATATTTTAGCATTTAAGAGGGACGAAAACCTTATTATTCCAGATAAAATCAATTATGACGGGCTATCAGGTTTATCTAATGAGGTAAAAGCAAAATTTAAAGAAATAAAGCCCAAAACAATGGGTCAAGCTCTAAGAATTGACGGAATAACCCCTGCCGCTGTATATATTTTGTTGTCACATGTCAAAAGAAAGTCTATTAAGCATATAGCTTAATGGATCAGGAAATTTTAAATTCTTATTCTAGAATCAATCACTTAAATGTTTCACGTGAAACATTTTTGGACTTTGAAAACTATATATCTATGGTTCTTGAAAAAAATAAAAAAATCAACATAATTAGCCAAAATACAGCATCAAAAAAAGCCATAATTGACCGTCATATTATAGATTCAGCACAAATTATTGATTTTGTTGACTTAAATAGCAATACAACCACAGATATAGGTTCAGGAGGAGGCATGCCAGGTATAATCGTGGCAATTATACTAAAAAATATGA
>CACJTS010000019.1 GCA_902596355.1 uncultured Pelagibacteraceae bacterium | reverse complement strand
AGATAAACATTTTAATAAAGAAAGTATCTGGATATTTTTAGAGTTGTGGGGGGAGGCAGAAACTCCTCAGTTAGTATTAAAAGATAGTATGGATGGAGAAAAAATGAGATTAGACTATTCAAAATCTACAGGAAGAAAAATATTAGAAGATTATTTCGAGAGAACAGCAAGATGGCTTTTAGATCACAGGCTGACATTTAAAAAAATTGAAGATGATAATTAGTAAAAAATTTTTTAATGAATTTTATTAAGAATTATTTCCAAAAAAGGACCAACAACATGATCGCTCATCAAGACTATGAGTTAGCAGAGCAATTTATGAATATGGATATGTCTTTTGGTTTAAATCCAGATGGAAGTATAAAAGATGGAAAAACTGTTGGAAAACAGCTCTTTCAAATGGAGGGAATTTTTTTAGATTTAACTGATCGAACATTAAGTCATCCAAAAGTACCTTTCGCACATGAAGATAGAGGCGGAAAATTTGCAAACATTGTTAAAGAAGCTGGTTTAGGAAATAGAAAAGTAATTTGGCAACCATCAGAATTATTTGATTTAGATCAGTATATGGATGCTAACTGGTTTCCTGAACAACTTGAAATGTATCGTTTAGAGCTTGATGAAATGTATGAAGCAAAAAGATTATATAGCGAAAGATCAATAAGCTTTTTGGATTATTTTTTTAAACGTTTAGATATTTATAATGCCTGCCAAATGCCTACTTTTATCAAATATTATAGAGGAGTTGATTTAGAAAAATACAAAGACAAAATTAGATTAATTACTGACGAGTATCCTTATCAAAACGAGCGTGGTGAATTTATTTAATTCTCAGTGTGCTCAGATTGTGCTGAAGCTTGGTTGTATTTGTCAGTTTAGGTTTAAAATAAGTATTAATAAGGTTTTCTCCAGAGAGTTCGAGTCTCTCCGACCGCACCAAAAATATCCTTTGTAAAATAATAAACTTAAAGAGAAAAAAATGGACAAATATACTAAATTTTTATTAACAGTAATTGCAGTCGCTATGGTTGAGATACTATTTAAGGATATATCTATAATGGATGCAAATGCAGCTATGAATGTTCAAGATTATCAAATGTTCAGAGATAGTTTACAAGATATTTTTTATGCAATTAAAGGTAGTTCTTTGAGTTGTAATTAATATTAATTGATCCAATTAGGTTTCTTGATATTTATTGAAGCTTCTTTAGTTTTAAAATTAGCTTTTTCATCAAAGTTTTCGTTTAAGTATTTAATTAAAGCAAAAGGGTAGTCGCTATCAATTAAAACCTTACCTATTTCAATTTCATTATTATAAATACTTTCACCTTCATGTAGTTTTCCGTTAACTACATTTATTGGAAACAATCTTTTTGAAAGTTTATTCTTTAATTTAATTCGTGCTGTATTTTCTTGGCCAACATAACAGCCTTTTTTGAAATCTATTCCATTTAGTTCCTCAAAATTACATTCAATACCAAATAATTTATCTTTTAATTTATTTAAATCTTTTGGAACTATTCCAAGGCTATGACTTAATGAATAATATTCTTTCAGGTCTGCATCATGAAGATCTAGTTTTTTTAAAGATAAATAAAGTTTTTCTAAATTAATAATTAATCTAGCGCCCAAATCCTTATTTCTTGGATCTAAAAATATTGGATCTTCTCTATATTTAATTGTGCATCCAGGTTTATCTTTTGCTTCATCAAAAGTTAAGAATTTTTCATGAGAAAATACTGCTACAACAAACTCATTACTTAAGTTGAGAATTTCAACTTTTGATCTTAGCTTATAAAGGGACAATTGTTTGAATAATTCTTCTGCCTGAGGTTTTTCACAATCTATAAGATATCCTGATTTATGTTTTGCAATTATAAATTCATACAAAAATTTACCTTGGGGTGTAAGTAATGAACTAAAGCAACTATTTACATCACTTACTTTGTTTATGTCGTTGCTGATAAGGTTTTGAAGAAACTCTTTTGCATCTTCTCCGTTAATATAAAGAATTGCTCTGTCATCTAAAATGTAAACGTTTTTAATATTCATAATTGATTATTTATAGAATGTAATATAATAACAATTTTTTAAAATGTTAGATCTTATAATTAAAAACGGACAATGTTACATTGATGGTAAGTTAAAAGATGTTGATGTTGCTATAAAAGATGGAAAAATTGAGCAGATTGGACAAATTTTAGAAGAAGCAAAAGAGACAATTAATGCAGAAGGCCATACAGTATTACCTGGTTGTATAGATACCCAAACACATTTTAGAGAACCAGGATCAACAGATACAGAGGATCTTCATTCAGGAAGTAGAGCAGCGATAGCTGGAGGAATTACAAGTGTATTTGAAATGCCAAATACTAATCCACCAACTTCTAATATGAAGGAATTTCAAAGGAAATTAGATCTCGCTAAAAATAGAATGTATTCTAATTATGCTTTTTATTTTGGGGCAACAGCAGATAATGCAGATGATTTAGCAAGTTTAGAAGGTTTAGAAGGATGTTGTGGAATTAAACTTTTTGCTGGATCCTCAACAGGTAATTTATTAGTTGCTGAAGAAGACGATATAGATAAAGTTTTTAAAAATGCTTCAAAAGTAGTAGCGGTCCATTCTGAGGATGAAGCAATTTTAAAAGTTAATAAGAAATTAATAAAAGAGGGCGATGTTCATACCCATCCAGTATGGAGAAGTGCAGAATGTGCAATAGCATCTACTAGAAGAATTGTTCGAATAGCAGAAAAGCACAATAAAAAAGCTCATGTGCTTCATATTACAACAAAAGAAGAAATTGATTTTCTATCACAACATAAAGGAAACATTACATTTGAGATTACCCCTCAACATTTAACTCTTTATGCACCAGATTGTTATGACAAGCTTGGAACGTATGCTCAGATGAATCCACCATTAAGAGATAAATCTCATTATGATAGATTATGGTATGGGGTCAAAAATAATTTTAATGATACGATTGGATCTGATCACGCTCCTCATTTAAAAGAAAATAAAGATAAAGTATATCCCAACACTCCTTCTGGAATGCCAGGAGTTCAGACTTTAATGCCTGTAATGTTAAATCACATAAATGATGGAAAATTATCTCTTAACCAATTGATGAACTTTGTTTGTGAAAATCCAGTTAAGATTTTTGGAATTAAAAACAAAGGATTTATTAGAGAGGGTTATGATGCAGACTTTACTATTGTTGATATGAACAAAACTATTGAGATTAAAAATGAAAATATAGAGAGCAAATGTAAATGGTCTCCATTTAATGGATTTAAATTTAAGGGAACACCTACCCATACGATTATTGCAGGAAAAATTAAAATGCAGGATGGAAAAATTTTAGGTGATCCTGATGGAACACCTTTACAGTTTAGCTAAGTTTTCCAGTATAACTATTTACTAAAATTATACCTATCACTATTAAGAATAGTCCTATTATTGCTTGCCAAGCTAAAGTTTGTTTAAAAAATATATATCCAAGGATTGCAATAGTAAAAATTCCAAGACCGCTCCATGTTGCATACATAATAGCAATAGGAATCTTGTCTGCTACAAAAGTTAAAAGATAGAAAGCACAAAGATAAAAGAATGCAAGAGCAGCTGTTGGGATTAGTTTTGTAAAATTTTGAGTTACAGGTAACAACATTGTACCAGCAACTTCAAAAAATACTGCACCTGCAAGAAATAAATATGTTTTAACCATTGTTTAAAATTTTGTGATTAACTAAATCCTCGGTGATTTCAGTTAGAATTGCAGGATCGTCTATTGTAGGTGGCACTTTATAATCAACACCATCTGCAATTTTTCTAATTGTTCCTCTTAAAATTTTTCCTGATCTTGTTTTTGGTAATCTTTTAATAACAATTACAACTTTAAATGCAGCAACTGGTCCAATTTTATCTCTAACCATTTGAACACATTCTTTAGATATAGTGTCGTTATCTTTATCAACACCAGATTTTAAAACTACTAAACCAATAGGTAATTGACCCTTTAATTTATCTGAAATTCCAAGCACTGCACATTCAGCAACTGATTGATGTTCAGATAAAACTTCTTCGATTGCACCTGTTGATAATCTGTGGCCCGCTACATTAATGATGTCATCAGTTCTAGACATTATCCATATATAACCATCATCATCAATATGACCTGCATCATATGTTTGATAATAACCTTCATAATTTGACATATAGTTTTCTTTATATCTTTGATCTGCATTCCATAATGTTGGAAATGTACCTGGAGGCAATGGAAGTTTTACTACAATGTCTCCCATCTCATTAGGTTTAGCTAAAGACTGGTCTGGCTTAATGATTTTGACATCATATCCCGGGACAGCTTTGCAAGCTGAACCATACTTTGTTTCCATCATTTCAATACCAGTACAATTTGAGCTGATTGCCCAACTAGTCTCTGTTTGCCACCAATGATCAATGACAGGAACTTCCAGTAAATTCTCAGCCCATTTAATAGTATCTGGATCAGCTCTTTCTCCTGCAAGAAATAAACTCTCAAAACTACTTAAATTATATTTTGAGAAAAATTTACCTTCAGGGTCTTCTTTTTTAATAGCTCTAAAAGCTGTGGGAGCAGTAAAAAGAGATTTTACTTTATAATCAGAAATGATTTTCCAGAAAGCGCCAGCATCAGGTGTTCCTACTGGCTTACCTTCAAACAAAACTGTAGTACATCCTTTAAATAGTGGAGCATAAACAATATATGAATGACCAACAATCCAACCAATATCACTTGCAGACCACCAAATATCATCAGTATCAATATTGTATATATTTTTCATGGTCCATTTAAGAGCAACAATGTGACCTCCAATGTCTCTTACTATACCTTTTGGAGTTCCAGTTGTTCCTGATGTATATAAAATATAGGCAAACTCATTTGAGTTCATCTCAACACAATCTACATCTTTAGCATCGGAGACAACATCTTCCCAGCTGACCTCATTAGGAGTATTTAACTTTACCTCATGACCATGTCTTTGGAATAAAATCATTTTTTCAATTTTGTGATTGGCTATTTTTATTGCTTCATCGACAAGAGGTTTATACTCAACTGTTCTTCCAGGCTCAAAACCACATGAAGCAGTTACTAGTAATTTAGCCTTACTATCATCTATTCTGCTTGCAAGCTCATTTGAGGCAAAACCACCAAAGACCACAGAGTGGATTGCTCCAATCCTTGCACAAGCAAGCATAGCCACTACTGCTTCTGGGATCATTGGCATATAAATTATAATTCTATCTCCTTTAATGGCGCCTTGAGCCTTTAATGCTCCTGCAAATTTAGAAACTTTTGATCTTAAGTCATCATAAGTGAACTTACTCTTGTTCCCTGTTATAGGGCTATCATATATTAAAGCTGTTTTTTGACCTCTACCTTGATCAATGTGAATGTCTAAAGCGTTGTAACATGTGTTTGTTACTCCATCTTCGAACCATTTATAGAAAGGAGGGTTAGATTTGTTTAAAATTTTTGTTGGTTTTTTAAACCAAAATATATCTTGAGCAGCTTCTTGCCAGAATTTTTCAGGATTTTTTATAGAATTATCGTAAATTTCACTAAATTTAGAAGACATAAAGATTTGATTCGAATTCCTTATTTTTTTTGATTTTTAACTTATAAATTGCATTTAATTTTAAAAATTAAGTAAAATCAATGAGAATTAGTCGCAATTAAGTCTTCATTTATCTATTTTTATTTGCTATTAACCGCGACATTGGCTTAAGGAAACTTAAGTCTAGTTTATATAAACTAAAATAAAAACTAACGAAGAGGGAGTTTTTTATGAAAAAACTTAAACTGTTTGCTCTAGCAGCTATGGCCTTGATAGGTTTTTCAGGTATAGCTATTGCAGCAGACGCAACGATGTTGATGCAAGATGACTTCGTAGGAATTTCATTCTGGGTTATCTCTATGGGAATGTTAGCAGCTACTGCTTTCTTTTTCATGGAAGCAGGCAATGTCGCATCAGGCTGGAGAACATCAGTTATTGTTGCTGGTCTAGTAACTGGTATTGCATTCATACACTACATGTACATGAGAGAAGTATGGGTTGCTACTGGAGACTCGCCAACTGTTTACAGATACATTGACTGGTTAATCACTGTGCCATTACAGATGGTAGAATTCTATTTAATTCTAGCAGCTATTGGTAAAGCAAACTCTGGAATGTTCTGGAGATTGCTAATTGGTTCATTAGTGATGCTAATCGGTGGATACTTAGGTGAAGCAGGATACATTAATGCTACACTAGGTTTCATCATCGGAATGGCAGGTTGGGTATACATTCTTTATGAAGTATTCTCAGGTGAAGCTGGTAAAGCTGCATCGAAGAGTGGTAACAAAGCTCTTGTAACTGCATTCGGAGCAATGAGAATGATCGTTACAGTAGGTTGGGCAATTTACCCATTAGGTTATGTATTTGGTTACCTAACTGGTGGTGTAGATGCAGATTCACTTAACGTCGTTTACAACTTAGCTGACTTCATTAACAAAATTGCATTTGGTCTTGTAATCTGGGCTGCTGCAACTAGTTCGAGCGGAAGAAGAGCTAAGTAATTTAGCTAAAATTTAAATTAAGGGCAGGTACAATTTTGTACTTGCCCTTTTTTTTTGTCTTTATTAAAAATATATATAACAAATATACATATTTTTATTTCTATGGAAGTTAGATTGGAAAAATGGCATAAATGCCAAGTTGATATTGAAGTCCTCAAGGAACTTTCAAAAAAATCTGATATCAAAGGGCTTCAACATGTTTCAGTCTTTTTTGGATTGTTATTACTAACAGGAATTTTTGCATATATAACTTGGGGTACATGGTGGTCTGCTTTTTGGTTTTTGATTTATGGAAACATATACGGTTTTTCAAATCCATTATGGCATGAGACAGGTCACAAAACCGCTTTTCAATCAAAATCTTTGAACGAATTTTTTTACTATATTTCTTCATACCTCTCAAATTTTGAACCAACAAGATGGAGATATACACATTTCGTTCATCATGGAAATACATATTCAACAGAAAATCCATATGATCATGAAATTGAATACGGAAATAATTTAAAAGAAACTCCAAAAAATTTTTTAATAAATTTAATTCCTTTTATGGAACTTGTTTATTTTAAAAAAAGTATAGCTTACGAAATTATTCAACATGCATTGGGTGTAAAAACAAAAGTGATGCAAGACTGCATTCCTGAAAATGTACAATCAAAAGTTATTTTTAATTCTAGAATTTTTGTTGCAATTTGGATTACAATTATTTTGTGGTCTTTAATTACATTATCTTGGTTACCAGTTTTGTTTTTTTTATTACCAAAATTTTATGGAAGAACTTTGCATAAACTGGTTTCATTTACTCAACATGCTGGTTTAGCAAGAGATATTAAAGATCATAGATACACAACAAGAGAAATGTATTTAAATCCTATTTTAAGTTTTTTATATTGGAAAATGGAATATCATGTAACTCATCACATGTTTCCAACAGTTCCATCTTATAACTTGGATAAACTTCATCACCATATTAAAGATCAATTACCGAGAACAAATGATGGTTTAATTGATGCTTACAAAGAAATTTTACCAGCTTTGATGAGACAAAAAGACGATTCTAGTTACTTTTTTAAAAAGGAAGTTCCTGAACCACAAAATGCATAAATCTGACCAAGTATGTTTTTACTTACTTGCTCAATTTAGATAAGAACTTATATATAACGCATGGCAAAAATTACTTACCACACTCACGATAATAAAACTCATACCATTGATGTTCAAAATGGATTAACTGTAATGGAAGGTGCAGTGCAAAATGATATTCCAGGCATTGACGCAGATTGCGGAGGTGGAATGGCATGTGCTACTTGCCATGTTTATGTCAAAGAAGAATGGTTAGATAAGCTTCCATCGAAAGAAGATGGTGAAGAAGACATGCTTGATATGGCTTTTGAACCAAAGAATAATAGTCGATTAAGTTGTCAGTTAATAATTTCAGATGAGCTGGATGGATTAGAAGTAAACATTCCATCAAAGCAAGGTTAAATGAATAAAACAGATGTATTAATTATTGGAGCAGGACCAACAGGTTTATTTTGTGCTCATCAACTTGGAATTATAGGGTTAAGTTGTGAGATAGTTGATAATCTTGATAAAGCAGGAGGACAATGTATCGAACTTTATCCTGATAAACCTATTTATGATATTCCTGCAGTACCAGAGTGTACTGGTGAAGAGTTAACCAATAATCTTTTAAAACAAATTAAACCTTTCAGTGTAAAATTTCATTTAAATGAAAGAGTAGAACATCTTAATAAAACTGAAAGCCGATGGCATGTTAAAACGTCAGGTGGAGTAGAGTTTGATGTTGCAGCTATAGTTATAGCTGGCGGAGTTGGTTCTTTTGAGCCAAGGAAGTTTCCGGTAAAGGAGTGTGAAAAATTTGAGGGTAATTCGTTATTTTATTCAATTAAAGATAAATCAATTTTTAAAGATAAAACTATTTCAATATTTGGTGGAGGAGACTCGGCTTTAGATTGGGCTATTGAATTATCGAACACATCTAAAGTAAATTTAATTCATAGAAGAGATGGTTTTAGCGGAGCTGAATCAAGTGTTCAAAAGGTAAAAGAACTTAATGATCAAGGAAAATTAAATTTATACACAAAATTTCAATTGGACTCAGTAATGGGAGACAAAAATATTGAATTAGTTAAAATAAAACATGATGAAGGAGAAATTAAGGAATTTAAATCTGATTATGTATTAGGTTTTTTTGGTTTGATTATGCAACTTGGTCCTATTTTAGAATGGGGGCTAAATATTGATAAAAAAACTGTTCAGGTAAATACTGAAAATTTTGAAACCAATGTACAAGGAATTTTTGCAATAGGTGATATTTGTTCCTACCCAGGAAAATTAAAGTTAATTCTTTCAGGATTTCATGAGGGTGCATTGGCAGCAAGAGGCTGCTTTAAATATGCCAAACCAAATGAAAAATTAAGATTTGAATTCACAACAACTTCCAAAGCTGCACAAGAAAGACTTGGAATTAAAAAATGATAGAACTTTTTTCTGCAAACACTCCCAATGGATGGAAAATAAGCATCATGCTTGAAGAAATTGGTTATGAGTACAAAGTTACAAAAGTTGATTTAGGTAAAGATGAGCAATTCAAGCCAGAATTTATAAAGCTAAGCCCTTTTGGAAAAATTCCTGTGATCATTGATCATGATAACAGTAAGAGTATTTTCGAGTCAGGTGCAATATTAATGTACTTGGCAGATAAAAGTGGAAAACTTTATAATGAAAAAGATAGACTGGTTATTAATCAATGGTTAATGGCTCAAATGGGTACTGTAGGTCCCATGATTGGGCAACATCATCAGTTTCATCACTATAATCCTGGTAAAAGTGAGTTTGGTGAGGAACGATATTTTAAAATTACCAAAAGAATTTATGGAGAACTAGATGCTAGATTAAAAGAATCTAAATTTCTTGCAGGTCCCGATTATACTATCGCTGATATTGCAACCTGGCCGTGGATGGCGAGACATGAATGGCATGATATTGGTTTAAAAAATTACCAAAACTTATCTAGGTGGTATCTAGAAATAGCTGATAGAGAAGCTGTTGTTAAAGGTTATAGTTTTATAGATAAAGACGCCAAAATTCCTAAACTCTAAAAATTATCCAAATAATCTGTAAATGGTACTTAGAATTCCATAACCCGAAAACTCAATAGCAATTATTACAATAATTATTAGAATTAATTTTTTATTCATTTTAATAATAAATAAAGTAACAAAATTATCCAGAAAAAGGGATAGTAGAAATAAATATATTTCTTTGCAAAAAGAAAAGAAATTGAACTATGTTTAGATGGTTTTTTCCTCATATCTAATCATCTGCATGAACTTTTTCATCTTTTTCATGTTTTTCTTGAGCAGCAATAGTGTACTTAGCTACAGGTCTTGCCATTAATCTTTTTAATCCAATAGGCTCTGCAGTATCTAAACAATAACCATAGGTGTCCTCTCTAATTCTTCTCAATGCTTTATCAATTTCTGATATTAATTTTATTTGCCTGTTGATAGCTTTCATCTCTACGTTATTATCAATATAGGAGTTTGCTTGATCAACGATATCAGCAGAAATATTGTTGTCATCCATACCACCATTATAAAGAGCTTCATTATTAGCTTTGATTAGTTCTTTTTTCCATTCAGTTAGTCTTATTCTGAAATATACTTTATGTTTTTCACACATATATTTCTCAGTATCTTTTGGAACATAAGTTTTTGAAATTCTTACAAGGCCTTTTGGAGCAACTTTAGCCGCTGTTACTTTTGGTTTACTTACAGCTTTAGTTTTTGGTTTTGATACTTTTTTCTTTGCTTTAGCAGTCTTTGGCATAGCTTAATTTTAATCGCTCGCAGTATATTCAGCAAATTAGGGGTGTCAAGCAAGCTTTACAGTGCTTCTAATAAACTCTTTACTTAATTTAATTTTTGACACTTAATTATCTGCCAATGGCTGCCATTCTCTCTACAGATATCCTGGCTCTCTCAATTGTTTCTTCGTCCATAATTATTTCGCCAGACTCTTTTTCTAAACAATCTAATATTTTTGGAAGTGTAATTTTTTTCATGTGTGGACACATATTACATGGTTTAATAAAGTCTACATTTGGATTTTCTATTTGAATATTGTCACTCATTGAACACTCTGTAACCATCATTACTTTTTTTGGTTGTTTATCTTTTACATACTTAATCATTCCAGATGTAGATCCCGCAAAATCACTGGCTTCAATTACATCTGGTGGACACTCTGGGTGTGCTATAATTTTTATTCCTGGATTATTTTTTCTAATATCATCTATTTCTTTTTTGTTAAATTGATCATGGACAATACAAATTCCCTTCCATGAAATAATTTCAACATCAGTTTGAGAAGCTACATATTTAGCTAAATAATCGTCAGGCAAAAATATTACTTTTTTTACGCCAAGTGATTTAACTATTTTAACTGCATTAGCAGATGTACAACATACATCTGTTTCAGCTTTAACTTCTGCCGATGTATTGACATAAGATACAACGGGAACGCCTGGGTATTTTTCTTTTAATAGCCTAACATCTTTACCAGTAATAGATGATGATAAAGAACAACCAGCATCCATATCAGGAAGAATAACTTTTTTATCTGGACTCATTAATTTTGCAGTTTCTGCCATAAAATGTACCCCAGCCATTAAAATAATATCAGCTGAAGTTTTTGAAGCTTCAATTGCTAATGCAAGTGAGTCTGCAGAAAAATCTGCGACACCATGATAAATTTCTGGAGTTTGATAATTGTGGGCTAGAATTACAGCATTTTTTTCTTTTTTTAATTTATTAATTTTATGAATATATGGAGCATGCACTGACCATTCAATTTCAGGCATAACCTTAGAAATCTTTTGATAAATAGGATCTGTTGCTTTACGTACTTCTTGTGTAAATTCCATGAGGATTTTTACCAATTTGAATCATGATTGTCATTCATTTATTATGGGACATATCGCGGTCGTGCTGAAATTGGTAGACAGGCACGGTTGAGGGCCGTGTGGACCTAGTCCATGAGAGTTCGAGTCTCTCCGACCGCACCAAAGTGAATTTTTTATGGGCACTTTTTGCAAAAAAAATTTAAAATTTGACCCTCACTGTGCTCATAGTGTGCTCGTTTTGGAGTCGATTTATCAATAAAATTTATAGATTTTAATTTGTACTTAGACTCAACAATTATAATTTGTTAAAATTATTTATGTCATCTGCACTTTTGTTAATTGCATTTTGTTTAGTTGGAGCATTTATTTTTTCTTATTTA
>CACJTS010000018.1 GCA_902596355.1 uncultured Pelagibacteraceae bacterium | reverse complement strand
GAAGATATAATTGCAATAACTATTAAGTAGTTAAATTCAATTGATTGTTCGAAAACATCTTTTATGCTTAAGACGCTAGCTCCAGCCAATGCTGGGATTGAAAGTAAAAAAGATATCTTACTTGAATCTACTCTATTAAATTTTAAAATTCTCGCAGCTGTTATAGTAATTCCTGCTCTACTCACTCCGGGTACAAGAGATAAAATTTGGAAAATACCTATAAATACTATTGACTGAAAATTTAAATTTGAAGAAATTTTTTTATCAAATCGATTTTTATCTGATATGTATAAAATAATTGCAAATATTAATGTAGTCCATGCTATAATTTCTATGTTTCTTAACTGATAAATTAAACCTGTATTATAAAGTATATAGCCAACAATTATTAAAGGAATAGATCCAAGTATAATTAAACTTAAAAGTCTTTCATTTTTTCTAGCATCAAATAGCTCATGTCTAAAAAAATAAATTATTGCAATTAGAGATCCTAAATGAAGGCTTATATCAATTAAAAGAGAACTGGACTTAAATTCGTATAATGTGGAAACCAAAATTAAATGAGCAGAGGAGCTTATAGGCAGAAATTCAGATATTCCTTGAATTGCAGAGAGAATTAAAACTTCTATAATATTTTGAAACATTATTTCTTCGTAACTTATAAAGTATTTATTTAAAACAATTCGATTTAAGCATAATAGCTATGCAATAATTAGAAACTTGTTTATTGGTGGTAATAATTTAAAAATTAAGGTCAATATATATGACCTATTTTATGCTTTATATACATAAATCAACGTATATTTTGCCAAAACTTAAAAAATATTATGTCAGATAAAATGTTAAAATTTGTTAAAATAGGTCAACAAACTCCACCTAAAAGGGAAGTTGATTCGAGAAAGAAAGATTTTAACGAAATCTATGACGAATATATCAATGAAAAAGCCAAAGAACAGTCAAGTAGGTGTTCGCAATGTGGGGTACCTTTTTGCCAAGTTCATTGTCCTTTAAGCAACAACATTCCAGATTGGCTTAAACTGACAGCTGAGGGAAGATTAAAAGAGGCGTATGAATTATCCCAAAGTACAAACAATATGCCTGAAGTGTGCGGCCGAATTTGCCCCCAAGATAGATTATGTGAGGGAAATTGTGTAATTGAACAATCTGGTCACGGAACAGTAACTATTGGATCAGTAGAAAAATATATTACAGATAATGCTTGGGCTCAGGGCTGGGTAAAACCAATTAAGGTAACGAATGAAAAAAATCAAAGCGTAGGAATTATAGGTGCAGGTCCTGCAGGATTAGCTGCTGCAGAACAATTAAGAAAAAATGGGTATAAAATTACTGTCTACGACAGATATGATAGAGCAGGAGGATTATTAATTTATGGAATTCCAAATTTTAAATTAGAAAAAGAAGTTGTAGAGAGAAGAACAAAACTCTTAAAGGATGGAGGAATTGAATTTATTCAAAATTTTGAAGTTGGTAAGGATGCAAGCCTAAACCAATTGAGAAAAAAACACGATGCTATTTTAATTGCAACAGGAGTTTATAAAGCAAGAGAAGTAAACTTACCTGGAAATGATCTTGATAATATTTTTCCTGCAATGGATTTTTTAACTGCATCTAATAAAAAAGGTCTTGGAGATGATGTTGAGCTGTTTGATAAAGGAATTTTAAATGCAGAAGGTAAAGATATTGTTGTAATCGGTGGAGGTGACACAGCAATGGATTGTGTAAGAACTTCTATAAGACAGAAGGCAAAATCTGTTAAATGTTTGTATAGAAGAGATAAAGAAAATATGCCAGGATCTGCTAGAGAAGTTGCAAATGCAGAAGAAGAAGGTGTTGAGTTTGTTTGGTTGTCAAGTCCTAGAGAATTTAAAGGTACAAATAAAGTAGAAAAAATAATTGTAGATCAAATTAAATTAGGTGATCCAGACGAGACAGGAAGAAGAAAACCACAAGTACAAGACGGCTTAAGTTACGAAACAAAAGCAGATATGGTTATCAAAGCACTAGGTTTTGATCCTGAGGATTTACCGAATTTATTTGATAGTAGTGAATTACAAGTAACAAAGTGGGGAACTATTAAAACAGACTTTGATTCTATGGAAACAAATATAAAAGGGGTGTTTGCTGCTGGTGATATAGTTAGAGGAGCTTCATTAGTTGTTTGGGCAATTAAAGACGGAAGAGATGCAGCAGCTTCAATTAAAACTTATCTAGAGAGTAAATCTAAAGTGGAAAAAAGAGTGGCTTAATGGAAAATTATAAAAAGAACCTTGACCTTTTAAAAGAAAATAATGTTTATTCAGAGGAGATGGAGCATGATGCTTGTGGTGTGGGTATAAT
Organism: uncultured Pelagibacteraceae bacterium; assembly: GCA_902596355.1. GTDB lineage: Bacteria > Pseudomonadota > Alphaproteobacteria > Pelagibacterales > Pelagibacteraceae > Pelagibacter. The sequence goes on along the minus strand of CACJTS010000018.1, from coordinate 11,650 downwards.
TGCATCAACTGAAGGTAAAAAATCTCGTAAAGTTGTAGAGTATGGTATTGAAGCATTAAAAGCTGTTTGGCATAGAGGTGCTGTAGATGCCGATGGGAAAACTGGTGATGGAGCTGGAATTCATGTTGAAATACCAAAAGATTTCTTCATTGAAAAGATAGAAGTTACAGGACACACACATGACAATTCTGAAATATGTGTGGGCATGATATTTCTGCCTCGGAATGATTACGCAGCACAAGAAAGTTGCAAAACTATTGTTGAGAGTGAATTAACAAAAAATGATTTTAGTATTTACGGTTGGAGACAAGTTCCAGTTAATCCAAAAGTTTTAGGAGAAAAGGCATTCCAAACAATGCCTGAAATTATCCAAGTATTGTTTAAACCTTATAATCCAGAATTAACAAATAAAGATTTAGAAAGAAAAATTTATGAAACTAGAAGAAAGATAGAAAATGAAGCTTTTAAAAAATCTTTAAATAATTTTTATATTTGTTCATTGAGTTCTAAGTCTATCATTTACAAGGGAATGTTTTTAGCTGAAGCTATATCAGATTTCTACCTTGATCTAAAAGATGAGAGATTTGTTTCAAGGTTTGCTATTTTTCATCAAAGATTTTCAACAAACACAGCACCTAGCTGGAATTTAGCACAACCCTTCAGAGCTATAGCACATAATGGAGAAATTAATACTTATAGAGGAAATAAAAATTGGATGAAAGTTCATGAACAAGAGATGAACAGTCCCCTTTTTGACGATGTTGAAAACTTAAAACCTGTTATACAACAGGGAGCATCAGACTCTGCTGCATTAGACAATGTTTTTGAATTATTGAATATATCTGGTCAGCCAGCACCTTTAGCTAAACTTATGTTAGTCCCAGATGCATGGTCTAAAAAAAATAAAACTCTACCAAAAGATCACCAACAATTATTTAATTTTCTAAACAGCACTATGGAACCATGGGATGGACCGGCAGCTATTGCTGGAACTGATAATGAATGGGTTATTGCCGCGAATGATAGAAATGGATTAAGACCTTTAAGATACGCAATCACAAAAGATAAATTATTATTTGCAGGTTCTGAAACAGGAATGATTGAATTAAATGAAAAAAGAATTTTGTCAAAGGGAAGATTGGGTCCTGGGGAAATAATTGGAGTTAGAATAGAAAAAGGAAAAGTATTTACTAACAAGCAAATAAAAGATTATTTAGCTAAAGAATATAAACACTTTAATTCACAAATTATCGACCTAGATGATAAGTTAACTATTTCGGATGAAAAAAATTTTTTTTCGGGAGATGATTTAAGAAGAAGGCAATATACTTTTGGAATAAGTTTAGAAGACCTTGAGCTCATACTACATCCTATGGCAGAAGATGCTAAAGAAGCAACTGGATCCATGGGAGATGACACACCACTAGCTGTTTTGTCAGATAGGTATAGACCGTTATACCATTTTTTTAGACAGAATTTTAGCCAGGTCACAAACCCACCAATAGATTCTTTAAGAGAAAACAAGGTTATGAGTTTGAAAACAAGATTTGGAAATCTTGGAAATATTTTAAATTTTGATAATTTAACTAAGCAAAATATTTATGTTCTAAATAGTCCAATATTATCAAATTCTCAGTTTGAAAAATTTATAAATTTTTTTGGCAATAATTCATCTATAATTGATTGTACTTTTTCTGAGGAAGAAACGTTATTTGATTCAATTAAAAAAATTCAAAAAGAAGCTGAAATTTCAGTAAGACAGGGAATTACTCAATTGATTTTAAGTGACAAAGAGCTTTCTAACTCAAAACTTCCAATACCAATGCTTCTAGCAGTTGGATCAATTAACTCATTCCTTATTGAAAAAAAACTAAGAGGATATGTATCAATCAATGTTCAATCTGGAGAGGCTTTAGATACACACTCTTTTGCAACCTTAATAGGAGTTGGTGCAACTACTGTAAATCCATATTTAGCATTTGATAGTTTATTTCAGCGCCATGAAAAGAAATTATTCGGTCAATTTAGCTTTGATGAATGTGTAGAGAGATACATAAAATCAGTAAACGCAGGTCTATTAAAAATTATGTCTAAGATGGGTATTTCAGTTCTAAGTTCTTATAGAGGTGGATGTAACTTTGAAACCGTAGGTTTAAGTAGAACAATTGTTGCAGATTATTTTCCAGGAGTTGTCTCTAAAATTTCAGGTATTGGACTTACGGGTATAGAGAAAAAAATTAGAGAAATACATAAAGAGGCATTTGAAAGTTCTGAAACCATATTGCCGATAGGCGGTATATATAGATATCGTAAAAATGGTGAAACTCATCAATATCAAGGAAAATTAATTCATTTACTTCAAAGTGCAGTAGGATCTAATTCTTATGATGCCTATAAAAGATATGCGGATGGAATATACAGCTTACCACCTATTAATCTTAGAGACTTAATTGATTTTAGAGAAAAAAAATTAAGTGGGCCAATAGATATTTCTGAAGTTGAGCCAATAGAAAATATTTTAAAAAGATTTGGAAGTGGGAGCATGTCTCATGGAGCTTTATCAAAAGAGGCGCATGAAACTTTGGCAACCGGTATGAATAGGATTAAAGGTGCTTCATGTAGTGGAGAGGGCGGTGAAGATGCAAGTAGATTTAAAGTTTTAGATAATGGTGACAGTGCAAACTCAAGAGTTAAGCAAATAGCTTCTGCAAGATTCGGAGTTACAGTTAATTATCTTAATAATTGTAATGAGATAGAAATTAAAATTGCACAAGGCGCTAAGCCTGGTGAGGGAGGTCAGCTACCAGGATTTAAAGTTACAGAGGAGATTGCTAAACTTAGACATTCAACTCCTGGAGTTACTTTAATATCACCACCACCACATCATGACATTTATTCAATCGAAGATCTTGCACAACTAATTTATGATTTAAAACAGATAAATCCTAAAGCAAGAATTGGAGTTAAGCTTGTTGCTTCCTCTGGAGTAGGAACAATTGCAGCTGGTGTAGCTAAAGCAAAAGCAGATATAATATTAATTTCTGGACATAATGGTGGAACAGGAGCAACACCACAGACTAGTGTTAAGTATGTTGGAATACCATGGGAAATGGGTTTGACGGAAGCAAACCAAGTATTAACTTTAAATAATCTTAGACATAAAGTTACATTAAGAACAGACGGTGGAATTAAAACCGGAAGAGATGTGGTGATAGCTGCAATGATGGGTGCTGAAGAATATGGTGTTGCTACTACAGCTTTAGTTGCAATGGGTTGTATAATGGTAAGACAGTGTCATTCAAATACATGTCCTGTAGGCGTTTGCACTCAAGATGAAAAGCTCAGAGAAAAATTTACAGGGACTCCAGAAAAAGTAGTTAATTTGTTTACATTTATAGCCAGTGAAGTAAGAGAAATATTAGCAAATTTAGGTTTTAAATCATTAAATGAAGTGATTGGTAGGACAGACTTGTTAAAACAGGTTAGTAAGGGTTCTCCAAATTTAGACGATTTAGATTTAAATCCCTTATTTGTTCAAGCTGATACTGGAAATAATCCAAGGTATTGTGAGGATCAAGAAATAAATAGTGTACCAGATACTCTTGACCAACAAATTTGGCCAGAAATTGAACAAGCTTTAGATAATTCTGAAAAAATTGAGAAAGAATATCAAATAAAAAATACTCACAGGGCAGTAGGCACAAGAATTTCTCATCATTTGTATAAAAAATATGGTTATGAAAAACTTGATGAAAACTTTTTAGTTTTAAATTTTAAAGGATCAGCGGGTCAATCATTTGGAGCATTTTCCTCTAAAGGTTTAAAACTTGTATTAAAGGGAGATGCAAATGATTATGTTGGTAAAGGTTTGTCAGGAGCTACTATTTCAATAAAATTACCTGAAGAGAGCAATTTAGTTTCAAATGAGAATACAATTTTAGGAAATACTGTTCTTTACGGAGCTACTTCAGGAAAACTTTTTGCTGCTGGCCAAGCTGGTGAAAGATTTTCAGTTAGAAATTCTTGTGCAGTTACAGTAATTGAAGGATGCGATTCTAATGGATGTGAATATATGACTGGCGGAACTGTAGTAATTTTAGGAGATGTTGGTGATAATTTTGCAGCTGGTATGACAGGTGGAATGGCTTTTATATATGATAAATCTCAACAATTTGAAAAGAAAGTAAATCCTGAATCAGTAGTTTGGCAAAATGTAGAGACAGATTATTGGAAAGAATATTTAAAAAATTTAGTCAGTGAGCACTTTAAAGAAACTGAGTCTCAATTATCGAAAAAAATAATTGAAAACTTTGATGATGAAGTAAATAATTTTGTTCAGGTGTGTCCTAAAGAGATGTTGGATAAATTAAAAAATCCAATTACTTTAAAAAAAGATATAAAAAAAGTTAGCTAAATTAATAATTTAAGCTCTTTTAAAATTATATTTAACCATTTTTTATTTGATAAACTGTGATCACCTTTTTTTACAATATTTAATTTTTTCTTAGCTTTTGGAAATAGTCTTAAAACTTTTCTTGAATATGAGACAGGAACCGCCTCATCTTTTTCACCATGAACCATTGTTACTTTAATATTTGAATTAATTTTTTTATTTAAGACTTTGTTTTTTCTTCCATCTTTTATTAATTGTAGAGTTATTGGATATTCATAATTGCCATGTTTTAATTGATAAATACCCTTACTTATTGTTTCCTCTTTCATTTTTTTGGTAAATTTTTTCCACATTAAATTTTCTAAAAATTCAGGAGCAGCCCCTATTCCTAAAAATCCCTTAATCTGTTTTTTGAAAATTTTGAATTGATTGAGTGAAATCCATGCGCCCATACTTGAACCAATCAGCACAAATTCTTTTTTTTTAACGTATTTTCTAATTAAAATTGACGTCTCTTTACTCCATTTTGAAATATTTCCATTTACAAATTTTCCAGAAGATTTTCCATGACCAGAGTATTCTAGTGCTAAAAAACTTACTTTATTTTTTTTAGCAAATTTCAAAAATGCATTCGGTTTTTTTCCTTCAAGATCTGACATAAAGCCATGCAAAAAAACTATAAAAGAACTATTTTTAAAAATTTTAGAAATATGTCTGATTTTCTTTGTATTTGATATATGATGAAATCTGAAATTTGCCATAATCGTTTATAAGTTTTGTCTATTAATATATAATCATATCAAATGTCATCTGATTTAAAAGTTTTACAAGTAATACCAAAATTAGGTTATGGAGGAGCTGAAACAGGCTGTTATGATATAGCACATTATTTACCAGAAAATAATTGTAAATCATTTATTGTAACTAGTGGTGGTGAATTACTTAAATTTGTAGATAGAAAAAAAGTTAAGGTATTTAGACTTCCGGTACAGAGTAAAAATCCTTTACTAATTTTAATTAATGCTTTTATCTTAATTGGAATAATTTTAGTTTTTAATATATCTCTTGTTCATGCGAGAAGTAGAGCACCTGCTTGGTCATGTTTGTTAGCAACAAAAATCACAGGACGAAAATTTGTAACTACATTTCATGGAACATACAATTTTAAGGGTAATATAAAAAAAATTTATAATTCAGTAATGACTAGAGCAGATTTAATTATTGCAGGATCTAATTTTATTTTTTCTCATATTAAAAAAAATTATTCAAAATATTTAAATGAGAAAAAAAAATTAATGGTTATTTTTAGAGGAATAAATGTCGACTACTTTGATCCAACAACCAAAATTGAAATTGATGAGAAAAAATTATTAAAAAAATGGGACATTGAAAAAGATAAAAAAATTATACTTTTACCCGGTAGGTTAACTTCTTGGAAAGGACAGGAAGTATTTATTGAGGCAGTTAACTTAGTGAATATAGAGCTGGGTTATGAAGCATTTTATGCCGTTATTCTAGGTAGTGATCAAGGTAGAGAATTATATAAGAAAAAATTAATAAGACTTTCAGAGCAATATAGATTGTCTAAACAAATAAAATTTATAGATCATTGCAAGGATATGGCCTTAGCTTATAAAGTTTCTGATATTATTGTTTCAGCCTCAACCGAACCAGAGGCTTTTGGCAGAGTTGCTGTCGAAGCACAATCAATGGAAAAACCAATTATAGCAAGTAACATTGGAGGTTCTAACGAAACGATAATTGATGAAAAAACTGGTTTTTTATACGAAGCAGGAAATGCTAAATCATTAAGTAATAAAATTTTAAAAACTCTTAACATGGATGAAACTCTATTAAAATCAATTGGTTATGAGGGAAGAAAAAACATAGTGCATAAATTTAATGTTGAAAAAATGTGCTTTTCTACTTATTCAGAGTATAAGAGATTATTAAATTAAATGCCGATAATTACATTACCTGACGGAAACAATATTGACTTTCCCAAAAAAGTTACTGGACTTGAAGTAGCTGAAAAAATTAGCAAATCATTAGCTAAACAAGCACTTATAATGAGTGTAGATGGTGAACTTAAAGATTTATATTTTGAAATTGACAAAGATTGTTCAATAAAAATTTTTACGGCAAAAGATCCTGAGGGTTTAGATGCAATTCGTCATGATACAACTCATATAATGGCCATGGCAGTTCAAGCGTTATTTCCAGGAACAAAGTTAGCAATTGGTCCAGCAATTAAAGATGGCTTTTATTATGATTTCTATAGAGAAGAACCTTTTACTCCAAAGGATCTTGAAAAAATTGAAATTAAAATGAAAGAGATAGTTGAAAAAGATGAAAAAACACGCAGAGAAGTTTGGGAGAGAGAACATACCAAAAAACATTATGGAGAATTAGGAGAAAAATATAAAGTTGAATTAGTCGATATGATTCCAGAAGGAAATGAGGTTTCTATTTATTACCACGGAAAATGGTATGATCTTTGTAGAGGTCCACATCTATTGTCGACTGGAAAAATTGGTAAATATTTTAAACTTACAAAAGTTGCTGGAGCATATTGGCGTGGAGACTCAAATAATGAAATGCTACAAAGAATATATGGAACAGGATGGGCAACTCAAAAAGATTTAGATGAATATTTAAAAAGAATCGAAGAAGCTGAAAAAAGAGATCATAGAAAACTTGGTAAAGAAATGGACCTATTTCATTTTAGAGAAGAAAGTCCTGGATCAGTATTTTGGCACGAAAAGGGGTGGGCTCTATTCCAGAAATTAATTAACTATATGAGAAGCAGACAAGATGCTGCTGGTTATAGAGAGGTAAACACACCAGAAATATTAGATAGACAACTATGGGAAAAATCTGGGCATTGGGAAAAATATGGAGAAAATATGTATACCTCAGAAACTCCTGATGAAAAAGTATTTGCAATTAAACCAATGAATTGCCCTGGGCATATTCAGGTATTTAATCAAGGCTTAAAAAGTTATAGAGATCTTCCTTTACGTATTGCAGAATTTGGAAAAGTTCATCGATATGAGCCATCTGGAGCATTACATGGATTATTAAGGGTTAGAGCTTTTACCCAAGATGATGCTCATATATTTTGTTCTGAAGATCAAATAACTAGTGAATGTTTAGAAGTAACTAATTTAATTCTAGACATTTATAAAGAATTAGGATTTGAAAACGTAATTCTTAAATATGCAGATAGACCAGAAGTAAGAGTTGGGGATGATAAAATTTGGGATAAAGCGGAGGCTTCTTTGCTTGAAGCAGTTAAAGCTTCAAATTTAGAATATAGTATTAATAAGGGTGAGGGAGCATTTTATGGTCCAAAAATTGAATTTGTTTTAAGAGATGCAATCGGTAGAGATTGGCAATGTGGAACTTTACAGGTTGATTTAAACTTACCTGGAAGATTAGATGCATCATATGTTGATAAAGATGGAGCTAAAAAGATTCCTGTTATGTTACATAGAGCGTTATTTGGTTCTTTAGAAAGATTTGTTGGAATTCTAATTGAAAACTATGCAGGAAAATTTCCTTTCTGGCTATCTCCTTTGCAGACAATGGTTATACCTATCTCAGAGGAATTTAATGATTACGCAGTTGAAGTATCTAAAAAAATTAAAAATGCAGGTATTAGTTCTGCAGTAGACTTAAAAAATAATAATTTAAATTATAAAATAAGAGATCATTCTTTAGAAAAAATACCGCTTTTGTTAATTTGTGGTAAAAAAGAAGTTGACTCCAATTCAGTAACGATTAGAAGATTAGACTCTAATAAACAAGAAAATATGGATATAGATAAATTTTTAAAAACGTTCTCTGCTTTAAATAAAGCATCATCAAACTAAGTGGCAGACTTCAAACAAAATTATTTTCAAAGAAGAACTAAGGACAGAGGTCCAAGATCTAACAATAGAATTTCTTCTCCTGATGTACAAGTTATAGCAAGTGATGGAGAAAATCTTGGGGTGATGAATACTAATGAAGCTATTTCCATGGCAAAAAATCAAGGTTTAGATTTAATTGAAATAGCACCTAATGCAAATCCTCCTGTATGTAAAATAATGGATATGGGTAAATATAAGTATGATGCTCAGAAAAAAGCAAATCTTGCAAAGAAAAAACAAAAAATTGTTTCTTTAAAAGAAATTAAAATGAGGCCTGTTACGGAAACTCATGATTATGAGTTTAAAGTCAAAAATGCTAAAAAATTTATAGCTAAAGGAGATAAAGTTAAATTCACTATTAGATTTAAAGGTAGAGAACTTCAGCACTCCCATCTAGGAAATGAACTAATGGGCAAAATTAAAGAAGATATGAAGGATATCGGTAAGGTAGAATTGCATCCCAAGTTTGATGGGAAGCAAATGATAATGGTAATTCAGCCTTTATAAGCCTTAATAGAGGTTGTAAAATTATATCTTTCTTTGTATAAGTCCGCAGAATTATGCCAAAACTAAAAACAAAAAGCTCAGCAAAAAAAAGATTTAAAATATCAGCTAAGGGAAAAGTTATTTCTGCTCAAGCAGGTAAAAGACATGGCATGATCAAAAGAACGAATTCACAAATAAGAAAACTAAGAGGCACTACAACATTGTCTAAACAAGATGGAAAAATTGTTAAGTCATACATGCCTTACAGTTTAAGAGGTTAATAATGGCAAGAGTTAAAAGAGGTGTAACTAGTAAAGCTAAACATAAAAAAGTTTTAAAAGCTGTAAAAGGTCAATGGGGTAGAAGAAAAAATACTATTAGAGTCGCTAAGCAAGCTATGGAAAAATCCATGCAATACGCTTACAGAGACAGAAGAAATAAAAAAAGAGATTTTAAATCATTGTGGATACAGAGAATCAATGCTGGAGTTAGAGCCGAGGGCTTAACTTATTCAAAATTTATCAGTGGATTAAATAAATGTGGTATTGCAATAGATAGAAAAATTCTTGCTGAAATTGCCTACGATAGCCCAGAAGCATTCAAAACAATTGTACAAAAAGCTCAATCAGCTTTAAATTAATCTTCGCTATTGTTTTTATTTCTTAAGGAAATAATCTACTAATATGTCAGAGATAAAAAATATTAGAGATCAGTTTATATCAAAGCTTGAAAATGATTTAAGCATTGATCAAATAAATGAAATCAAGTCCGAGCTCTTTGGTAAAAATGGTTTAATTTCGTCAAAATTTAAAACAATAGGATCAATTCCAGAGACTGATAGAAAAAAATTTGCATCAGATTTAAATCAAGCTAAGGACGAACTTCAAAATCTGATAACTTCTAAAATTAGTGAGATAGAAGGAAAAAAAATAAACGAAAAATTAGAAAAGGAAAAAGTTGATATAACTTTACCTGAAAGACCATTCGTTAGAGGAAAAGTTCATCCAGTATCACAAACTATTGATGAAATTTCATCTATTTTCTCTGAAATAGGATTTAGTGTTGAGGAAGGCCCTGATGTTGAAAATGAATATAACAATTTTACTGCTTTAAATACACCTGACAATCATCCAGCAAGAGATATGCATGATACGTTTTACTTAGATGATAGCAAAGAAGTTTTATTACGAACACATACTTCACCAGTTCAAATTAGAACAATGCTAAAAGACAAACCTCCATTTAAGATCATTGCTCCAGGAAGAACTTATAGATCTGATAGTGATCAAACACACGCACCAATGTTTCATCAAGTAGAAGGTTTACATATTGACACAAACATTAATATGGGGCATTTGAAAGGATGCTTGAATTATTTCATTAAAGAATTTTTTGAAGTTGAAAAAATTAAAATGAGATTTAGACCTAGTCATTTTCCGTTCACAGAACCATCTGCAGAAGTTGATATTGGTTATGAAGTAAAAGATGGCAAAATTATTATTGGAGAAGGAGATAAGTGGCTTGAAATTTTAGGCTGTGGCATGGTGCATCCTAATGTTTTAAAAAATGTAAAAGTAGATCCTTCAAAATATCAAGGATATGCCTTTGGTATAGGTATAGATCGATTAGCAATGCTTAAATACGGCATTAATGATTTAAGAGCGTTTTTTGATTGTGACTACAGATGGCTAAATCATTTTGGTTTTGATCCACTTGATGTTCCTTCAAATTACAGAGGTTTAAGCAGATGAAGATTACATATGATTGGCTAAAAGATCATTTAAAAATAAGCGCTAAAGAAGATAAACTTCTTGAGAAACTAACAGACATAGGTCTTGAGGTTGAGAGTATAGAAAACTTATCTGATGGATTAGATTTATTTAAGGTAGCTAAAATTTTAAAAACGGAAAAACATCCTAATGCAGACAGACTTAAAGTTTGTGATGTTGATGTTGGTAACAAAGAAATTAAAAAAGTTGTTTGTGGAGCTAGGAATGCAAGAGAGGGCCTTCTTACAGTATATGCTCCACCAGGCGCAATAATCCCAAAAAACAAAACTAAACTTGTTGTTGCTAAAATCAGAGATGTTACATCCTATGGAATGTTATGTTCCGAATCTGAATTAAATTTATCAGATGAAAGTGATGGAATTACGGAGCTATCACCATCTAAATATGCAAAAAATATTGGAAAAAGTTATTTTTCTAAATCAAGTTCTAATCTTATCGATTTATCAATTACACCAAATAGACCAGACTGTCTTGGTGTTCGGGGGATAGCGAGAGATTTATCAGCTGCAGGTTTTGGAAACTTAAAACCAAAAAAAGATAAAAAAATTAAATCTAATAAAAAACAGACCTTAAAAGTAAAAATAACAAAAGAAAAAAATCAAGGCTGTTTATCTTTTGGTAGTTGCTTGATAACGAACGTCAAAAATACAGAAAGCCCTCAATGGCTGAAAGATAAATTAATTTCTATAGGGCAAAAACCAATATCTGCGATTGTAGATATTACAAATTATGTCATGATTGATATTAATCGTCCTTTGCATGCATACGATGCTGACAAAATTGATAAGGGAATAATTGTTAGAAATTCAAAGTCAGGAGAAGAATTTACTGCTCTAGATAATAAAAATTATAAACTAGATGATGGAATGTGTGTAATAAGTGATAACAAAGGTGTTTTAGGCCTAGGAGGAATTATTGGAGGAACAAGATCTGGTACAGAGCTAGATACAAAAAATGTTTTATTAGAGTCGGCTTATTTTGATCCAAGATCAATCAGAAAAACTGCAAAAAAATTGAATATCGATACAGATGCTAAATTTAGATTTGAAAGAGGTATTGATCAGTTA
>CACJTS010000017.1 GCA_902596355.1 uncultured Pelagibacteraceae bacterium | reverse complement strand
TCAAAAGACGTATGTACAGGTAGTGGCGCTTGTTGGACTTATATTAAAATTTGGTTTAACAGATTTATGTATGGAATGTACCCAAATGCCGAGCAATGGCGTATTAACTTATCTTTTATAGCTTTAGCTTTTCTTGGTGCTATCGGTTTCTTTGCTACTGAAAAATTTAAAAAATATTTGACTCTTTATTATGTAGTTGTTTATCCTGTAATAGCTTTTTTCTTTATTTTCTTTTTTATATCAGGTGGTCCAATATTTTTTGATTTCTCATATGGAATTATTGCAGCTGTAATTTCAATTATAATTGGATTTTTTATTCCTTCAAAATTTAAAATGTACTATTTTATTATAGTTCCAATCACGCTCTATATATTGCTAAAATATGTATTTTTTTATGAGGAGCTTATTGAACTTGGTAAATTAGAAGCATTAGAGTGGGTGGAGACAGGCGCTTGGGGAGGTTTATCTTTGACTTTTATAGTATCATTTTTTTGTTTGATTTTCTGTTTTCCTATAGGTTTGTTTTTGTCTTTAGGCAGAAGGTCTGATTTTCCAATAATTAAATATTTTTCAATAGGAATGATTGAATTTTGGAGAGGTGTTCCATTGATTACAGTATTATTTATGTCCTCAGTAATGTTTCCGATGTTTTTACCTGAAGATATGTTTATTGATAAATTAGTAAGGGTAATTATTGCAATCTCATTATTTGAAGCCGCTTATGTCGCTGAGGTTATTAGAGGCGGTTTGCAAGCATTACCTAGAGGTCAATATGATGCTGCTAAATCTTTAGGAATGGGTTATTGGAAAATGCATATTTTAGTGATATTACCTCAGGCACTTAAACTTGTAATACCTGGTATTGCTAATACCTTTTTAGCGCTTGTAAAAGATACTCCTTTAATATTTGTTGTTGGACTTTTAGAAATTGTTGGAATGTTAAATCTTGCTAAAACAAACCCAGAGTGGCTAGGTTTTGCGATGGAAGGTTATGTGTTTGCATCAGTACTATTCTTTATTATTTGCTATGCAATGAGTAAATATAGTTATAATTTAGAACAAAAATATAAAACGGAAAGATAATGTCAGATAAAATAATTCAGATTACTGAAATGAATAAGTGGTTTGGTGATTTCCAAGTATTAAAAAATATTAATTTAGAGGTCGAGAAGAATAAAAAAATTGTTGTCTGTGGACCTTCAGGATCAGGTAAATCAACATTAATTAGATGCATAAACAGACTTGAAGAACATCAACAAGGTTCAATTATAGTAGATGGAAATGAATTAACAGAGGAAACTAAAGATATAGAAAAAATTAGAGCTGAAGTTGGGATGGTGTTTCAACAATTTAATTTATTTCCTCATCTTTCTATTTTAGATAATTGTACACTAGCTCCAATTTGGGTAAAAAAATTGCCAAAAAAAGAAGCAGAAGATTTAGCTCTTCAGCACTTAGAAAAAGTACAAATTGCAGATCAAGCTAACAAATATCCAGGACAACTTTCAGGCGGTCAACAACAACGATGTGCAATAGCTAGAGCGTTATGTATGGAGCCAAAAATAATGTTATTTGATGAACCAACATCAGCTCTTGACCCAGAAATGATTAAAGAAGTTTTAGATGCAATGGTTAATTTAGCAAAAGCAGGAATGACAATGATTGTAGTAACGCATGAGATGGGATTTGCAAAAGAGGTTGCAGATGAAGTTATTTTTATGGATGAGGGTATGATAGTGGAAAGAGCTGAAACTAAAGAGTTTTTTGCAAACCCAAAGAGCGATAGAACCAAGCTATTTTTAAGTCAAATCCTTTAAAAAATATAACAACTATAAGGCATAATTTAAGATTTAAACAATCTAAATATGTTCATTTTGCATTCAACTAATGCTTGACAGTATTTTGATTATTTCAAATTTCTCTCAAAAAAAAATAAATTTTTCTATTGCAGTAACTTTAATAAATAGGTTGAATGGACTTTATAAAATTTAATTAAGAGGGGTCTTAATGGAAGATAATTTCAATAAACACTTAGGCAATAAGCTTAAGCTAAGAAGATTAGCTTTAGGTTTAACACAAACTAAAGTAGCAAAAGCTATTAACGTTACGTTTCAGCAAATTCAAAAATATGAAAAAGGTACTAATGGAGTAAGTTCGATTAGATTACTTCAACTTTCAAATTATTTAAAAGTACCAATTAATTATTTCTTTGAAGATTTTTCTGAATATTTAGTAAATTTAGAAAAATCACAAGAAGGTCACATGAATGTTAATTATAATTTTTTAGTTAAATTATATTCAGAACTTAATGCTGATCAAAAACTGAAATTTAATAAATCCTTGCAAATATCAGGATCAGGAATTTCAAAAGCAGTTTAAATTTAATTTATATCTGACCCCAAATTAATATTTAGATTTGTAATAATAAATTTTTGGCTCCTCGGGCAGGACTCGAACCTGCGACCAATTGATTAACAGTCAACTGCTCTACCAACTGAGCTACCGAGGAATATAAAAAAGCAAACTTACTTTTTTTTATAACTAAAACAAGATTTTTTTTGGAGGCAACGCCCGGAATCGAACCGGGATACAAGGATTTGCAATCCTCTGCGTAACCATTCCGCCACGTTGCCATCTTATTTTTAGCTAATAGCTACAGATGCCTTTTTATATTAAATTTTTTCTATTAGTCTATTAAATAACGATCCAAATTGATTATTGTTAATTTAGATTATTAAATTATAAACTTTAACATCAATGAGTAGCGATAAATATATACATTCTGATGTAGAAAATAGAATTTATTCTTATTGGGAAAAAAATGGTCTTTTTAAACCAAAGGAAAATTCTAAAAAATTCTCAATTGTAATTCCTCCACCAAATGTAACTGGTAGTTTGCACATGGGTCATGCGTTGAATAATTCTATTCAAGACCTATTAGTTCGTTACCATAGGATGAATAATTTTGAAACCTTATGGCAACCAGGCACAGACCATGCTGGTATTGCTACACAAGCATTAGTAGAGAAAAAATTGACCTCTGAAAAAATTGATAAAAATGAAATTGGTAGAGATAAATTCATTGAAAAAGTTTGGGAATGGAAAGATCAATATGGAGACATAATTATTAATCAATTAAAAAAACTTGGTTGTTCATGCGATTGGTCAAGAAATGCTTTCACCATGGATGAGAATTTATCTAAATCAGTTATTAAGGTTTTTGTAGATCTCTTCAACAAAGGTCTCATCTATAAAGACAAAAAATTAGTCAATTGGGATACAGTTTTAAAAACAGCTATTTCAGACCTAGAAGTAGATCAAAGAGAGGTAAATTCTAAAATTTATTACATCAGATATCCAATAGATGGGACTGAAGAATTTATTACAATTGCAACAACAAGACCTGAGACAATGCTTGGTGACACTGCTATAGCAGTAAACCCAAAAGATGAACGATTTAAATCCTTTGTTGGAAAAGTAGTGACTATTCCAATTGTTGGAAGAAAAATAAAAATTATTGAAGACGATTACGCAGATCCTGAACAGGGAACTGGGGCATTAAAAATAACTCCAGCTCATGATTTTAATGACTATGATGTAGGTCAAAGAAATAATCTTGAAATAATAAATATTTTTACTGAAGCAGGTAAAATAAATAACAATGCTCCAAAAGAGTATGTTGGTCTTGATAGGTTTGAAGCTAGAAAAAGAATTTTAAAAGAACTCAAAGATAAAGAATTTTTTGTAAAAGAGGAAAATATCAAAAACAAAGTTCCCTATGGAGATAGGTCTAATTCAATAATTGAACCTTTCTTAACAGAGCAATGGTTTGCAGATGCTGGCAAATTATCAGTCAAAGCTAAAGAAGTTGTTAATTCAAAGAAAACAAATTTTTTTCCTGAAAATTGGTCCAAAACTTATTTTCAATGGATGAATAACATTGAGCCATGGTGTATTTCAAGACAACTATGGTGGGGACATCAAATACCCGCCTGGTATGGTCCCGATGAAAAAATTTTTGTTGCAGAAAATGAAGATGATGCAAAACAACAAGCTAAAAAACATTATGGTAAAGATGTTGAATTAAATCGTGATCCAGATGTTTTAGACACTTGGTTCTCATCTGGTTTATGGCCTTTTGCAACACTTGGTTGGCCGGATGATAATAAATATGTAGATAAATTTTATCCAACATCAGTATTAGTTACAGGTTTTGATATTATATTTTTTTGGGTAGCTAGAATGATTATGTTTGGTACAGAATTTTTAAACAAAGAACCATTTAAAGATATTTATGTTCATGCTTTAGTTAGAGACGAAAAGGGTCAAAAAATGTCTAAATCAAAAGGCAATGTAATTGATCCTTTAGATTTAATTGAAAAATATAGTGCTGATGCACTTAGATTTACTTTATTATCAATGGCTTCACCAGGAACAGATGTTAAGCTTTCTGAGGATAGGGTTAAAGGTTATAGAAATTTTTTAAATAAATTGTGGAATGCAAATAATTTTTTAATCACTAATGAATGTGATTTTAATGAAATAGACAAAGTTCCAGGCTTAAATTTAAACATTAATAAGTGGATTTATTCAGAACTTATCGAAACAAAAAACAGGATAGAAAAAAACCTTCAGGATTATAGGTTTGATGAGGCTGCTAAAAATGCTTATCAATTTGCATGGCATTCATATTGTGATTGGTACTTAGAATTATCTAAAACAATACTATTTTCAGACGATGAAAAGGCTAAAGCAGAGGTTAAAAAAGTATCATCTTTTGTATTCAAACAAATTTTGATTTTGTTACATCCTTTTATTCCTTTTGTAACTGAAGAAATTTGGCTTAAAAATAAATTTGATAATAACGGTAGTGATTATTTGATGCTTAAAAACTGGTTATCAGGTGAAATAATTAAGGACAGCAGTACTGAACAGGTTGAAAATATCATTAACATTATTTCAGAAATTAGATCATTTAAAAATGAGCTAAATGTAAGTCCAGGCTCATTTATTGATGTATCAATAAGCAATGTTAATAAAAATCAAAAAGACTTTATTAATACAAATGAAATTATTTTAAAAAAACTAGGAAGAATAAAAAGTATATTAGATAAGGATTTAGATAAACCAGCTGCGACAATGGTTGTCTCTGGTGATTTATTTAAGATTTATTTTGATAAGGATGTTGATTTAAAACTAATAAAAGAAAATTTATTAAATAAACAAAGTAGATTAGAGCAAGAGATGAATAAAATATCTCAAAGATTAGGGAATAAAAGTTTTGTAGATCGTGCTCCAAAAGAGATTGTTGAACAAGAAAAAAATAATTATAATAATTTAAAGAATGATATTGAGAAAATATCAGTAACAATAAAGGGTATATAATGGCTAAATTCAATAAAAAGAAACTTCCAAGCAGACATACATCATTAGGAGCAGATAGAGCTCCACATAGATCGTTTTATTATGCAATGGGAGAAACTGAGAAGGATGTAGCAAAACCCTTTATTGGTGTGGTTTCAACGTGGAATGAGGCGGCCCCATGTAATATTGCTCTAATGAGACAAGCTCAATCGGTTAAAAAAGGAGTTAGAGCTAATGGCGGAACTCCGAGAGAATTTTGTACAATTACTGTTACAGACGGTATTGCAATGGGTCATGAAGGAATGAAGTCTTCATTGATATCTAGAGAAGTAATCGCTGACTCAGCTGAACTTACTGTTAGAGGTCATTGTTATGATGCATTAGTTGGTATTGCAGGATGTGATAAATCTTTACCAGGTCTAATGATGTCCATGGTTAGATTGAATGTACCAAGTGTATTTATTTATGGTGGATCAATTCTTCCAGGCAGATACAAAGGTAAAGACGTAACAGTAGTAGATGTATTTGAAGCAGTTGGAAAGCATTCATCTGGTCAAATGTCTGCTGCAGAACTTAGAAAATTAGAATTAGTTGCTTGTCCAAGTGCAGGTGCTTGTGGAGGTCAATTTACAGCAAATACTATGGCATGTGTATCAGAAGCTATTGGATTAGCTTTACCATATTCAGCAGGAACACCTGCTCCATATGAAGAAAGAGATAAATATGCAAAAGCTAGTGGTAAAATGGTTATGAACCTTTTGAAAAAAGGAATTAAACCAAGAGATATTGTAACTAAAAAAGCTTTAGAAAATGCCGCAACAGTTGTTGCTGCAACAGGTGGATCTACAAATGCAGGTTTACACTTACCTGCTATTGCAAATGAAGCAGGAATTAAATTTGATTTAATGGATGTTGCTAAAATATTTAAAAGAACACCTTATCTTGCAGATCTAAAACCAGGTGGAAAATACGTTGCTAAAGATATGTGGTTAGCAGGCGGTGTTCCAATGTTATTAAAGACCTTATTTGAAGGTGGATATATACACGGTGATTGTATGACAGTTACTGGAAAAACTATGAAGGAAAATTTAAAAAGTATTAAATTTAATCCTAAACAAAAAGTAATGAGATCATACAAAAATCCTTTATCACCAACAGGTGGTGTTGTTGGATTAAAAGGAAACTTAGCTCCAGAAGGTGCAATTGTAAAAGTTGCAGGATTAAAGAAATTACAATTTACAGGTAAAGCAAGATGCTTTGATAATGAGGAAAATGCAATGAAAGCTGTTCAAAGCAGAAAGTATAATGATGGTGATGTAATTATAATTAGATACGAAGGACCTGTTGGAGGTCCAGGTATGAGAGAAATGTTATCGACAACAGGTGCAATCTATGGACAGGGAAAAGGGGAGAAAGTAGCCCTTATTACAGACGGAAGGTTCTCTGGAGCTACTAGAGGCTTTTGTGTCGGTCACGTGGGCCCTGAGGCCGCTCTAGGGGGTCCTATAGGCCTTTTACGAACTGGAGATATCATCGATATCGATGCCAAAAAAGGAACGATTAATGTAAGACTTTCTAAAAAAGAAATGGCTACAAGGAAAAGAAAATGGAAAGCTAGAAAATCAGATTTTGGATCAGGTACTTTATGGAAATATGCACAAACAGTTGGACCCGCATATTTAGGAGCACCAACACATCCAGGTAAGAAAAAAGAAGTTAAGGATTATTCAGAAATTTAATGAAAATTCGTCCAGTTATTTTGTGTGGAGGAGCTGGAACTCGACTTTGGCCAAATTCTAAAAATCATCAAGCAAAACAGTTTATTGATTTTGGTAAGTGGACTTTGCTTGGAAAAACACTTGAGAGAACAAAAGCCTCAATTTACGATGCTCCAATTATAAGTACAAATAAGAAATATTTAAAACAAGTTAAACAGCATTTAAGAAAAAACAAAATAAACAAATATAAAATTGTTGTAGAACCTGCAAAAAGAAACACTGCACCAGCTATATTAAGCACTGCCTTAATTAATGATATACCTGACAATCAACCTTTAATGTTTTTTACCGCCGATCATTTGATCGAAAAAATGAGTGTTTTTAATAAGGCGATAAATAAAAATAAATCAAACCTAAATGAAGAAAACATATTTGTATTTGGCATTAAACCCAAATCTCCAACGAGTGATTATGGATATTTTTTAACCAAAAAAATTAAAGGAAATATTAATAAAGTAACTAGATTTATTGAAAAACCTAAAGAAGCTAAAGCAAAACAAATTATAAAGAATAAAGGCTATTGGAATTCTGGAATGTTTTATCTTCGAAAAGACTCGATTATTAATAACTTTAAAAAGTATCAGCCCAAAAGTTATAGAAATTGCTTAAATGCAGTAAAAAAAGCAAAATACAAGTCTAATACTTATTTTTTGAATAAAGCTTCATTTATAAAAGCTACAGCAAAATCTTTTGATTATGCAATTTTAGAAAAAACCAAACAAATTAATGCAATTAAACTAGATATTCCTTGGTCAGATCTTGGTAGTTGGAAAGAAATTCTGAAGATGTATGACAAAAATAAAAACAAATATATTAAGAAAAAAAATATTTATTATCGACCATGGGGTAAATATACAAACTTATTTGAGGGTAAAGAGTTTCTAATCAAAGAATTGTATGTAAAACCAAAGGGGATATTAAGTTTACAAAAACATCATCATAGAGCTGAACATTGGTTAGTTACACAAGGAAATGCAAAAATAACGCTAAATAAAGATATAATTACTAAAAAGCCTGGTGAACATATATTTATACCATTAGAAGCCATACATAGAGTTCAAAATCCTGGAAAAAAACCAGTTAAGATTGTTGAAGCTCAAGTAGGATCAATTTTAAAAGAAACTGACATTGTAAGATACCAAGACGTTTACGGTAGAGTGAAATAAATAATTAATGGACACCACAGTCTTTTTTGTAATCCTGTTAGCAACTATTATGCATGCCATTTGGAATGCGATGGTTAAACATCATCCAGATAAGGCTATAGCGGTTCTAGCTATTGTTTTAGGTCACATACCTTTAGCTTTAATTTGTATTTTATATTTTCCTTTACCTGGAAGAGAGGCACTTCCTTACATAATTGCAAGCGTATTAGCTCATCAAGGTTATCAATGGTATATGTTAAATTCTTACAAGGTAGGGGACTATACTAATGTTTATCCAATATTCAGAGGCTTTGGACCTTTGTTGGCTACATTGATCTCCATAATATTTCTTGGTGTTGTATTTAAAATAGCAACGCTGGTTTCAATATTATTGATTTGTGCAGGAATAATGTTTCTTGGATTATTTGGTTCAAAAAACCAAAATCAAATTGAGATAATTAAATACTCATTACTTACTGGATCATTTATAGGTCTTTATTCATTGATTGATGGATACGGAGCAAGAGTAAGCACATCAGCAATATCCTATATTAGTTTTTCTTTTTTATTTAGTGCTTTAGTTTTTCCTATCATTTTAAAAATTAATAAACATGAGAATATTTTTTCAAAGGTTTTTAAGGATGCAAAAATGATATTTTGGGTAGGGGGCTCTATATCTTTTATTATTTACGTAATAGTTGTTTGGGGCTTCACAAAGGCTCCAATTCCTCTAGTTGCAGCACTAAGAGAAACGAGTATTTTTTTCTCAATATTTATTGGCTATTTCTTCTTAAAAGAAACTATCAATCTTAAAAAAATTATTTCGATAGTGCTTATAGTAATTGGGGTAATTGGGATTAAGCTATTTTAAATATAATTGAATAATTTAAGAATAATTATTGTATTCAAAAGTAACAGCATTATAGGGACAACAGTTCTTATTAGTTCCATTATATGATTAACTCTATCTAGTTTTCTCTCCAATTTTCTAATTGGACTCATGTTGTTCCATTCTTTTTGTGTAAAACCGTATTTTTTTTGATTTTTTTTCATAATAGAAAAAAGTACTTTTAATGATTTTAAGGAAAAATTCAATTTTTAAACGATAAATTTTATAAATTTGGGCATATTAATTTAAATAATATGCCCAAAAAGATAATTTAAAACCAATTATTTGGAATAATTATATAGTGGATCGCTAATACGATACCTACTGAAACACTTAAACCAAAAATCATTTTAAGAAAGTCTTTACCAATTAATGGGAAGACGTACTTAAATTTATAGTCTTTATTCATTGTTGATATTGCAAGTTCTCTACCACATAACAATCCTACAAACACCCATGTCGTAGACATAGGTAAATCATTGAGCTCTTTAAAGTAGAATAAAACAGCAGCATAAATTACATTAATAATTGTTGCTGATCTTGCATATCTTGTTCCCGTTTTTTCAAGAACAACTTTTTGAATTGGTCCACCTTGAATGTAGAAAATATAAAATAGTAATGAAGTAAAATAGGCCATTACAATTAAAAGTAATGATAAATCTAATTGCCTAGGCAGATATACAGCAATATTAGCTACATCGTGAGATAACCAAACCCACCATAACCAACCCGATGAAACCCAAACAGCATTTCTCCAAAAGCTTCTCCATTTGTCATCTACTTCATCAAATTTTTCATTAATAAACTTTGATACTGCTATCCAGGCTATATAAGCAACCATTGCTGCTAATCCATAACCTACAACGCTTTTTAACAACATTTTTTCAAGCACAACGGTTGAAGCAAATGCTGAAAGAACTAAAAAGGTTGTTGATACCGGTATCCCAATTCTTGTTAATAATAATAGTATTGCAGGTGCTACTGCATGATACCATTGAATTTCTTGATAAGGTATTCTAGTTAATCTTCCGTAAGAAATATCACCATCATACGCATACCACCCCCAAGCTAACGCAAAAATCATAACTGCTGATGCCGATCCAGCTAGCACGTACCATTTAAACCACTTCTTTTTTGAAGCTATAAAGGTACCAAGTGTTTGAATTGAGTCGTTAGCGATTACGCTATATCCAGCAAGGGCAAACCCTATTACTGTATATACTAAAGTCATATCCATTTTTTCTCCTATATATTATTGTTTTCGGTTCCGTCTAATGACTTGAGAAACTAATTATTCGTTAAAGGTAAAAAATTCTACGATTAAATTTATTTATTTGAGAATCAAAGAGTTGATTCATCAATGTGTAATCTAAGTTGTAGAGAAGTCTATAAGTGAAATATTTTATTTTGAAAACCTTAAGAGGATTCGCCTTGAATATAATATTTAAAAATTATGTAAATAAAATTTTAATATAATTTACATATATAAGTTGTGTTATTTATAGATAATTTTAAGAATATACGCTGCTGAAATTAATCCAATAAATTCAGCTAAAATATAGGTTGGTGTATTAAGATAATTAATTCCAGTAAAAGAATCAGTAAATGTTCTAGCTATAGATACAGCTGGATTTGCAAAAGATGTTGAAGAAGTAAACCAATAACCTGCAGAAATATATGTTGCTACGCTAATCGCGACTATTGTTTTTCCATCCTTTAAAGTTGCAAAAATAATAAATATGAGACCAAAAGTTGCTACAATTTCAGAAAAAAATATATGCAATCCGTCTCTATTTTTAGTTGATAACTCTAAAAGAGCGTGTTCAAAAAAAACATTAGCCAACATTACTCCAAATAAACAACCAGATATTTGTGCAGGAATATAATATTTTAAAAGATTACTTTTAATTTTTTTTCTAAAAAACATAGCTAAACTTACAAAAGGATTAAAATGAGCCCCTGAAATATCAGCAAAGGATGTAATTAAAACAAATAATCCAGCTCCAGTAGCAATTGTATTGGCTAAAAGCTTAATACCATCATCATTTGTTAGATTTTCTGCCATGATACCAGATCCAACGATAATCATTACAAGAAAACAACTTCCTAAAAATTCGCCAATAATTATGTTTTTTTTAATTTTCATTTTCTAACAAAATTTTAATTTTTTTACTTATTATATCGTAAGTCTCACTAATAATTTCGTTTATCTGCTTTTCATTTGAATTTTGAAATTTTGATACAGGATCATCAATATCCCAATGAATAATTTGGTTATTGTTTGGCCATACAGGGCACACTTCTTTATTTGCACTATTACATACTGTTATTACATGATCTATATTAAATTTCTTATTTAAAAATATATCAAAATTTTTTGAAGAATAATTTTCAAGATTAAAATTTTTTATTTTAGTTAGATATAATTTGATATTTTCGTTAATTTTTCCTGTCGGGTTGCTTCCAGCACTATAAGCTTTAAACTTATATGAATATTTATTGTTAATAATACTTTCAGCTATGATGCTTCTTGCAGAATTACCAGTACATACAAACAGTATATTTTTCATTAAATTATGATTTTATAAATTCCTATTAAAAATAAAGGTATTTGTAATCCAAAATTAGTTAAGATAGCCTTATCATTGCTGATAAAACCAGCAATAGTCCATCCAATAACTCCTAATCCATGAAAATATATATTTAATGGATATATATTTAAATTAGTTAAAAGTATTCCTGTTAGTACCAAAAATGTACTTATCCACTTAAGATATTTTCTAATAAACATGATTTCCTCTCTAAATTTTTTTTAAATAATTGTTCTATTTATAAAATATTGAGGTTAACTAAAAGAAAGATTTTAATTTTATAGTTTAATTTTTTTGAAGTTCATAGATAGAAACGTAGTGTTTCTTCTTAGGCAGTGGGATTATGGTTGGAACTTTAGTCAATCTTGGTTTTATTGATTTATTTCCTACAATGATATTTTTATCATAATTTTCTAAATCAACTTCAGGATGAGGGTTTCCATCATTGATTAATGGCCACGCATCACAAGCTCTATAACCAAATAAAATTAAGGGTCTTGAGTTATTCATTTGATTGTGCCCAGACCCATGAACTGATCTACAATGAAAAAATACTACTGTTCCAGCCGTTCCAGTTATGGAAACACTATCCTTAGTTCCTATTTTATTTTTCTTAGTGTCTATTTTTCCAACAAAATAATTTTCTTTGCTGTGGTGGCTGTACAATTTCTTTTTGTGTGAATTCTTTATTATTTTAAGTGGCCCATTTTTTTCGTAGCAATCATCTAAATATATGCCAACTGTAATTAAATCATCGTTTGTATGCGGGTAAAAAGCCCAATCTTGATGCCATCCAATTTCACTACCTTTTTTCTTATTAGGAAGCTTAAAATTTAATTTACCTAGATGAAATCTAACTGTTCCACCTAACAATTTTTTAGCTATAGATATAATTCTTTTATCTCTAGATAATTCATAGAAAACTTTATGTCTGTTCTGAGGATTATTTAGTCTTAAAATTTCTTTATTTTTTGAAGAACCTGAATTGTATACAAAATGGTAATTATTATAGGATTGAGTTTCATTTGCACCATTAGTTTTTTTTCTTTTTTTTTCTTTTGAAATTACTTCATTAACAATTTTATTAATTTTATTTATCTTTGTTTGAGAAATTAGATTTTCTTTAACAAGAAAGCCATTTTTTTTATATAAATTTAAATCATTCATATAGTCAGATTATGAAAGAAAATAAATCTTCTTTAAAATAAATACAATGTTTTTTGTGAGATTAAATAACAGTAATAATTATTTGTTAATCCGAGAATTTAAAAAAATTCCCAGATTAAACCTAATTTTAAATTAACAACCTTTGAAAGATGCAGACATATTTCTAATTAAATTGAAATATAAGTCTTTTCCTGGGTCTAATGTTGCTCCTAATGGGTCAACTACTCCAGTTTTAATATTCATATCTTTTGCGACAGCTTTAATAATATCAGGGTTAAATTGAGGCTCTGAGAACACACAAGCAACTTTATCGTGTTCAATTATCTCTCTGATTTCTGCTAGTTGTTCTGCTCCAGGCATTACATCTGTATTAACAGTAAAAGCACCTAATATATTTACATTAAATCTTTTCTCAAAATACTGATAAGCATCATGGAATACAATTGAAGCAACACTGCTACTTAAATCAGTCATTACATCAATTGTAAGTTTATCGATTTCTTGTAAAGCTTTAGCTAAATTACTTTTATATTTAGCTTCATTTTTAGGATCATTTTCAATTAAATGTTCTGCCATTTCATTTAACATAGCTTTTGCATTAATTGGGTCCAACCAAATGTGTGGATCAAATTCACCATGCGCATGTCCATCATGATCGTCATGTCCGTGGTCGTCATGATCATCCTCTTTTTTACCATGATCGTCATGGTCGTGATCATCTTCCTTTTTACCATGATCGTCATGGTCGTGATCATCTTCCTTTTTACCGTGGTCATCATGTCCATGGTCGTCATGATCATCCTCTTTTTTACCATGATCGTCATGTCCGTGATCATCATGATCATGTTCGTCAAAAATATTTCTTTCTCTAAATTTTAATACCTGTAATCCTTTAGTTTCCATTAATTCAATTTTTTCTGCTTTCTTAGCAATTGAACTCAATGGTTTTTCTAAAAAACTCTCTAAATCTTCACCAACCCAGAATATTAGATCTGCATTTTGAAGCATTTTTGCGTGTGAAGGTTTCATTGCAAATCCGTGTGGAGAAGCATATCCATCAACTATTAAATCAGGTTTAGCAATACCATCCATTAAGTAACTAGCTAATGAATGAATTGGTTTAATAGAAGCAACTACTTTTATTTCAGCATTTGCTGGTGTAAAGAATGTTAGAATTGATAATATTGAGAATATAAGTGGTATTTTTTTAATATTTTTCATAATAAGTAATTTAATTGGTTGTTATAATATAACGTTATGTAATAATATAACATTTATAAGTCAAGCAATATATGAGCTCAGAAAATAGTACATTAGTAAAATTAAATAACGCTGGTTTTAAACAAAATGATAAATGGCTAGTGGAAGGTGTTTCATTAACTGTTAAAAAAGGAAAAATTGTTACACTTATTGGACCTAATGGCTCAGGAAAAAGTACTACCGCAAAAATTGCATTAGGAATTTATAAAAACATAGAGGGAAGTGTTGAGAAATACACAAATAAAGTTGGATATGTTCCTCAAAAAATATCTATTGATTGGACATTACCGTTAAGAGTTTATGATTTTATGCTTCTAACAGAAAATATTAAAGATGAGGCAATTGATGAAGCACTTACATTAACAGGTGTTATCCATCTTAAGAATAAAAATTTAGGAAATTTATCAGGTGGTGAATTTCAAAGAGTTTTAATCGCAAGAGCAATTTCAAAAAAACCTGAATTATTAGTTCTTGATGAACCAGTTCAAGGTGTTGATTACACTGGTGAGATTGCTTTGTATGAATTAATAAAAAGAATTTCTGATACACTTAATTGTGGAATTCTATTAATCTCACATGATCTACATACAGTCATGACTGCAACAGATCATGTTGTTTGTTTAAATGGTCATGTTTGTTGTTCAGGTACACCAATGGATGTTGCTAAAAATAATGAATATAAAACCTTATTTGGTGAACAGGCATCTCAAATTCTTTCTGTATATGAACATAAACATGATCACGTTCATTCGGATAAAGGTGAAATAAAGAAAAACTAATATGTTTGATGATTTTTTTATAAGAGCACTAATTGCAGGTTTGGGAATAGCTTTAGTAACTGGACCTCTTGGTTGTTTTGTTGTTTGGAGAAGATTATCTTACTTTGGCGATACATTAGCTCACTCAGCTTTACTTGGTGTAACTTTGGCTTACTCTTTTGAATTAAACATTGCTCTTTCAGTATTTATTATTTCATCTCTAATTGCATTGATTTTAATTCAATTACAGAAGAAAACTAATTTACCTGGTGATGCTTTGCTTGGTCTATTGGCGCATTCTTCTTTAGCTGTTGGATTAGTAGTAATAGGTTTTTTAACATTTATTCGTTTTGATATTATGGGACTTTTATTTGGTGATATATTAGCTGTAACAACTGATGATTTATTAATCATCTGGACTGGTGGAGCTGTAATTTTACTAGTTCTAAAATTAATTTGGAAACCATTGTTTGCATCTACAGTTAATTATGAGTTAGCAGAAGCAGAAGGGCTAAACCCTGATAGAGCAAAAGCTATTTTTACAATTCTTATGGCTGCTGTAATAGCAATATCAATTAAAATGGTAGGTTTATTATTGATTACAGGTATGCTTATTATTCCAGCAGC
Organism: uncultured Pelagibacteraceae bacterium; assembly: GCA_902596355.1. Classification (GTDB taxonomy): domain Bacteria; phylum Pseudomonadota; class Alphaproteobacteria; order Pelagibacterales; family Pelagibacteraceae; genus Pelagibacter. The sequence continues at coordinate 1,891 of CACJTS010000017.1, read as the reverse complement.
GATGGCTAGAAATATTTCTAATAGTCCACAAAAGATGGTTTTATTTTCAATAATTGGCGGATTATTATCAGTGTTGTTAGGACTATTTTCATCCTTAGAATTTAATACATCATCTGGGCCTTCAATAATCATGGCCGCTTTAGTCTTATTTATATTGTCTTTACTTAATATTAAACAATCGATTAAATTGAAAAACTGATAACTAATTGATAAGAATTTAAAAATGCAAAAAGAATATAATCTTTCCAAAAATCAAAAAATCATTTTTGATCTTATTGATAAATCTGGTGGGCCTATGAAGGCTTATTCAATTCTTTTTAATGTTCAAAAAAAAGGAATTAAAGCACCACTACAAGTTTACAGAGCTTTAGATAAGTTAGTTGAAATTGGAAAAATTCATAAGATAGAAAGTAGAAATGCCTTTATTGCTTGCCAAAATTCTAGTTGTCAAATTTCAAAAGCTACCGCTTTTTCAATTTGTGAGAGTTGTGAAAATGTATCTGAAATAAGTAATTCAAAACTTTCAAAATATTTATCTAATTTTTCAGATAACTCTGGAATGAAATATAGCAAATATAATTTAGAATTTTTTGGTTTATGTAAAAAATGTAAATCAAAATAATGAGTACAGTTTCATTAACTTTAAAAGAAATATTTGAACTAGCTAAAAAAACTCTTTTAGCAAATGGTTGTGATGATGAAACAGCATCAATTTTATCTGACTTAATCAGAAACGCTGAAAGAGATGGTTCTGTATCGCACGGGTTATTTAGATTGCCAGCTTATGTAACAGGTCTTAAAGGTGGAAAGATAAATGGAAAAGGGAAACCTGAAGTAAAAAAAATATCTCCATCAGTAATTAAAGTTGAAGGAAATAATTGTTTAGCTCCTGTTGTATTAAATAAAGGATTACCTGAATTAGCAAAAGCTGCAAAAGAAAATGGTGTTGCGGTATTAGCAATAAATAATTCTCACCATATGGCTGCTATGTGGCCTGAAACAGAAAAATTAGCAGAAGAAGGTTTAGTTGCATTTGCTTGTACGTCTTACAAGCCTGCTGTTGCACCTGCTGGTGCAATAAAGCCATTATTTGGAACAAACCCAATTTCGTTTGCTTGGCCACGTCCAGGTAAAACACCAGTTGTTTACGATATGGCAACAGCTTCAATGGCAATGGGAGAAGTTCAAGTTGCTAAAAGAGAAGGGCACAAAGTTCCACTTGGAACTGGTTTAACTAAAGATGGTAAAGAAACAACTGATCCAGGTGAAATTGCTGATGGTGGAGTTTTATTACCCTTTGGTGGTTACAAAGGATCTGCAATAGCAATGATGGTTGAATTAATGGCAGGTGCGTTAGTTGGTGATAATTTTAGTTTTGAAACAGCAGCTAAAGATAATAATGATGGTGGTCCCCCAAGTGGTGGTGAATTCATACTAGCTATTAACCCAGATAAAACATCAGGAACTAATTGGCAAAAACATGCTGAAGAATTTTTTGAAAAAATGAAATCAATGGGTGAAGTAAGATTACCAGGTGAAAGACGTCACAAGAATAGAATGGACACTGGTCCAAGAAATATTAACGAAGAATTAGTAAATAAAATTAAATCTTTAAGCTAAATTAATCTCAATAGGTGTGTGATCAGAGGGCTTTTCTCTTCCACGTGGATCTTTATTAATATTAATATCTTTAATTTGATCAATTATTGAGTTTGATACTAAAAAATGATCAATTCGCATCCCATTATTTTTTTGCCATGCACCTCTCATATAATCCCAAAATGTATATCCTTCTTTATCTTCATAAAAATGTCTGTAGACGTCATTAAAACCAAGATTGATCATCTCTCTAAATTTTTTTCTTATTTCAAGTCGGTATAAAGCATCGTCT
>CACJTS010000016.1 GCA_902596355.1 uncultured Pelagibacteraceae bacterium | reverse complement strand
AAATTCAAGCCAGATTATAACTTTAAATCTAAAGACAAATGTAGGCATGAACTTTGGGTTGTTAAAAAAAATAATATAGAAAAATTACTTCGAAATTATCTGAAAAATATAAAGAAAATATATATATGCGATGGACACCATCGGATACAGGCCATGTTAAAAAGTAAAAAAAAAATTGCTCCTATGATAGTTGCTTTTCCTGATAACCAGGTAAATATACTGGATTACAATAGAGTCGTAAAAACTAGCTTAAAATTTGAAAAAATAAAAAAAATAATTTCAAAAAATTTCTCTTTAGATATTTCTAAAAAGAATACAAAACTTAAGCAAAATCAAATTGAAATGTATGTAAATAAAAAGTGGCATACACTTCAGCCACATAACCAATCAAAGGAATTGGATGTAACTATATTGAAAAAATTAATATTAAATAAAATATTGAAAAATAATAAAAATATTAAATTTGTATCAGGTTTTAAAGGCAAAAAAGTCTTAGAAAATTTTGTAAATTCAAAAAAGTACAACTTAGCATTCAAGTTGTATCCTACTAATATTTCAGAGGTTTTGGCTTATGCTGAAAAAAAAAAATATATGCCACAAAAATCCACATGGTTTCACCCAAAACCACTTGATGGATTAATTTCATCTAAAATTATTTCTTAAATAATTCTTTTAAACCATCAGATGAGGCTTCTGAAATACCTCTTTCTGTAATCAAACCTGTTACATATTTTGCAGGTGTAACATCAAAAGCTAAATTTATGGCCTTGCTTTTTTTGGGATAAATCAAAACTTTCTTAAGTTGATTATTCTCATCTATACCCTCAACATGAGATAATTCCTGTGAATTTCTTTCTTCTATAGGAATATCGTTTGCATTTTTAATGTCCCAATCAATTGTTGAGCTTGGAAGAGCCACATAAAATGGAACATTATTATCATGAGCGGCTAATGCTTTAAGATAAGTTCCAATTTTATTACAAACATCTCCATTCGATAAAGTTCTATCAGTTCCGACAATACACATGTCAACTTCTCCCCTCTGCATTAAAATACCACCTGTGTTATCAGCAATAATTGTGTTTTTAATTTCTTCTTCATTTAACTCATATGAAGTCAAATTTGCACCTTGATTTCTTGGCCTTGTCTCGTCGACCCATACATGCACTGGTATACCTTTTTTATGAGCATGATAAATTGGCGATGTAGCTGTTCCCCAATTAATTGTTGCTAACCATCCTGCATTGCAATGTGTTAGTATATTTACTGTATCTTTTTTTTTATTATAAATTTCTTCAATTATTTTTAATCCATTAATACCAATATTTTCACAAAACTTTTCATCCTCATCACATATTTCTTTTGCCTCATTTAAAGCTACATCTAAAACTTGATCGCTATTGATACCTGATAATTTTTTCATCATACGATCTACAGCCCATTTTAAATTAATTGCGGTAGGTCTCGATTCAATTAAATCCTCTGAAATTTTTTTTATAAATTCTGGATCATTATTTTCTTTAATTGCTAAAACAATTCCATAAGCAGCTGTTCCTCCAATTAAGGGTGCCCCTCTCACCTCCATTATTTTAATAGCATTTATTGCATCCTTTACTGTCTTTAATTCTTTAATAATAAATTGATGAGGAAGTTTTGTTTGATCAATAATCTTAACAGCATTATTTTCAAACCAAATAGTTCGGTACTCTTTTCCTGCTATTCTCATTTATTTAAAACTCTACCCGCTACTGTTTTAAGTTTCTCAATTGTTTTTTTAGTTCTTTTCTCAGGAGCTGTTATTATTGCTACATCCAAACAATTATTTGTTGGATCACTAGGATCAATATAATCTTCAAAATTATCTATTAAATTTTTAATCATAATTTTTGCTTTTTCAGCATTACCTAACAAAACTTTAATTACTTGTTGCACATCAACATTTTCATGATCTGGATGCCAACAATCATAATCAGTTACCATTGAAACTGAAGCGTATCTAATTTCAGCTTCTCTTGCCAATTTTGCTTCTGGCATATTAGTCATTCCAATTACATCTGCTTTCCATGATCTATATAAATTAGACTCTGCCAATGTTGAAAATTGTGGCCCTTCCATAACAACATATGTTCCATTTCTTTGATAATCTATATTAGATTTTTTTATTGCTTCTTCACATGCATTCATCAATCCATTAGAAGTTGGATGAGCCATTGATACATGAGCAACTATTTCATCATCAAAAAATGTTTTGGTTCTCGCAAAAGTTCTATCAATAAATTGATCTACAATTACAAATTTTCCAGGAGGTAAATTTTCTTTAAGAGAACCTACAGCTGATACAGATACTATATCTGTAGCTCCTAGTTGTTTTAGTGCATCAATATTAGCTCTAAAATTAATATTAGTAGGAGAAATAAAATGTCCTCTTCCATGCCTTGGTAAAAAGAAAACTTCCTTATCGTTATATTTGGTTTTTAATATCTGATCAGATGGTTTTCCCCACGGTGTTTGCAAATCAAGTAACTCTCTATCTTTAAATTCTTCAACATCATAAAGACCACTACCGCCAATTATTGCCAATTTATTTGTTGTCATAATTAAAAATATATTTATTTATACTTTTATAATTAACTATTATGAACTTAAAAGATTATATTAGATCAATACCTGATTATCCAAAAAAAGGGATTTTATTTAGAGATATAACAACCCTAATTAAAGACGAAAATGCATTTGAGGAATCGATTAATCAAATTATTGAGAGGTCAAAAAAATATAATTTTACAAAAATTGCAGCTATAGAATCTAGAGGTTTTGTATTTGCTTCTGCTGTTTCATTTGTACTTAAAAAGCCATTTATAATGTTAAGAAAAAAAAATAAGTTACCAGCAGATGTTCACTCAGTAGATTTTGAGCTTGAATATGGAACTGCAACTATTGAGGTACATAAAGACTCTATAAATGAAAAAGATGAAGTGTTGATTATTGATGACCTAATTGCAACTGGAGGTACAGCTGAAGCTGCTGCTAAATTAGTAGAAATTTCAAACGGAAAAGTTGCAGCATTTATATTTGTAATTAATCTCTTTGATTTAGGTGGATCAGATAATTTAGTCAAAAATAATTATAAAGTTGAGAATTTGATAGAATTTCCGGGACATTAGAAAATAAAAAAACTTATCCACAGGCAATATATTGATTTGAAATTAATATTTATGGTTATAATTTAATTATCGATGAGAATTGAAGAGGAGCTTAAACTAGATTATTCAGATGTACTATTTAGACCTAAAAGAAGTACATTAAAAAGTCGAAAAGACGTAAATCTACTAAGAACCTACAGATTCAAATATAGCAAAAACGAATGGTCGGGTATTCCAATAATGGCAGCAAATATGGACGGAGTTGGGGAGTTGAGTGTTGCTGAAAAATTAAATGAATTTGGAATGATTACCTCTTTAACAAAACAACATGATGTCAAAAAACTTAAACAAAATAAAAATATAAAAAAAATATACCCCAATATTGCACTTAGTGTTGGTATTAAAAAGGAAGATTTTCAAAATTTAGATAAAGTTTTAAAAGAATTTAATTTTTTTAAATTTATTTGTATTGATGTTGCAAATGGATATACAGAACATTTTACTAATTTCATTAAATCTGTAAGAGATAAATATCCTACTAAAACAATCATTGCTGGAAATGTGGTAACAGCTGATATGACACAGGAATTAGTTTTAAGTGGAGCAGATATTGTAAAAGTTGGGATTGGACCTGGAAGTGTTTGTACAACAAGAATTCAAACTGGTGTTGGGTATCCTCAATTAAGCGCAGTGATCGAATGTGCTGATGCAGCACATGGGCTTGGTGCACATGTGATAGCTGATGGTGGTTGTACATGTCCCGGTGATGTTGCTAAAGGTTTTGGGGGTGGAGCAGATTTTGTAATGCTTGGAGGCATGCTTGCAGGACACGATGAAGGTAATGGTAAAATTGTTAAAGTTAATGGTGAAAAATATATAGAATTCTATGGATCAAGTTCAGAAGTTGCTAACAAAAAACATTATGGTGGACTTTCAAATTATCGAAGCAGCGAGGGCAGAAAAGTAAGAGTCAAATATAGAGGCAAAATAAATGATACAATTTTAAATATCCTTGGTGGTGTTAGAAGTAGTTGTACATATGTTGGTGCGCCTTCACTAAAACAACTAAGTAAATGTACAACATTTGTTAGGGTATCCAATCAATTTAATGATAGTTTAATTAAATAATTTATTTTTCAAACTTAAAATCTTTTATATTTGTAGTTTCATACTTTTCAAAAGGCATATGTATCCAAGGAGAGTCTTCTAAATAATCTACAGAATAATCAGGCTTAAATTTTGAAGTTGATTTGTGCCAAATTACAGCTGTCTTGATTTTATCATCTAAATAAAATCCATAGAAATGCTCTAACCATTTAATACTTTTTATTAAAGTTTTTCCAGAATCTGCTAAATCATCAACTAATAAAACATGCGAACCTAAATTTGGAGTAGTTTTTGCTAAATCTCTTGAAAAAGTAAATTGTCCTTGTTGGTTTTTAATATCATCACTATCACCATGGTAAGACTCAACAGATAAAATGGCTAAAGGGACATTAAAAAGTCTACTAAAAACATCTCCTACTCTTAATCCACCTTTTGCAATACAGATAATTTGATTAAATTTTAAATTATCCTCATGAACTTTTTTAGCTAATTGCTCTATCTTCTTGTGATAATCGTCCCAACTAATATAAATATCTTTCATAATTTTGGTAGCGGGAAGTGGGATCGAACCACTGACCTCGGGCTTATGAGTCCCGCGCTCTAACCAACTGAGCTACCCCGCCTTAAATAATTGTTGGTTTATACTACTTTTAATTTTTGTTGCAAACAAGTTTTGATCAAAATATTTTTATTTCGTAATTTATAACTCAATTTTATAAGTTGCACTTAGAGCACCTCCAGAGTTTTCAACACAGCTATCAATGTATAAAGTTACAACATTACCAACCCATCCCATAGCAACATGATGAACTCCTTGCTCATTTAAACCTCCATAACCTGAGGGTTGAGATCCACTGGCTACACAATTACCCTGGTATCTTCCTCCGTGAATTGATGGAATATTTGAACTATAAGCATTTTTGATAATTGAGTTAAAGTGAGAACTCATTGTACTTGTAACTTTTCCATAATTGTTTGTGGTTGTAAATATATCTGAACAATTTAATTTTTTATCTAAAAGGCCCCCAGAGGAATCAATTTCACATTTTTGAATTTCATTTACCATAGTGTTCAAAATTAATTTATGATTTGCTTTTGTAACAGATTTTTTTGCAGAGCTAGTATACCCACTATAAGCAACTACCCCTACAGCAGCTAAAATACCTATGATGGCTACTACGACTAAGAGTTCTATTAGGGTGAAACCCTTTTGTATATCTAACTTTTTTTTCATTTTATCAAGATTTTACTAATTCTTTAAAATTTTTCTATACTGATTTGTAAAAATTATTTTATAAATTAAATATTATATATCTTAAGTTTAAAAAAAATTTTTACTAAATTACAAAATAAACAAATATAGAACTTATAAGGATTATAAGTAAAAATGAAAAAAATAATCTTTTTCTGAAGCTTTTCTTTTGATCTAATCTAACTCTATTAAGTAAAATATTTACGTTTGTTGTTTTAATTTTATTTAATTCTTGATCTTTATTTTTTAAAGTATCTTTTTCTAATAAAATTGTTTCTTGATTATTTTTCTTCACAATTATATTTAAACAGCTATTTACTTCAAATACAATAAAATTGAAAATTACATATTTTTATAATCTTTAGTATTTAGTGGCTTAGATAAAATTTCAACTGGATACTTAATTTTTTCAACTTCAATAAATAGATTTTTATCTTTTAATGTTTTTATTGTGCTTCCTGAATTAACATACCCGAATGATAAGTTTTTATCAAAGCAGAATGAGTAGTTTCCAGAGGTTGTTCTACCAATAATTTTATCTTCTAAATAAATTGGTTCCTCGTGCAAAAGCAAAGGTTCACCAGGTTTACTTTTTTTGAGAGTAAACATCATCATTGTTTTACCCAATGATTTATCTTTTATTTTTAATAGAGCTTCTTTACCAACAAAGTTAACATTTTTTTTATAACTAATTGAAAATTTTAAACCAGCTTGATACTGATTCTCTTCCGGTGAAATGTCGTGACCCCAGTGTAAAAAACCGCTTTCCATTCTCATAACATCCATTGCATGCATACCACAATGAGATAAATCAAAATCCTTACCTGCATTAATTAAAATTTTATATAAATTTAAAGCGTTATCTTTATTTACATATAATTCAAAACCAAGTTCACCGACATATGATATTCTTTGTGCCCAAACTTTAATATCTTTTATTTTTACATTTTTACCAGAACCAAATTTAAAATTTTCAGAGGTGAAATCATCACTGCTTATTCTCTCAATCATATCTCGACTTTTAGGACCAAACAAACCTAGACAACAAATTTTTTCAGTTACATCAGATAATTCAACTTCATCAGATAAATATTTAAGAATATGAAATTTGTCTCTTTCTCTAGTTGCTGCTGAACTAACTACTCTAAAATGATTTTTACTAACACAAACAACAGTTAGGTCTGTTTCAATACCACCATCTTCATTTAACATATGAGTATAGGTAGATTTGCCAATTTCATTTTTTATATTAGCTGTACAAATTTTTTGTAAATCATCATGAGCTCTTTCACCTTTTAAATCAAATTTAGAAAAAGTAGAAAAATCAAAAAGTCCAACATTTTTTCTAGCATTTATAGTTTCATATTTTACTGACGGGTACCAATTTTGATAATTAAAACTGTAATTGTATTTTGGTTCTTCTCCATTTAAAGAATACCACATAGGTCTTTCGAAACCTCCTGTAACACCAAAACATGCACCTGCCTTTTTTAATTCATCATGATAAGGTAATAATTTTTCATTTCTTGAAGTTGAATGCTGCTTATAAGGCCAATGCATCCCATATAAGTCTCCTAAAGTTTCAGTAACCCTTTCCATTATAAATTTTTTCGATGAATGAAACTTTTGGAACCTTTTTATATCTAATGAAAATAAATCTTCGTTTATATGACCATTAATCATCCATTCTGCAGTTACTCTTCCAGCACCTCCTGAGCTTGCTATACCTATGCTATTGAATCCACAACATGTATAAAGATTTTCAACCTCTGGAGTTTCTCCTAATAAGTATTGAGTGTCAGGTGTAAATGATTCAGGTCCTGAAAAAAATTTTCTTATACCTGTGTTTTCTAACATTGGAAGTCTATGGAAAGATTTTTCAAGGTACGGTTCAAAGTGATCAAAATCGTCAGGGAATTCTCCAAATGAAAAATTGTCAGGAACTCTCCCGGTATCCTTAAAGGCTGGTTTTGCATTGGGTTCAAAAATTCCAACTAACATTTTTCCAGCATCTTCTTTTAAATAGAGACAAGCATTGTAATCTCTAAGAACAGGTAAATCTTTAGGAAGATCTTTTATTGGCTCTGTAATCACATAAAAATGCTCATTAGGGTACAATGGTATGCTAACACCAATATCTTCTCCAATTTGTCTTGACCACATACCTGAAGCCAAAACAACATATTCACAATCAATTTTTCCTTGAGTAGTTTCAACACCACATATTCGATTATTCTTAACCAATATTTTGTTTACTGGTGTTTTTTCAAATATCTGAACACCTAGCATTTTAGCAGCTTTAGCCAATACATTTGTAACTCCTACTGGATCTGCCTGACCGTCTTTAGGCATATAAACACCACCAACAAGGTCCTCATTTTTAATAACTGGATATAATTCTTTTATTCCTTCCTTATTTAAAACCTTTACTTCAACATCAGATAGCTGTGCTGTTGTAGCTTGTCTAAGTAATTCCTGCATCCTTTCTTTAGAAGAAGCAACAGTTATTGCTCCATTTTGTTTAAGGCCGGTTGATAAACCTGTAGTTTTTTCTAGTTCTTTATAAAGATCTAAAGAATATTTTCTTAATTTTGTGATTGTTGAACTGGATCCTAATTGCCCCATTAATCCAGCTGCGTGCCAAGTAGTGCCAGATGTTAATTGATCCCTTTCCAATAAAACAACATCTTTCCAACCAAACTTAGCTAAATGATATGCACAAGAGGTTCCGGCAACACCACCACCTATTACAACTACTTTTGTGCTTGATGGATAGTTTTTTTCCATCTCTAATGTTTGATAGCTTCTCCAGGTTCTACAAAATTATGTCCAAAAACATCAGCAACAGCTTTGTAAGTTACTTGACCTTTGTGTACATTTAACCCTGCTAAAAAATTTTTATCCTCACTAAGTGCTTTTTGATAACCTTTATTTGCTAGTTTTACTAAATAAGGAAGAGTTGCTTGATTTAATGCAAATGTAGAAGTTCTAGGAACTCCACCTGGCATATTCGCAACACAATAATGAACTACATCATCAACTATGTAAGTTGGATCTCCATGTGTTGTGGGTTTGCTTGTTTCAACACAACCGCCTTGATCAATTGCAACATCAACGATAACTGAACCTCTTTTCATTAATTTCAACATATCTTTAGTTATTAGTTTAGGAGCTTCTGCACCCGGTATTAATACACCTCCAACCAAAAGATCTGCCTCAGCAACTAATTTATTTAAGTCAACTTTATCACTTTGTTCAGGTATAATTTTATCACCAAATATTTCTACAAGTTGTTTTAATCTTGCCTCTGATTTATCAACGATATGGACTTTCGCTTGCATACCTGTTGCTATTGTTGCTGCATTCTCTCCAACTACTCCGCCTCCAAGAATTAATACATTAGCTGGTTCACCACCTGGTGCTCCTCCTAATAATACTCCTCTACCTTTTTGATTTTTTTCTAAACAATGAGCTCCAGCTTGAACTGACATCCTTCCAGCAACCGCACTCATAGGTGCAAGCAAAGGTAATCTTCCATTATCATCCGTTACTGTTTCGTAAGCGATATTTATACTTTTAGATTTAATTAATCCCTCGGTTAATTCTTTTGCGGCAGCTAAATGAAGGTAGGTATATACAATTTGATTTTCTCTTATCATATCTACTTCTTCTTTTTGTGGTTCTTTAACTTTAACTATTATTTCTGAGTCATTAAAAATATCAGTAGCTGTATCAGTAATTTTAGCTCCAGCTTTTAAATATTGATCATTTTCAAAACCAGCTTCAAATCCACCATTGTTTTCTACTAAAACCTCATGACCTTCTGAAACTAAAGTTTTAACACTATCTGGTGTTAAACCAATTCTATTTTCTTGTGGTTTTATTTCTTTAGGAACTCCAATTTTCATAAACGAAAATTAATTCTTTTTACTCTTTGCGTAATTTGTTATTCCTGTTCGAAGTTTTTCAATTATCTCATCAATATGTTTTTTTTCACAAATAAACATTGGAGCAATGATTAAACAATCACCTGTAGCTTTAAAATTTACTCCTGCCTCATAACAATGTTTGAAACAAGTAAATCCTGCTGCTCCTGGTTTTTTATCCATTACAATATCAATTCCACCCATCATTCCATAACCTCTAATGTTATCAACAACATCGATATCTTTTAAAGACATCAACCCTTCTTGGAAATAAGGTGCTAAATTTTTTGCTCTGTTAAAAATATCATCCTTTTCAATAATATCCTGTACTGCTAGTCCAGCAGCTACAGAAATTGGAATTCCTGAATAAGTATATCCATGGAATAATTCAATCGTTCCTTTCGGAGCATTTTCTGCAATTGCATCATAGATATCTTCTTTACATGCAACAACTCCCATTGGACTAATCCCGTTTGTAGTAGCTTTTGCCATTGTCATCATATCTGGAGTTACACCGTACTCTTGAGATGCAAATGGAGATCCAGTTCTTCCCCAACCAGTGATTACTTCATCAAAAATTAAAAGTATTCCATGTTTATCGCAGATCTCTCTTAGCCTTTGTAAATATCCCTTTGGTGGAACTAATGTACCTGTTGATCCTGCAATCGGTTCAACAATACAAGCTGCAATATTTTCAGCTCCAAAATTCATACAAATTCTCTCTAAATCTTCTGCTAACTCAACACCTGTTTCTGGTTGACCACTTACGAACTTATGTTCTGGTAAATGTGTATGTCTCATATGAACAACACCTGGCATCAGAACGCTTGCAAAAGTTTTAACATTATTAACCATGCCCCCAACAGAAGTCGCTCCTATATTCATACCGTGGTAACCTCTTTCTCTACCAACAAATCTAAATCTTTGACTGTCTCCTCTTGCTCTATGATAAGCGATTGCAATTTTAATTGCAGTTTCAACAGCTGTTGAACCACAAATAGTATAAAACATTCTATTTAAGTTTCCTGGAGTATGTTTTGAAATTCTTGTAGCTAATTCAAATGATCCACCAAACCCTTGTTGGAAAGGTTGACAATAATCTAAAGTTTTCAATTGATTTGTTATTGCTTCAATAATTTCTTCTCTACCATGACCTAAAGGATTGCAAAACAATCCTGAGCTTGCATCAATTTGAGTTTGTCCTTGATGATTTTTTAAATACACACCTTTAGCTTCAACAATTAATCTTGGGTTCTCTTTAAAATCTTTGTTAGATGTAAATGGCATCCAATGCTCATTTAAAGAATTTGGAATTGCTGTTTTATTTTGTGTGCTCATAAAAATTTCTTTCTATAAAATATTTTAATTTAATATTAAGGCCTCTTTAGACTAAAATAAATGGATTAACTACCACATTATTGACACAACCAGGAATTGTATAAGTTTCTTTTTTTGTTTTACTTCGGAGACAATTTGAATTTAAATATCCAGAATTTAATTAATTAAACATAGGGGAATAAATGAAAAAAATACTAAGTTTTATTCTAGGATCTATTTTTGCACTTAACCTATCAATTTCAGTTGCTAATTCAGCTGCAAATGAAGTTAGAGTTGCATACTTTCTAGAATGGCCAAGCCCAAATCTAGAGGATATGCAGAAGAAAAATTTTGCAAAAGCTCTTGGTGTACCAGTTAAATGGACTAACTTCACTAATGGTGGAGCAATGACTGATGCAATGTTAGCAGGAGATATTGATATTTCTTACTCACAAGGATTAGTGCCTTTTATAAATGCTGTAAAATCTAATGCGCCTATCAAATTAGTTGATATTGCTATGGAATACGGAATGGGTGGAACTACTTGTGTAACATCTAACGCTTCTGGAATTACAAAAGCAAACGCTACTGAATTAGAGGGTAAAAAAGTTGCTGTTCCATTAGGAACAATGGCTGAATACGTTTTTGATGAAAGTATGAAAGTTGTTGGTGCTGACAGAGGTAAAATGGACATTATTCAAATGGACCCAGAAGAAGGTGCTGCTGCATTAGTAAGCGGTGATGTTGTAATGGCATGTTTATTTGGTGGTAATTCTATCAAAGCAGCAACTGCAGTTGGATCAAGACTTTTGACTGTAGATGAAGCTAGAGCAGCTGGTATCTTAGGTATAGATATCACTTCTGTTACAGATAAATTCATGAAAGAAAACCCAGGTATGTTAAGAACTTTCATCGAAGTTACTCATGAAGCTAACGCTAGATACAAAGCTGGTAAGGCTGATATGAATTCGATGGCTAAAGCTTCTGAAATGACAGTTGCGGATATGAAAGACACTTTAAGTGGTTTCAAATTCTTAACTCCAGAAGAAACAAAAGCATCTATGGAAAGTGGTAATCTTGATGGTTTCCTAAAAGGTATGGGAACTCCAGGAGGAGCTGTAGATACAAGTTTCTTACCTTTATAATTTTAAGGGTTTAAAACTTTTTAAATAGGCACTGATTTTTTAATTGGTGCCTATTTTTTTTATCAAATTTCTAATATAAGGCAGTTATGAGTGATCTTGTTTCTCAAAATCTGAACATGATTTTTAAAACTCCAAAAGGAGAAACAGTTCATGCTTTAAAGGACGTAAGCTTTACTTTAAAAAAAGGAGAATTACTTACCGTTCTTGGTCCTTCTGGTTGTGGGAAAACAACTTTACTAAATATAACTGCCGGATTTTTAAGACCTACATCAGGAAAAATAACACTTAATAATAATGAAATAGACGGACCTGGGGTTGAAAGAGGAATGGTTTTTCAACAGGGTGCTTTGTTCGAATGGTTAACAGTAGCTGAGAATGTAAATTTCGGACTTAGGATGAAAAAAGAAGATCCTGAAGTTACATCAAAGAAAGTTGATGACTGGTTAGATATAGTTGGACTTAAAGGATTTGGTAACACACCTACTTATCAATTATCTGGAGGCATGCAGCAAAGAGTTGCGCTTGCAAGATGTTTAATAAATGATCCTGATTTAATTTTAATGGATGAACCATTAGGAGCTTTAGATGCATTAACTAGAGAAAAAATGCAATCATTAGTTTTGAAGATTTGGAAAGAGACAGGAAAAACAATTATCTTAATTACTCACTCGGTTGAAGAAGCATTATTGCTTGGAGAAAGATTGTATGTAATGGCGCCAAGACCAGGACGTATACATAAAGAGTACAATCTTCCATTTGCAGAAATGGGTCTTACACAAGACTTAAGAGAAATTAAAAAAAATAAAGAATTTTCATCTACAAGAGAAGAAATTTTATCCATGATTTGGAATATGGAAGAAGAAATAATGGGGAAAGAAAATTAAATGTTAACCCAATTTGTAACCATCTTAATATTTGTAGCTGTAATTGGATGTATTCTTTATGGAAGAAGATTAATTAGAACTGAAAAAGTTGATGCTGTCTTTGGTAATCCGGAAAGAGCTAAAGGTGGAACACACTGGGTAATTGTTGGTAGTAGTGCAATCCTGATGCTGTGGCTTTATTATTCATGGGATATAGCAAAAGGTTTTTATCCAAAATCAGCAAATGAATTATGCCAAGTAGCTAAAATTAATGAGTCGTTATTAGGTTTAAAATATCAGTTCCCTATTGAAGAAAGAGAATTCAAAAGTACATCGATTATTAAAATTGAAAATAAAAATCTTATAAAAATTGCAAATGAAATAAAAGCATCTCCAGATCTAAATGGTCAACAAAAAACAATCCTTGTAAGTTACATTGATAGAACTTCTAAATTAATTCCATTTTTAACAAGTGAAGAACTAATAGAAATGGATACCAAAATTAAACTTAAGGAAATGACAGAAGAAATAAAACTTCTAAGTTCGAATTTCCGAAAGAAAGATTACCCATTTGAGACAGATACACAAAAAACTGAGAGACAGAAACTTATTGATGAACAAGGTGGCTGGGGAATTACAACTATAGATTCTGGAACCGGTACAATTGAAAATACCATTGAAATACCTACTGCACCTCAAACTAATAAAGGTTTAAAATTTCATGCAGCTGCAGCAGAACTAAAAAAAATTGACGACAAATTTTTTAAATTAAAAAACCATAACCCACAGTTCAAAAGTGCAATCAAACAACTTAAAGATGATATTAAAGCTTACAGAAAAGGATTAGACGATAGTGAAGAAATAGCATCTAACTATGCAAAAAATATTGTTAAAATTGCAAGAAGAATAGAGTTTGCAAGCATCTATCCTCCTAATGCATTAAATGAAATGCAAGGAGCAATAATGGAGTTTGATGAATTACAAAATAAAGAGCAAGGTGGATTAAGATTAATTGATATTCTTCTATTTCCAGCAGGTACAATTGTAGCAAGTGGACCAACATGTTCTGAACAAGGTTCAGGTAGATGGTTACCTAAACCATCAGATACATTTAATAAGTTTATATTGATGTCTAAACCAAGTGTTGGATACAAAAATATTCCTCTTTTATGGATTGAGATGGTTGATGTAAGTAAAATGATCGGATTTATCTTACCTGATTGGATAGCAGATATGTTGCCTGGTGAATATCCAGTGCATACAAAAGATGGAATTGTAAAAGAAAACTTTAAAAGTAACGTTTTAAAAGTTGTCACTGGTGACTTTAAATTATTTAAAGTACCTGTTCCATATGGACATATATGGGACTCATTCTTAAGGGTATTTTTAGGTTTAGTTTTTGGAATTCTTATTGGGGTACCATTAGGTTTGTTTATGGGTCTAAATCGATTTGCTAAAGGCTTCTTTGATCCTTTAATCGAATTATACCGACCTGTTCCACCATTAGCTTGGGCGCCATTGATTATTTCAGTTCTTGGAATAGATAATACGGGTAAAATATTTTTATTATTCATGGTCTCACTTTCAATTATGATTATCTCTGCAAGAGCTGGTGCATCAGGAACACAGCTTTCAAAAATACATGCTGCACATTCATTAGGAGCTACTAAAAAACAAATTTTAAGATATGTGATTTTCCCTAATTCACTTCCTGAAATTCTAACAGGAATTAGAGTTGCTGTTGGTATGTGCTGGGGAACACTTGTTGCTGCAGAGTTTTTAGCAGGTACAACTGGTATTGGTTTTGTTGAAAATGTTGCAAAAAAATACTTTCAGTATGAAGTTATTTGGATAACAATTTTCATAATGGGTATGCTGGGTCTTTTATTTGATATATCTTTAAGAAAAATAATAGATAAGACTATTCCTTGGAGAGGCAAAGGTTAAGAGGAAATGTTATTTAAAGAACTAGACCTTTTTTATAAAACCAATGGCAGCACCAATGGTAGTCAAAAATCCAGCTAACGGCAGGATAGCAACTGCGTATTTTTTGGGCATATAATTTGGTTTGAACTCAATACCTTGCATACTAATTTCAAAATACCACATTTCCCAATACTTACCACGCATACCCTCTACAAGTTCAATTCCATAAATAATTAAGACTACACCAATTATCATAATCATAATTTTCCAAAACTGGCGTATGTATAATGAAAGTCGCTCTGGTAACTTTTCATAAATTAAATTTAAAGCTACATGTTCATTATCTCTAGCTGTTAAAGAAAGTGCTATAAACATCAACCATATATTACTTAATACTGTTAGCAAATCCCCCCAAACAGGAGGGTTATTAAAAACATATCGCATTGTAACATTGTAAAGTGTGAAACCAACCATTGCAGCCAACAAGAGTGAGCACATAGCTTCCAATATACGATGAATAAAACGATCAATACTGTTTAAAAATTTTATCATTAATTACTCAATAAATTTGGAAGGAACATTGTTAATTCTGGAACAACTAATATAAAAAATAAAAGCAAAAAAAGACCAACAAGATAAGGAATTAAAGCAATAGCTACTTTTTCTAAACGAACTTGTGCTATTGTTGCAGATGTAAAGTACGCAACCCCAACTGGTGGTGTAACTGATCCTATCAAAAATCCTACTATTACAACCATAGCTGCTTGTACCTCAGGAAAGCCTGCTTGAGACATAACATTTACAAGCACTGGACCAACAATGATAATGTTAACTGCTGAGTCCATTACCGTTCCAAGAAGAAAAATAAATAATATTAAAGCTAAAATAAATAATATAGGAGAATCTGCTAAGCCTAGAAGCCAAGCTTCAAGATCACCAATTGCTCCAAGAGAAGTAAGTAACCAACTAAAAGGCCCTGAAGCAGCTATTATAATAAAAACCATTGCTGAATTACGGAATGCTCGTCTGAAAGCTCCTGTGCAATCTTTCCATTTAATAGTTCGATAAACAAATACACCTGTAAACAATGCAACCAAAGCAGTGATGGCTCCTGCCTCAACAACAGATGCGACACCTCCCATTACTGAACCCACTAAAACTAAAGGTATTAAAAGTGCAAATGAAGAACGATATAATTCTTTACCAGCACGACGTACTGAGAATGGTTCATCGCTACGCTCAAAGTTATATTTAACTGCAAAGTAATGATTGATTACCATGATCACAACACCAATCAAGACACCTGGAACAATCCCAGCTGCAAATAATGATGCAATAGAAATCTCAGTAGCATTAGCAAGTACAATCATCATAATACTAGGTGGAATAATCCCTCCTATAGTGGAACTTACTCCTGTAACAGCAGCTGAAAATGCAGCAGGATAACCTGCTTTTTTCATTGCTGGTAAAACCAATGCTCCGACTGTTGCGGTATCTGCTACAACAGAACCATTCATTCCTGCAAAAAACATACTCACTAAAACATTAACTTGAGCCAACCCCCCTCGTATTCGTCCAATTAATGCTCTACTCAAAGCAACTAAACGGTCTGTTATTGTTGCGCTTGTCATTAACTCACCTGTTAACATAAAAAATGCAATGGCGGTCAATGGGACTGAGTCTATAGCGGTAAACATTTGACTAGGAATTAAAACAAGAGGAACAGCATCTGTTAAAAGAATATAAACAAATGGTATCAGTATTAATATAAAACCAATGGGAGCTCCTAATAGAATTAGAAAAAGGAGTACTACGAGTAAAATAATACTTTCCATAAATATTAATAAGTTATGATTTTTTTTTGGTAAAGACCATCTAATTCTAAAATAGAACTAAATGGTCTTCACATAGTTTTTTTTGAAGATTTATAAAGCTCCAGCTTTCTCTAACTGAGCTACAAATCCATCCATACCTTGTTCCAGAAGTACTCTTTTAGCTACTTCTGGTTCAAAAGTACCTTTAGCGTCTAACCAAGCACCGATTGCACCTGCTCTCCACTTAGTCATTTCCGCTTCTGTTGGTACATACCACTCTTTAGCAGATGCTTTAATTGCATCTTCACCATTTTTAATCCAAGCGTTATCCAACTCGTTTACTTTTTCTCCATAAGCATCAGCTGCTTCGTGTAACCATTTTCTTTGTTGGTCAGTCAATGCATTGTACTGTTTAGCATCCATCGCTAAAATATTTCCAGACCACATTCCTCCAATCTCAGTAAAATATTTTGCAACTTCATGAAGTTTTGCTACATGCTGCCATGGACTAGCAACATACTGACCTTCAACAACACCTGATTGAAGACCTTGATATAATTGACTCCAGTCATAAGGTGTTGGTGTTGCACCCCAATTTTTAACAAGCATGAACTCAACTGGACTCTTAGTAGTTCTCCACTTAAGTCCTTTCATGTCATCTGGTTCATGAACAGGTTTAGTTGCATTTCCAAGCTGTCTAAATCCTCCACTTGAATATACAGAAAGGCAAATGTGACCAGCATTCTCAAGAGCTAGTTTACACTGTCTTTCAGCTAACCATTCATCTGATATTCTTTTGGCATCCTCTAGTGATTTGAAAATAAAAGGCAAATCGAAAATTGCTAATTCTGACCCAAAGTTACCGTAGTTTGCAGTAGAACTAGTCCACAAAGCTATAAGTCCTTGGTTAGCTTGTTCTCCACATTTTTGCTCTGCGCATAAGCTTCTTTGATAATGAGGCTCAATTTTCATTTTACCTCCAGATGCTTTCTCCATAGCCGGTATAAGTGCCTGATCTATTGCATCGCCAATTGGCATACCCAATCTACCAGTAGTTCCAAGCTTAAGAGTTATTTCTGCATA
>CACJTS010000015.1 GCA_902596355.1 uncultured Pelagibacteraceae bacterium | reverse complement strand
TGTCCTACATCTTTATAGGAATATCTTAATAATTCATAAACAAAACCATATGTGTCATAATAAATTATTTCAGGGTTTTTAAAAAAACCTATAGGCAAAAAGTGATCAGAATTAGCTAAGAAATATACCCATGATAAATGTCTAATTTGATCTATTCCAGATAGATTAAATAAAAAAAAGTTAATCTCAGCTAAGGTTACAAAAACTAAAAAAATTAATATTATTAATTGATTAGTGAGTTTCATTTTAATCTGATATCATATAAATATTATTTTAACTTAAATAAATTAATATTTATCTTTAATATAAGCTAAGAAATGATTAGTTCTATTTCAATTATAATTCCTTGTTATAATGAAGAAAAAACTATTTTAAAAGTAATTCAGAAAGTTTTAGACCTAAATTTAGAAAATATTTCTAAAGAAATAATTGTAATCGATGATGGTTCTACTGATAATACTTCAAAGTTGCTAGATACCTTAAGTAAATTTGATAATATAATTTTATTGAAACATAATAAAAATCTTGGAAAAGGAGAGGCCTTAAAAACTGGAATTACCAAGGCATCTAATCAAATTATCGTTATTCAAGATGCGGATTTAGAATACGATCCTTCTGAATACTCAAAGCTAATAAAACCATTTAACGAAGCAGGTGCAGATGTTGTTTATGGATCAAGGTTTCTTGGTGGATCAGAATATAATCGACTATTATTTTTTTGGCATTCTGTTGCAAATAAAATCTTAACATTAGTTTGTAATTTTTTTACAAATTTAAATATGACAGATATGGAAACTGGTTTTAAACTATTTAAAAATGAAGTAATAAAAAATATAAACCTTGAGGAAAAATCATTTGGAATTGAACCAGAAATTACAATTAAATTAGCAAAAAAAAAATATATTTTTTACGAAGTACCAATAAAGTATAGAGGTAGAAGTTATGCTGAAGGAAAAAAAATTGGTTTTAAAGATGCATTTATAGCGTTGTATTGTATATTTAAGTATTCATTTAAAAAATAATTAATTCAATTATTTACTTTTAGACAGAATAATTAAACTTCCACCATCAGTATATAAAATTATTTTTCCCTCATAACTTTCTGATATATCTCTAATTCTCTCATTTATAATTATTCTCTCTATATTTATAATTTTTTCATCATCAAGAATCATCCTAAATAAAGATAACCCACCTAATGATCCAAGTATAATGTTGTCTTTGAATATATCAAAATAATCACCTCGGTAATGAATTCCTTGTGAGGCAGCAATTGATGGGGTCCAAGTATAAATTGGTTTTATGTATTTTTTATTACTCTCACAACCATACTCTTTTAATTTTTCTTTACTAAGCCAAATTTCTTTTTTTAATCCAGTATTTTCATAACTGTATAAAGAGCCTGCTGTTTCACAAGGCCATCCATAATTATTATTTTTTTTTATCAAATTTAATTCATCACCACCTCTTGGTCCATGCTCGGATGATAAAATAAACTCATTATTGTAAATAAATAAGCCTTGAGGGTTTCTGTGCCCCTTGCTAAAAATAGAACTACTTCCATCATTGTTTATCTGAATAATTTTACCAAAAGAACTTTTGCTATCTTGTGGAAAATAATTTATTCCTGAAAAAACATAAGGAGTAAAATAACCAGTTGATATATATATTTTATTATTTAAATTAACTATTCTTCCTCCAGCATTATTTACTAGAATATCATTGCAGTATTTTTCTGACATCCAGATTGTATTGTTATATTCAAAATCTATTTTGCCATCTGATACTATTTTAAAATATTTGTCCAAAATTATTGCTGAACAATTATTATTTAGATCTTTTACTCCTAAAATTAAGAGTTCCTTGTTTTCATAGTTAATGTCTCTAATAGATGCATAATTTTCTTTTAATTTTAAATTATTAGTTTTATCGAAATCATTTTTTTTTGTATCAAAAAAAAATATTTCACCATTATCAAGCAAAACAAGCATCTTATTTTTTTCAAAAATATCTATGCCACCTCCATTCCCGACTGAGTTAGAACTGGGAATTGAGTAATAATCTACTTTTAGGTCATAAAAATGTGTTTCAATAATATTTTCATCTGGATTTGTGTATTTATATGCGAAGTATTTTACACTTTTGGGTAAATAATTTCCTAAAGATGAATTAAATGGCCAACTTCTATTCTCTCTAGCTTTTTTAATAAAAGAAAAAGATCCTGCAAATGCAAAAATTAATATTAATAATCCAATAATAATTGTTTTTTTTTTCATTGAAAATAGGTTAATAGTAAATTTTTTTATTAAACATTAAAGAAAAATTTGTGCATATTTTTATAACTGGTGTCGCAGGATTTTTGGGTTCAAATTTAGCTGACTATTACTTAAAAAAAGGTTTTAAAGTAAGTGGTAATGATAATTTAGTTGGGGGAGATACTGAAAATTTAAATTCAAAAATAAATTTTTATAAGTATGATTGTGAAGATCTAAAATTAAATAATAAATATTTTAAAAATGTAGACGTTGTAATTCATGCTGCAGCATATGCACATGAGGGATTATCTGTTTTTTCTCCATATTTAATTACAAAAAATATTTTTTCAGGGTCTGTTTCAGTTTTTACTGCTGCTGTAATGCAAAAGGTAAAAAGGGTGGTCTATTGTTCATCAATGGCAAGATATGGAAATATAAATCAACCTTTTCATGAAAATGATACTCCTAATCCTGTAGACCCTTATGGAATTGCAAAATTAGCTGCAGAAAAAGTTTTAATTAATTTATCCGAAACTCATGGTATTGAATATAATATAGCAATCCCACATAATATTTTAGGACCAAAACAAAAATATGATGACCCATTTAGAAATGTAGCATCAATAATGATAAACTTAATGTTACAAAACAGGCAACCAGTTATTTATGGAGACGGCGAACAAACAAGATCTTTCTCTGATGTTGATGATTGCATTTATTGTATAGATAAATTAACTACAGACAAAAAAATAAAATCTGAAATTTTTAATATTGGTCCAGATGAAAATTATATTTCTGTAAATGAGTTATATAAAAAAATCTCAAATATTTTAAAGTTTAACAAAGAGCCATTATACTATCCTGATAGAACAAATGAAGTTAAGTATTCAAATTGTTCTGCTGAAAAGGCCAGGAAATTACTGGGGTACAAAACTGAATTTGATGTAAATAGTTCTTTAGAAAGAATGGTTAAGTATATTCAAGAAAAAGGGGTTAAGAAATTTGTCTATAATTATGATATAGAAATAGACAATGAGCTTACACCACAAACATGGTCTAAAAAAATATTTTAATTATTTTTTTCATTATCGATAATTGCTTTAAATGATTTATAGTTTCTAGAAGTTAAATTTAAACTCTTATAATGTGTACAAGGTGCAAAACCATATCCACATTCTGCTAGGCTTTCATAATATTTGATTTCACCTAAATCAACTTTTTTTAATTTATTTTTATTTTTATTTTTTTGAATTTTTATTTTAGGCCAAATATTTGAGGTATTTTCAGTAAAATAATTTTCAACTCGTAACAAATTTTTTCCAATAAATACAATCATGCAAAAAAGAAGTAATGAAAAAAAAATTTTTTTATTTTCATAATTTTTATATCTAACGCAAATAATTGCTAAAAATAGCGAGATTAGACAAACTAAATATGAAAAACCAAATCTAAATAGTGGAATTTTTATAAACCAAAGTGTCGTTAAAATTATAAGTAGTAGAATTAATTGTAATTCTTTTCCATGGTTTATTTTTTTGTTTGTTTTTTTTGATGTAGTGACAATATAAAAAGTAATTAATATTAAAAAAATTAGGTACGGGAAAAGAATTTTACCAATCTTATTAAAATGATTTTTACTCCAAGTATTTATCCAATTAAAATTTTTTATATAAACTTCTTGATTTAAAAGTTTAGGGTTTTTCTCATTATTCCAACTTTTTGACCAAGCCTCTGTTTCGATAGAAACTTTATTTGTTTTATAAATATTAGCCCAAGGTAAATCCACTAAACAAGTTTTTGAAATTGGATAAAATAAACACCCTGATATTAGTGTGTTTTTAATTATCCAAATTAATAAAAATATAGTTGTAAAATAATTTTTATAATTAAATAGTTTTTCTTTATCAATTTTATTCAGAATCAAAAAAGGTAGCATCATTGAAAAAATCATACTTAATTTATTCATTAAAATAAAAGCTGAGATCAAAAATAAATCAGAAAAATTTTTATTTTTATTTTTAAAACTTAAGATTATTTCTGAAACAATATAGTAAAATATAAAATGTGCAGGATAGTCATTTCCATACTCACTATATCTATTCATTTTGTAAGCAATAAATATTGTTATGAAAAGTAAATAAAAAAAATGAATATTGAAGTATTTTTTCTTTATATAATTACCTAATTGAGATGAAAAGTTTAAAATTATAGAACTAGCTATTAATGCAGAAGGCAAAAATATTCCTTTTTCAAAAAATATCAAATTATTATAAATCGCTGAAGTGTATTGTAAAATAGAAGTATGCCCAAATCTGTGGTGTAAATTTGTTATTCCAATAATAATTTTAAACTCGTTTAATATATCAATAAATGGTAGGTGATATAAATATGCATCAGGCCTATACACAGTGCTATTAAATAGTAAAATAAAAATAATTAATGAAGCAATTATAGAAAATTTTAAAAAAACAAGATTAAAGAAAAAGTTTTTCTTCTTAAAGATTATTAATATAGAAATTAGAATAATTAATGTACAAATTATTTGATTTAAAGGAGTAAAAAAGTTTAAAAAAATTGAAATGAATGAAATAACTATTATTCCATAAAGAAGAATTTTTGAATAATTGCTAATTGTTTTTTCCTGGTTTTTTAAGAACAAATAACCAAAGGGCAGTGTTATTATTACACCTAGAAATGAAACAAATAATAAATTGAACATTTTGTAAAGATTAAATTAAATTTATATAAAGACTATATTAATTTGAGTAGAGAAATTTATTTAAAAAGTCATTAAAAATAGGCTATTTTTTAATTAATCTTGTTTAATTAAATCTTTACTTAATTTGTATATGTTAGTATACAAACTTCGCCTGGTAATTTTTGCGAAAGGGTAATACCCGATCCCATTCCGAACTCGGAAGTCAAGCCTTTCTGCGCCGATGGTACTTTGTCTTAAGACATGGAAGAGTAGGACGTTGCCAGGCTAAAATCTATTAAACTATGAAAATAAAAAGTTCATTAAAATCAATAAAAAAAAGAGATCTTAATTCTAAGTTAGTTAGAAGAAGAGGTCGAGTTTACGTAATCAATAAAACAAATCCAAAATTTAAAGCTAGACAGAAATAAATTTTATGGACAATGAAAACCATAAAAATACTTGGAATAACTTTACAAAATTTGTTCTGTGGGGAACTGTCGCTGTTGTATGTGTTTTGGTATTAATGGCAATATTCTTATTGTAAGATCCATACATGAGAATCGGATCTATATTAGAAAACCAGAGTTTAGAAAAAAGAATAGCTATAACGCCTGATTTAATTAAAAAATACAACTCTCTTGGATTAGAAGTAAGTTTAATTGAAAATTATGGATCTCATTTAGGTTTTAAAGATGAGTATTTCAAAGAAATGGGTGCTAAGATTTTAAAAGATGAATCTGAAATTTTAAATGCATCTGATATAATTATTCAACTTGGAATGTTATCTGATGATAAAACTTTAAACATTAAGGAAAACCAGACATTAATTGGAGTTTTAAATCCTTACAAGAATAAAGAACAATTAGAAAATTTAGCAAAAAAAAAAATTAATATTTTTTCATTAGAACTGCTTCCAAGAATTACTAGGGCTCAATCTATGGATATACTGTCTTCTCAAGCAAACCTTGCTGGTTATAAAGCAGTGATAGAGACTTTTGCAAATTTTGAAAAAGCTATACCAATGATGATGACAGCAGCCGGCACAATTCCAGCCGCAAAAGTTTTAGTAGTTGGAGCAGGTGTTGCAGGGTTACAAGCAATAGCAACTGCTAAGAGAATGGGTGCTATAGTTTTTGCTACTGATGTAAGGATGGCTTCAAAAGAGCAAGTTGAAAGTTTAGGTGGTAAATTTTTAACTGTGGAGGGTTCAGAAAATTTAGAAACTGAGGGAGGTTACGCAAAAGAAACTTCAGAAGATTTTAAAAAAAAACAAGAAGAACTTTTATCTGAAACTTTAAAAAAAATTGATATAGTAATTTGTACAGCTTTGATACCAGGCAAAAAAGCTCCTTTAATAATTAAGCATAATATGATTGAAAACATGCAAGCGGGATCAGTAATTTATGATTTAGCAGCAATTCAAGGGGGCAATACAGCTTTTACAGAAATGGATAAAATTATTGAAAAAAACGGAGTAAAAATAATGGGTGAGAGTAATATTTTAAACAAGCTTCCTGTTTCGGCTTCAAACTTGTATGCCAAAAATATTTTTAACTTTGTTGATAATTTAATCGATAAAGAGAGTAAAAAAATAAATATTGATCTAAAAGATGAAATTATAGAAAAGACGTTAATAAAATAATTATGGAAATAGATCCTTTAATATTCAGACTAAGCATATTTATTCTATCAATATTTGTTGGATATTATGTTGTATGGAGTGTTACACCATCTTTACACACACCTTTAATGTCCGTCACCAATGCAATTTCCTCTGTAATCATAGTTGGAGCTATAATCGCAGGTTTATCAGCAAATTCAGATAGTGTTTTTAATGTTTCAAGTATTTTTGGTTTTTTAGCTGTAGCTTTAGCTGCAATCAATATTTTTGGAGGATTTCTTGTAACCCAAAGAATGTTAGCGATGTACAAAAAAAAGAAAAAGGATAAACAATAATGATATCTGCAAACTTGTCTGCAATTTTTTATTTGGTTTCTGGTGTTTTGTTTATTCTTGCTCTAAGAGGCTTGTCTTCACCTGAAACATCTAGACAAGGTAATTTGTTTGGTATTTTAGGAATGATTATTGCCATAACAGTAACATTCTTATCCATAGGCAATTTTTCTACTGGATTTATCTTTGTACTCATATTTGTTTTAGTAGGTGGATCAATTGGTGCATTCATAGCCTACAGAATCCCAATGACAGCTATGCCAGAATTAGTAGCTGGTTTTCATAGTCTAGTTGGACTTGCTGCCGTATTTGTAGCAATTTCTGCTTTTTTAAATCCTCAAGCGTTTAATCTAGGCACACCAGGAAATATAAAACTGGGTAGTTTGATTGAAATGTCTATTGGTGCTGCGGTTGGAGCCATAACATTCTCAGGTTCAGTAATTGCGTTTTTTAAATTACAGGGAAT
Source organism: uncultured Pelagibacteraceae bacterium (assembly GCA_902596355.1). GTDB lineage: Bacteria > Pseudomonadota > Alphaproteobacteria > Pelagibacterales > Pelagibacteraceae > Pelagibacter. The sequence goes on along the minus strand of CACJTS010000015.1, from coordinate 10,344 downwards.
AATGTCTGGATCTCCAATTATATTTAAAGGACAACACCCTTTAAATGCAATTATATTGATATCAATAGTTGTTTTAATTTATTTATTGTGCTCAACACAGTCGTCTAATTTATTTTGGATACTATTAGCTTGTTCATTTTTAATAGGTTTTCTTTTAATTATACCAATTGGTGGAGCAGATATGCCTGTAGTAATTTCTATGCTTAATTCGTATTCGGGTTGGGCCGCAGCAGGTATTGGATTTACTTTAGAAAATACAGCATTAATTATAACAGGTGCACTTGTTGGATCATCAGGTGCAATTTTATCTTATATTATGTGCAAAGGGATGAACCGCTCTTTTTTTAATGTCATTTTGGGAGGATTTGGCGCAACCGAAGATGCAAAAGATAACTCTACTAAAGAACAAAGACCAGTTAAAAGTGGAAATGCAGATGATGCTGCTTTTTTAATGAAAAATGCCTCATCAGTCATAATTGTTCCTGGATATGGAATGGCAGTTGCACAAGCTCAACATGCTTTAAGAGAAATGGTCGATACACTAAAAAAAAATGATATTAAAGTGTCTTATGCTATTCACCCTGTTGCAGGTAGGATGCCGGGACACATGAATGTATTATTAGCAGAGGCAAACGTACCTTATGATGAAGTATTTGAATTAGAGGAAATAAATAACGATTTTGCAAATGCAGATGTTGCTTTTGTAATCGGAGCTAATGATGTGACTAATCCAGTTGCAAAAACTGATCCTCAAAGCCCAATATTCGGCATGCCTATTCTTGATGTTGAGAAATGTAAATCTGTTTTATTTGTAAAAAGAAGCTTATCACCAGGCTACGCAGGTATCGATAATGATCTTTTTTATAAAGAAAATACCCTTATGTTATTTGCTGACGCCAAAAAGATGACAGAGGATATTACGAAAAATCTACAGATATAATGGCTACAAAAATTTTTTGTGATATTGCAGACTTAAGTTCGATTAAAAAATTTAATAAAAAAAAAATCGTACAAGGCTTTACCACTAATCCAAGCTTGATGAGAAAAGCTGGTGCAAAAGATTATCACTCATATTCTAAGGAAATACTGAAAGTATGTAAATATAAACCAATATCATTTGAGGTATTTGCTGACAATCTTAATAGTATGATAGATCAGGGAAAAAAAATAAATACATGGGGAAGAAATATATACGTTAAGGTTCCTGTAGTGAATTCAAAGAATAAATTTACTGGAAGAGTAATTAAAGAATTAAATCATCAGAATATAAAATTAAATATAACTGCAGTATATACAGCAAAACAAACACAAAAAATTTTGAAGCAAATAAACAAGAAAACAAAAGTAATTATTTCTATATTTGCAGGTAGAGCAGGAGATGCAGGCAAAGATCCTGTGCCTGAATTTAAAAAAAGCATAAAGATGGCTAAAAAATTTAAAAATGTAGAAATTTTGTGGGCAAGTGTTAGAGAACCTTATAACTATACTCAAGCAAAACAATTAGGTTGTCATATAATTACTATACCTCCAAAAATTATTGAAAAAATTGAAAAATTTGGAAAATCATTCAATCAACTTACAACTGAAACAGTTCAAGCTTTTTTGATTGATAGTAAGAAATCAAAATTTAAAATTTAATCAATTTGGTTGCGGGGGACGGATTTGAACCGCCGACCTTCAGGTTATGAGCCTGACGAGCTACCAGACTGCTCCACCCCGCGGTAAATTAAATTCTATTTTTAAGTTTGTTTAACTTTTTAACTCTTTTAATATTTTCTTGAAGAATTCTTTTTTTCTTCTCAGAAGGCTTTTCATAAGTATTTTTTAATTTAATTACTTTAAAAAAACCATCTCTTTGAAGTTTACGTTTTAAAACTCTCAAAGCTTGTTCAATATTATTATCTTTAACTTCTATTTTAATAACTACCTCCAAAAAAGCCGTTTGATATCACTTTTATAAATTTATGTCTATTCAATTTATTTATCATGCTGATGACAGATTAGCTTTATTTTGTTTTTCTTTTTCCTTTTTCTCTCTTTTAACTCTTCTTTCAGCTTTCTCTATTGCTTCTATTAAATCTTTTTGAGCGAATAAATTTAATGCAACAGGGTCTTTGGGGTTCAGATTATTGTAGTTCCAATAACTTTTGTTTCTTATTAATGTTACAGAATTTTTAGTAATTCCAACTAATTTTGCAATTTGTGAGTCTTTTAATATGTTATGTTGCTTAATTAACCATAGTGCCGAATCTGGCTTGTCTTGTCTTTTTGAAAGAGGTATATATTTTTTGATTTTTTTTTCATTATTAGAAATTTCAATATCACTACTTTTAATATGCAGTGGTCTATTTTCATCTTTAGATGATAATTCAATTTCTTCTCTCGATAGTTGTCCCGAAATTATTGGGTTATATGCTTTTATTCCTTTAGCCACTTCTCCATCCGCAATTCCTTGAATTTCTACCTCGTGTAATTTGCAGAAATTGGCAATTTGTTTAAATGTTAAAGTTGTATTTTCAACTAACCAAACAGCAGTGGCCATTGGCATTAATGGTGCATTTGACATTTAATTTTTCTTTTCTGATTTAAAATTTTGGAATTTTTTATTGAATTTACTTATTCTGCCTTTATCCATTAGCTTTTGTTTTCCACCTGTCCATGCTGCATGTGATTTTGGGTCAATCTCTAATTTTAATACTTCACCTTCTTTACCCCAAGTTGATTTGGTTTCAAATTGAGTACCGTCTGTCATTTCTACTTTAATAGTATGGTAGTTTGGATGGATGTCTTTTTTCATATCGAGACTTATAGCAAAAGATTTTTAGAACACAATTAAAAGTTCTTTAATTTTTCAAGCATTTTATCACTAATTACTCCACTAGAAGCCCTAATATTTATGTTATTGTTATTAAATTTATTTAAATCATTTACAACTCCTCCCGCTTCTTCAACCATCAAAGCTCCTGCAGCAACATCCCAAATATTAATTTTGTTATGAAAAAAACCATCTAATCTTCCTGATGCTACATAAGCCAAATCTAATGAAGCACATCCAGAATATCTCATGTTAAAATCGCTAAATTTTACTCCTTCATGGTTGCTAGAAAACAAACAATTATCTAATGAGCTTTTTTTGGATACTCTCAATCTTTGATTATTTAAAAAGGCTCCTTTATTTTTTTCTGAATAATACATTTCATCTTTAATAGGATCAAAAATTAAACCACTTACTATTTCTCCTTTAGATTGGAGAGCAATACAAATTGCAAAATGTGGGATTCCATGAAGAAAGTTTGTAGTTCCATCAATAGGATCAATTATCCAAACATTTTCTTTATCTTTATTTTTTATTGTTCCAACTTCTTCTGAAAGAAATGAATAATTTTTCTTAATTTTAGACAGTTCTTCAATTAAAACTTTCTCAACTTGCTTGTCAGTTTTTGTAACAAAATCATTTGGTCCTTTTTTAGATACCTGTAATTTTTCAACTTCACCGAAATCTCTAATTATTGATTTTGAAGCTTTTTCAGCAGCTTTGATCATTATATTTAAGTTAGATGATATTGAAATCATTTTTATATTTTTTTTACGTACTCTAAATTTCTAGTATCAATTATAACTTCATCACCTGACTCTATAAATGGAGGCACTTGAATGTTTAAACCATTATCAAGAGTGGCTGGCTTATAGGATGAGGACACGGTCTGTCCTTTTAGAGCGGCATCAGTTGAATCAATTTTACATTTTACTTGGTTAGGTAATTCAATTGAAATAGGACTATCGTTATAAAAATTTACAGAAACCTCTAAATTTTCTGACAAAAGTTTTCCTTTTTCTCCAACAAGTTCTTTTTTGATTTCTATTTGTTCAAATGATTTAGGATTCATAAAAAAAAAATTATTTTCATCACTATAAAGATAATTAAAAGTTGTTTCCTCTAAAGAGGCTTTTTCAACTGTTTCACTCGATCTAAATCTTTCATTTAACTTTGTATTTTTGTTTACGCTTTTCATTTCAATCTGAGCAAATGCACCACCTTTTCCTGGTTTAACGTGTTGAGTTTTTAAAACTTGCCATAAATCATTTTTATATTCCAAAAGCATTCCTACTCTAATTTCACCAGCATTTATTTTCATTTAAGTCTCTCTATTGCTTGCCAGGGTTTGTATTTTTTATTTTTCCAAATGTAGCCTGAAATAGCTAAAAAATTAGCATTGTTCAATAATAGATTTTTATAATTTTCAGAATTAATTCCACCAATAGCTACAATTGGAGTTTTTGTAAATTTTTTAACTTTATTTAAAATCTTTACAGAGGCTATATACTTAGTTTTTTTGGTTTTAGATTGATTAAAAGCACCAAAGGCAATGTAATCAGCTTTAGCTTTAATTGCTTTTTTTGCTAGATTTATAGAATTATGACAAGTAATTCCTAAAATTTTTTTACCAAGTTTATTCTTTGCTGTCTTAATATTCATATCTTTTTGACCAAGATGGCAACCATCTGCATCTAATTTTAAAGCAAGTATAGGATCATCATTAATTATAAATTTTACTTTATTTCTTTTACAAATATTTTTAATTTTTTTTCCAATCATTATTTTCTTATTCTGAGAGTAATTTTTAAGTCTAAGCTGAAAAAAACTTACTTTTCTGGTTTTTAAAACCAACTTTAAATTGTTATAGAAATTGCTAGGTATTTTGTTAGGAGAAATAAGATAAATAAATTTTTGTTTATTTATTTTCAAGTTCGTTAGACCATTTTCCTTGAGCAGCCAAGGTACACATTTTAGCTCTATGATTAAAAGTAGTTTGAGTAGCTTCTACATTCTTAATATCATTAGACCAAACTTTTAAAGCACTTTGTTGAAGAGCTCTTCCATATGAATATGTCATTATAAAATTTGTATTATTATTTTTATTTATCAAATTTAAATTTTCTGTAGCCTCTATCTCAGATTGTCCCCCAGATAAAAAAGCCATTCCAGGAACTTCACTGGGTACAGAATTTTTAAGGCATTCTAAAGTTTTAATGGAAACTTCTTCACTAGAAATTTTGTCTTTTGAAAGGTTTCCTGGTAAAATCATATTTGGTTTTAATATTATTCCTGAGAGATCAACATTGTGTAAAATTAGTTCCTCAAAACATTTTTTAATGACTTCTGATGTTTTATTAAAACAATTATCAGCTGAATGATTTCCATCCATCAATACCTCGGGTTCTACTATTGGAACCATCCCGCTTTCTTGAACTAGTGCAGAGTACCTAGCAAGTGCATGAGCATTACAACTGATTGCTAGCTTACTTGGATATTTTTCACTAATACAATAGACACCCCTCCATTTTGTAAATCTTGCTCCAAGATCATAATATTTTTTTAATCTATCCCTTAGACCATCTAATCCTTCTGTAATCTTTTCTTCAGGGGAATTTGCCAAATCTTTGGCACCAGTATCAACTTTAATTCCAGGGACCGCACCTGAACTAGATATTAAATCAGGTATTGATTTTCCTGAACTTGAAATTTGATTTATGGTTTCATCAAAAAGAATAACACCACCTATACAATTCTTCATTCCCTCCGATGAAAAAAGAATTTCTCTGAAGGAAAGCCTATTTTCTTCGGTTGATTTGACATTTACTGCTTCAAGTCTTTTTGTCATGGTCCCATTGCTTTCATCAGCAGCAAGTATACCTTTGCCATTGGAAATTATTTTAAGTGCAATTTTATTTAATTCAGACATTTTAATTTAGTGCGGTTATACCAGGAAGGTTTTTACCTTCAAGATATTCTAAAAAAGCTCCACCTGCAGTTGAAACAAAATTAAACTTATTAACAGAGTTTAAATTATTTAATAAAGAGACTGTGTCCCCACCACCAACAACTGAAAAAATTTTGTTTGATTTATTATTTTCAATTATTTTTTTTGCTATTTGAATGCTTCCATAAGCAAAATTTGGATTTTCAAAATATCCTGCAGGTCCATTCCAAAGTATTGTTTTACTACTATCAATAATTTTTGTAATTTTTTCTATAGTTTTTGGACCAATATCCAATATTATTTCATCAGATAATATTTCGCTCAACTCTCTCTTTTGAGGAGATCCATTTAAATCTTTAGATACAACCACATCTTCTGGATAGATAATTCTACATTTTTCTTTTTTTGAAAGATAGATGATTTCTTCAATTATTTTATCACAATTTGTTTCTTTAATAGAATTTCCAACACTATTTCCAAAATATTCTATAAAGTTATTCGCCATACCCCCAACAATTATAATGTTATCAAATTTAGTAATTAAATTTTTAATAACATTAATCTTAGTTGAAATTTTAGACCCTCCAATAATACAAGTAATTGGTCTGGTAATTTCAGAAGTTATTTTATTTAGCGCATTCACTTCTAAATCTAGCTGTAATCCAGAAAACGAGGGCATAAATTTTGGAATTTGATTAATTGAAGCATGAGCTCTATGTGAACAAGAAAAAGCATCATTTACATATATATCTCCAAGATTTGATAAAAGTTTGGCAAATTTATTATCATTTTGTTCTTCCTCAGAATAAAATCTAATATTTTCTAAAATTAATATTTCATCATTATAATTATTTAATAAATTTTTACTTTTTATTTCTTTAATATTTTCAGTAATAAGTTTTACTTTTTTTCCTAATTTATTTTGTAATTCTTTACAAATTGGTTCTAGGGATAGTTCCTTAACAATTTCACCTTTAGGTCTACCCACATGAGATAAAATTATAATTTTTGCTTTTTCCTTGATCAAAAAATTTAAAGTCGGAAGAATTTTATCTATTCTTGTTGTGTCCTTTATCTTATCTTTTTCCAAAGGAACATTTAAGTCTAGTCTTAATAATATTTTTTTATTGTTTAGATTTTTTTCGTTTATAATGCTTCTCATTAAGAGATTTTATGCAAAGTTTCAGCAATATCGCACATTCTGTTGGAAAATCCCCATTCATTATCATACCAGGCTGATATTTTACCCATATTGCTTCCAACTACATTTGTTAAAGAAGCATCTACTATTGCAGAAGCAGAATGATGATTAAAATCTATAGATACTAGTTTTTCATAAGTAACTTCTAATATATTTTTTAATTTATTTTTTGACGCTTGTTCAAAGGCATCATTAATTTTTTTTATATTAATATTTTTTTTTGTACAAAAAACTAATTCAACAAGAGAAACATTAGGAGTAGGTACTCTCATCGCAACACCTTCTAGTTTCCCTTTGAGGTTTGGTATTATTTCTCCTATTGCTTTCGAAGCTCCTGTTGAGGTTGGTACTATTGATTGACTCGCAGATCTTGCTCTTCTAGGATCTTTGTGAGAATTATCTAAAATTCTCTGATCACTAGTAAATGCATGAATTGTAGTCATAAAACCTTTTTCAATTTCAAAATTTTCATCAAGAACACTGGTTACTGGCGCTAGACAATTGGTGGTGCATGACGCTGCAGATATTATTTTATCTTTTTTAGTAATTATATTTTCATTAACACCAAAAACTATTGTTTTATCTGCATTTTTACATGGAGCAGAAACGATCACTTTTTTTGCACCATTTTCTATATGTGCATCAAGTTTTTCTTTTGAATTAAATTTTCCAGTACATTCAAAAACATAATCAACATCATTTTTTTTCCAATCTATGTCTTCAATTTTTGTTTCTTGAGAAAATGAAATTTTATTTTTATTAATTATTAAATGATTCAGATCAAAATCTATATCAGCATTTAATTTTCCATGTATAGAATCGTATTTGATTAATTTAGATGTAGCTTCTGAATTTGATCTGTTGTTTATATGATTAATTTTTAAATTTTTATTTTTACTTTCAACAATTGATCTAACAACCATACGACCAATCCGTCCCATACCGTTAATTCCAATTTTAATTGTCATTTTATTTTTTTACTAATTTTTTAGTAATATTTTTAATGTTTGTGCTCTCTAGTCCAAAATATTTATAAATATCTTTATAGGGTGCACTTTTTCCGAATTCATTAATACCAAAAGTAATACCGTTATCACCTACATATTTTTTCCAACAATCACTTGATCCAGCTTCAATCGATATTTTAAATTTTGTTTCTTTTAAAATTTTATTTTTATAAGATTTTGATTGTAATTCGAAAAGTTCCATACAAGGCATTGATATCACTTTGGAATATATTTTATCTTTGGCTAATTTATGGCTAACTTCTATTGCTAGATTAACTTCAGATCCACTCGCTAATATTGTTAGATTAATTTTTTTGTTTGTTCTTAAAACCTCGTAAGCCCCCAATGAGCATAAGTTTTTATTTGTGTATGTTTTTCTTACTGGATTTAAATTTTGTCTTGTCAAAGATAGCACACTAGGTGTTTTTGAGCTTTTTAAGGCATGTTCCCAACATTCTATAGTTTCAATTCTATCTGAAGGCCTAAATACATTTAAGTTAGGTATAGCACGTAGGCCTGAAAGCTGTTCTATAGGTTGATGAGTAGGGCCATCTTCTCCAAGCCCAATAGAATCATGAGTCATTACATAAATAACTCTTTTTTTCATTAATGCTGACAATCTGATCGAAGGTTTGCAATAATCAGAAAAAATTAAAAAAGTACCTCCATAAGGAATTAGATTACTATGAAGTGCAATACCATTCATAACCCCACTCATTGCGTGTTCTCTCACACCATAGTGAATGTAGTCTCCAGTAAAATCTCCAGGCTTAATTATTTTATGGTTTTTAGTTTTTGTATTATTTGATCCCGCTAAATCAGCAGAGCCACCAATTAAATTATTTTTTTGTTTTGTTAATGCGCTCAATGTCATTTCTGAACATTTTCTAGTAGCTAAACTTTTTGGCTCCTTTATTGCATTTTGTTTTTCTTTCTTAAGCGTTTTAGTAAAGTTATCTTTTAAAATTTGATTAAATTTTATTTTTTTTCTTTTTAATAATTTATTCCATTTTTTTTCTAAAATTTTACCTTTTTGGCCAATTTTTCTCCAATCTTTTAAAAAATTATTTGGGATATCAAAAGGTTTATGTTTCCAATTTAAGGCTTTTCTAACTAGTTTAATTTCATCTGTTCCCAATGGACTTCCATGAGATGATGCCTTTCCTGATTTATTCGGTGAACCATATCCAATTTTTGTTTTACAAGAAATTACAGTAGGTTTTTTAGCTTTCTGAACTTTTTTTAGTGCATTAAAAATTTCCTTTTCATTATGACCGTTGATAGAAATATAATCCCAACCATATCCTTCAAATCTTTTTTTAAAATTATCTGAAACAGCGAGATTTGTTGGACCATCAATTGAAATTGAATTGTTATCAAATAGCATAACTAAATTTTTAAGTTTTAAATGCCCTGCTAAACTCATCGCTTCATGACTTATTCCTTCCATTAAGCATCCATCTCCAGCTAAAACATAAGTTTTATGATTAATTAAATCTTTTCCTAACTTATTTTTTAAAATTTCTTCAGCAATTGCAAAACCAACCGCGTTAGATATACCTTGTCCGAGGGGGCCTGTTGTTGTTTCAATACCTGTTTTTGGATGATATTCAGGATGTCCAGCACAAATTGAATTAAGCTGCCTAAATCTTTTGATTTTGTTAATTGTTACACTCTTGTAACCCGTGAGATATAGCAAAGAGTATAGAAGCATTGAACCATGACCAGCAGACAAAACAAATCTGTCTCTATTCAACCAATCTGGATTCTTTGGATTAAATTTCAAAAAATTTTTGAAAAGAACGGTTACAACATCTGCCATTCCCATTGGCATTCCAGGGTGACCCGAATTTGCCTTTTGTACAGCATCAATTGATAAAAATCTGATGCAATTAGCTAAATCATTGTGTAGTTTGCTCAAAATTATCCTGACTAGACTAAGAAGAATCTATTTAATAATATAAACATATATATATGAATTCTATAAACGAAAAAGAAAAAAAATTAAATATTGCATTAGAAGAATTAAGAAATTTAGATCTAACAAATCCTGAATTACAAAAAAATATTGAAAATTTAAGTGTTAAACAAAATCAATTAGAAATTGAAAAAAATCAGATAGAGGAGAAGTATAAAACATTGCTCGATGAAAACCAAAATCTTGTAAAAAAACTTGAGGATATGGAAAATAAAGAAAAACTAGAAGAAAGAAAACAAATTGAATTCTCTGAAAAAATTGACGAACTTAATCAAGAAACAGAGACACTATTGGACGAAATAGATAAATGGCAAATGTAAGTATAAAATTTAATAATAAGGAATTTTTATTAGCTTGTGAGGATGGGCAAGAAGAGCATTTAGAGGAGTTATTAAT
>CACJTS010000014.1 GCA_902596355.1 uncultured Pelagibacteraceae bacterium | reverse complement strand
AAAAATAAGGCTCTTTTTAAACATTCTTTAGAAAAAGCCATTAAATCAAAACTTTTTAAGAAAATTATATTAGTCGTTAATAATAAAAAAAGTATTAGAGAAAAATTTCCTAAAAATGTTTTAGTTATAAAAGGTGGAAAAGAGAGGCATGATTCTTCTTTAATTGCTTTGAAATATATTAATAAATTAAAACCAAATAATGTATTAATTCATGACGCTGCGAGACCGAATTTTACTCTAAAGCTTTTAAATAATTTAATTAAATCACTAAAAAATAATAAAGCAGTGGTACCTGTCATAGCTTCAAAAGATTCTATTAAATATAAAATTAAAAACCAATTATTTAATTTAAATAGAAAAAATTCTTATTTAACACAAACACCTCAAGCTTTTAAATTCAAAGATTTATACAATTTATCTATTAAGCAAAAAAACAAAATTACGGATGAAGCTACACTATTCATTGAAAATAATTTAAAAATAAAATTTATAAAAGGTGAAAATTTAAATGAAAAGATTACATTCATAGAAGATATTAAAAAAAATAAAACTTATTTTGGTATAGGTTTTGATGTTCATAGGTTAATAAAAGACAAAAAGCTTTTTTTAGGTGGTATAAAAATTCCTTATCACTCAGGACTTAAAGGACATTCAGATGGGGATGTAATTATCCATTCAATAATAGATTCCTTACTTGGAGCAATGAGAAAAAAAGATATTGGTACTTTTTTTCCAGATAATCAAAAAAAATATAAAAATATTAGATCTCCTAAAATGCTAAAGCCTATTGTTGAGATATTAAATAATAATAACTTTTATATAAATAATTTAGATATAAATTTAATATGTGAACAACCAAAAGTATCAAAGTATCGAGATAGAATAATCAATTCTTTATCTAATTTATTAAATATTGATAAAAAATTAATTAATCTAAAAGGTAAAACTGTAGAAAAACTTGGATTAATTGGAAAGGAAAAAGCTATAGCTTGTGAAGTTATCTGCTCAATAACGCAATGAAAAAAATAAATGTTTTGTTATCTACTTTCTTTGGATATGGATATTTAACCAAAATTCCTGGAACTGTAACCTCTGCTGTAACAGCTGTTTTTATTTATATTGCTTATGAAATTTTAGGTTACACAGATCTAAAGTTTTCGATTATTTTTTTCATACTTTTACTATTTTATTCATTTTATGCCGTAAAAGACTCTGAGTCTGAATTTAAAAATAAAGACCCAAAGCAAATAGTAATTGATGAAGTTTTAGGGCAAGCTATGCCTTTAATTTTGTTATTATATTTAAATCAAACTAATCAAATTAGCACTCCAATTGAAATTTATTATATTTTATCTTTTGTTTTTTTTAGATTTTTTGACATCTTAAAACCTTTTCCAGTAAGTTATTTTGATAAAAACTATAAGAACTATTTTGGAATAATTATGGATGATATAATGGCAGGGTTATATTCAATGATATTAATATTTTTAATAAGTTTAAAATTCTAATGAGTGTTCAAATACTTCATAAAAAATTAATTAAAAAAAAATTAACCATATCCGTCGCTGAGTCTTGTACGGGTGGATTATTAGCCCATAATTTAACTAAACTAGCTAATTCATCAAAATACTTTCAAATGGGTCTAACTACTTACTCTAATCAAGCCAAAATCAAGATATTAAAGGTTAATGAAAATATTATTAGGAAATATGGAGCTGTGAGCAATGAGTGTTGTAAGGTTATGGTTCAAAATTTATCTAAAATTTCAAAGAGTAAAATTAATGTGTCAATAACTGGTATTGCAGGACCTGGTGGTGGATCAAAAGATAAACCAGTTGGTCTTGTTTATATTGGTGTCAAAAAAGGTAAAACTTTGCTTATTAAAGAAAATAGATTTAAATCAAGAAACCGTTATTCAATTCAAAAATCAACAGTTCGCACTGTGATTAATATAATTAGTAAAATTATTTAATACTTTCAGCTCTCTTTTGAAACGCATCTGCTATTTTTTCTAAACCAAATTGAAAAGATTTAGTCATTAAAATGTTTAAAAACTTATTTTCTATTTCAAAATCAATGTCAAACAAAACTTCTGTTTTGTAGCCATCAGTATCATTTCCTTTTTCAATAAATTTCCAATTATTTTCTAAATGATTTAATGGACCTCCTATATTAACGACATGAATATGATCAGTTTTTTTATTTAATTTAACGTCACTTTTAAATGTATCTTTAAACGGCCCCTTACCTATTGTAAGGTCTGCAATTATATTTATTGTATCCCCGTTATCACTCCTCTCATATACTTTTGAATTATCACAGAAAGGAATAAATTCTGGGTATTTTTCAATATCTAAAACAAACTCAATTAACTTATCTTTTCTATTATTAATTAATCTCGTAACTGATGCTTTTGGCATTAATTATTTTGTAATCTATTTTCTTTAAGTTTCGCAAAATCTTCATCAGCATGGTACGAAGATCTAGTTAGAGGAGATGAAGAAACTAACAAGAAGCCTTTGGTTTTAGCAATATTTTCTAAATCTTTAAATTCATCAGGGTGGTAATATCTATTTAAAGGATGGTGTTTTGGAGATGGTTGTAAATATTGACCAATAGTTAAAAAATCTACTTCAGCTGATCTTAGATCATCCATTACCTGAATTAATTCATCCTTATCTTCACCAAGACCAACCATTAAACCAGATTTTGTAAAAACTTTTTTATTAAATTTTTTAACATTTTTTAAAAGTTCTAAAGATCCAAAATATCTAGCACCAGGTCTTACCTTTAGATAAAGACGTGGAACAGTTTCTATGTTATGGTTGAAAACATCCAGATCAGCTTCTAGAAGTTTTTTATAAGCATCACCCTTTCTCAAAAAGTCTGGTGTTAAAACTTCTATTGATGTATTTGGATTTTTTTTTCGTGTAGCATTAATTACTTCAAAAAAATGATTTGATCCACCATCTTCAAGATCATCCCTATCTACTGAGGTAATAACCACATGTTTTAAATTCAATTTTTTAACAGCATTTGAAATTTTATAGGGTTCGAATGGATCTAAACTTTCAGGTTTACCAGTCTTTACATCGCAAAATGCGCAAGCTCTTGTGCAGGTATCTCCCATAATCATAAATGTTGCATGTCTCTTACTCCAACATTCTGTTATATTTGGACAGTTTGCTTCCTGACATACTGTGACTAAATTATTCTGATTAACAACTGTTTTTGTCAAAAAAAATTCTTTACTGTTTGATAATTTTGATCTGATCCAATCAGGTTTTTTTTTAATTGGATTTACAGGTTTATTAACTTTTTCCGGATGTCTTATTTTAATTGTCATTTTTTTTTATTATATAAATCGTCTCGTCTTTTTTACCAAACAAAAATCTTTCTCTAATTAAAGTCTCGATATAATCAAGATCTAAATTAGTACTTAAAAGTGAATTTTTATGATCCATATTTTCAATCATATTAATTAAGGATAATTCCTCTTTTTTCAAGTTAGACAAAAGTTCCTTTTTCTCTATATATGAAAAAAGCCCTCTTTCTCCAGAAACTAAATTAAAGCAAAAATACAAAATAAGAAAAACAGATATTAATAAAAAATAATTTCTTTTTATTAATCGAAGCATTAATTGATCTTATTCATCCTCGCTTTTTTTCCAAGTTCTTCTTCAATACGAATTAATTGATTATATTTTGCAACCCTTTCAGATCTAGCTAAAGATCCTGTTTTAATTTGATTTGAATTAGTGCCCACTGCTAAATCAGCAATAAACGTATCTTCACTATCGCCTGATCGGTGAGATATAATTGTTTTATATCCAATGGTTTGAGCAAATTTAATTACATCTAATGTTTCTGAAACGGTACCAATTTGATTTAGTTTTATTAAGATAGAATTAGAGGAAATATTTAAGAAACCTTTCTTTAATCTTTCAAGATTTGTTACATATAAATCATCTCCGACTATCTGAACTTTTTTTATTGATCTCATTAATTTATTCCATGCCAACCAATCATTTTCTGCAAATGGATCTTCAATGGACTTAATTTTATATTTTTTAATAATTTTTTGATATTCTTTAATTGATTTATCTACTGAAATATAACTTTTTGAATGAATAGAGTATTTGTTTTTTTTATATAATTCATTAGCAGCCACATCTAGACAAATAGAAACATCTTTACCATTAATAAATCTTGATTTTTTAATTGCACTCACAATCAAATCTAAAGCTTGATTATTACTGCTGATCATGGGTGCAAAACCACCTTCATCACCTACTGAAGTTGACAAACCTTTGGCTTTGATTAATTTACTTAAGTTTTTAATAACAACGAAACAAATCCGCATGGCTTCAGAAAAACTTTTTGCGCGATCAGGTCTGATCATAAACTCTTGAATTCTAAGACCATTATTTGCATGTGCTCCACCATTAATAATATTCATTAATGGATAAGGTAATTGAAAGTTATTTTTTTGAGAAAAAGTTTTATACAAAGGTAATTTTTTTACTTTTGCGGAAAGTTTTTTAACAGCCATTGAAACAGCTAACATCGCATTAGCTCCTAAGTTAGTTTTTTGTTTTGTGCCATCCAAGTTGATCAGCAAAGCATCAATTCTTTCTTGGTTATGAATACTTTGTCCTTTTAATTTTTTTGAAATCTTTGTGTTGACTAAGTTAATTGCATTTAAAACACTTTTTCCTAAATAGCGTTTATTATTCTTATCTCTTTTTTCAAAAGCTTCGAAAGTTCCTGTGGAAGCACCTGAAGGACAAATAGCAGATGCGCTATTATTTTTTATATAAACTTCTGCCTCAACTGTTGGATTTCCTCTACTGTCAAAAACTTGACGTGCTTTTACTTTTAAAATTTTGCTCACTATTTTTTAATTAGATTATCTATATCGTGTAATTGTTTTAATAGATTCTCTAATTTATTCAATGGTACCATGTTTGGTCCATCCGATGGAGCATTATCTGGATCTTGATGAGTTTCAATAAATACACCAGCAACTCCAACCGCAACTGCTGCTCTTGCTAAATATTCAACAAATTCTCTTTGACCACCAGAAGATTCACCTTGGCCACCTGGTTGTTGAACAGAATGAGTTGCATCGAAAATTACTGGATAACCATTCTTTGCCATAATAGGCAAAGATCTCATGTCAGAGACTAAAGTGTTGTAACCAAAGCTTGCTCCTCTTTCTGTGACTAGGATGTTTTTATTTCCTGAGTCTGAAATTTTTTTAGTTACATTAACCATATCCCACGGTGCTAAGAACTGACCTTTTTTTACATTAATAATTTTATTTGTTTTGGCTGCAGATATTAACAAGTCTGTTTGCCTACATAGAAAAGCTGGGATTTGTAAAACATCAACGTATTTTGAGACAATTTCACATTGTTCAGCATTATGAATGTCTGTTAAAATAGGAACATTCAATTCCTTTTTAATTTTATCAAATACGGGAAGTGATGCATCTAATCCTGCTCCCCTTTTACCTTTTAAACTGGTTCTGTTCGCTTTATCAAATGAAGTTTTGTAAATAAATCCAAGGCCAAATTTTGAAGTAATTTCCTTAATTTTTCCTGCCATATCCATTGCATGTTGCTCTGTCTCTAACTGACATGGACCTGCAATAATACAAATCTTATTGTTGTTTGAAATTTCTATATTTTCACAATTTACTTTAATCGCACTCATCTATGATTTTTTGCTGCTCTGATAAAAGAAGAGAATAAAGGATGTGGGTTCAAAGGTCTAGATTTAAATTCAGGATGAAACTGAACTCCAATAAACCAAGGGTGATTTTTAAGTTCAATTATCTCTGGAAGCTTATTATCTGGAGATAAACCTGAAAATATTAATCCTTTCTTCTCAAATTTTTCTTTATATGCAATATCCACTTCATATCTATGTCTATGTCTCTCTTTAATTAATCTAGATTTATAAATATCTCTAATTTTAGATTTATCTTTCAAGATTGCATCATAAGAACCAAGTCTCATAGTGCCTCCTAAATCTTTATCTGTTCCTTTAACTTTTCTGCCACTTTTCTCCCATTCATGCATCAAACCAATAATATGAACTCCACCTTTATCAAATTCAGAAGAAGTTGCTTTTTTTATTTTTAATTGATTTCTAGCAAATTCGATTATTGCCATTTGCATTCCATAACAAATTCCAAGGAATGGAATTTTATTTATTCTTGCATACCTTATAGCTTCAATTTTACCTTTGGTACCTCTTTTGCCAAATCCACCTGGAATTAAAATTCCTGAAACATTTTTAAGTTTATTTTTTATTTCTAAAACTTTTAATTTTTCAGAATCTATTCTTACTAAATTAACTTTAAGATTATTGGATATTCCTCCATGAGTAAGTGCTTCATCTAAAGATTTATACGCATCTTTTAATTCAACGTATTTCCCAATAATTGCAATATTAACTTGTCTTTTAGCATTAAGAGTAATTTTAGTTATTTTCTTCCAAGGTATTAAATTATTAGATTTTTTAGATTTTATTTTGAAATAATTTAAAACTTGAATATCTAATTTTTCTTTTGCAAAACTAATCGGTGCCTCATAAATAGTTTTAACATCAACGGTTTCAATTACATTTTTAATATCAACGTTACAAAACAAAGATATTTTTTTTCTATGTTCTAAAGGAATAGGTCTTTCTGATCTACAAATTATAATATCAGGTTGAACACCGATACTTCTTAATTCTTTAACTGAATGTTGTGTTGGTTTAGTTTTTATTTCATCAGATGCTTTTAAATATGGAACTAAAGTTAGATGAATAAATAATGCATTTTTTTTACCAATATCATTTGAAAATTGCCTTATCGCTTCTACGAAAGGAAGACTTTCTATATCACCTACTATTCCTCCTATTTCACAAATGACAAAGTCTTCTTTAGATGTATCGTGTTTTATAAATTCTTTAATTCTATCTGTGACATGTGGAATTACTTGAACCGTTTTACCTAAATACTGACCTTTTCTTTCTTTTCTAAGAACATCACTATAGATTTTTCCTGTTGTAATATTGTCAGTTTTCTTTGCTGTTACTCCTGAAAATCTTTCATAGTGACCTAAATCTAAATCTGTTTCAGCGCCATCATCGGTTACAAAAACTTCTCCATGTTGAAATGGACTCATTGTTCCTGGATCGACATTTAGATAGGGATCTAATTTTCTTAATCTAACTTTATAACCTCTGGATTGTAGTAAATAAGCCAGTGATGCTGAAGAGAGACCTTTACCAAGAGAAGAAACCACGCCGCCGGTGACAAATATATATCGCGCCATGGAAGTATCTTATAGCGAATAAAAAAAGAATTGAAAAGGATTAATTAATTATTTTCTGGAATTGATGGCGTGTCTTCAGTTTTTTCCTCAACAGTATCTAATACTGAGCCTGTAGGGGTAAGTTCTGCTCTAGAAATTATTGTAAGTGCTAAACTACAAATAATAAAAAGAGTTGCAACAATCGCCGTAGCTTTTGTCATAAAACTACCTGCTGATCTAGATAACATAAAATTTTCTTGAGAAACTCCAATACCAAGAGCACCACCTTCTGATTTTTGCAATAAAACTAAAAGAACCAAAATAACTGCAAGTATGATGTTAATTACAAGTAATAAAGTTTCCATGTGGGTCTAAATAATAGATTTTTGAATTATATCAATAAATTTTTTTGGATTCTGTGAAGCGCCTCCTATCAAAAAACCATAAATGTTGGGAATTTTTTTTAATTTATCAATGTTATTAGTATTTACAGATCCACCATATAAAATTTTAGGATTTTTTTTTTTAAATCTGCTTTTAATAAATAAAATAGTTTCAGTTAAAGCTACCTCTTTTAAGATTTCTCCCGTACCGATAGACCATACTGGCTCATAGGCTATAATAATATTAGATATATTCTTAATAGATTTTAATCCCTTTTCAATTTGACTTTTTAAAATTTGATTGGTTTTTTTTGCTCTTCTTTCTTTCAAAGTTTCACCTATACAAAAAATAATTTTTAAACCTGATTTAATCGCACTTTTAATTTTTAAATTAATTAAATTGTCTGTTTCACCTATTTGTCTATTTTCTGAATGTCCTAAAATTACATACTTTGCTCCAACATTTTTGAGCATTCTAGAGTTTACTTGACCTGTAAAAGCGCCATAGTCATAGCTGTCGTGACAATTTTGAGCCCCAACTTCAATATTAGTTTTTTTAAACCTTCTAGACATTGGTCGAATTAATGTGTTTGGTGGACAATAAATTATTTGAAACTTATTTTTTTTATTAGTTTTTGAAAACTTTATTACTTTATCAAGTGTATTTAGAGTTCTTAAATCACCAAACATTTTCCAATTAGCTATAAAATACATATATTTATTTGTCATAATTGACTTTTTAATCTATAGATTTGTTTTTTACAGATCAATAAATTTATAACGTGATGATTGAAAAAATAAAAAACTTAGGCTGGAAACAATTAGGTGGATTGGTATTAATTGTCATAATCATCATTGCTTTTGGCTTTGGTGGTTTTGGCGGTGGGTTTAGTACAAATAATCAAAACAATATTGCAAAAATAAATAAAACGAATGTAACAACTCAAGATTTTATTGACTATGTGAATCAAAGTGGAATTTCACAAGAAGTTATTCGAGATAATTTAGACAATAATATTATTGAAGAATTATTATCAGGATTAATTTCAACTACATTGATTGATTTAGAAATCAAAGACTTTGATCTTTCAATTAACGAAAGAACCATACTTAAAAACATTAAAGAAAATAAAAATTTCCATGATGCAAATGGTACTTTTCAAAGAATTAAATATGAAAAATTTTTACTCTCCAATAACTTGTCAGCTCCAATGTTTGAATTGCAATTAAAAAATAAAGAATTACAGAAACACTTATTTGATTTTATTGGTGCTGGAACAATAACTCCAAATTTTTTGATAGAAAAAAAATTTGAAGAAAATATTAGATCCTTAGATATTGAGTATTTCGATATGGAAAATCTTTATAAAACAAAAGAAGATTATACTGAATTTGAAATTGAAACATTTATTAATGAAAATATAGATAATTTAAAAAGAGAATACATAGATTTTAAGTATGTAATTTTAAATCCAAAAAATCTAATTGGAATTGAAGAATTCAATCAAGAGTTTTTTGATGAAATTGACTCAATTGAGAACAAAATTTCTCAAGGAAGTGCATTTGACACTATATTAGAAGATATAAATGTTGACATTATTGAAGTAAAAGAGTTTGCGCCTAGCTCTAGTAAACAGATTAATGAAGATCTAATTTATTCTAAGAAAGCATCTAAGATAGACTTAATAGAGAGTGGTGATAATTTTTTACTTTATAATATTGATAATCAATATGATCGAGCTCCAGACTTAAATGATGAAATAATTAAAGGAGAAATTGTTGAGTTTATATATCAAAAAGATAAATTTGATTATAACAGAGAAATTATTGAAGAAATTCAAAATAAAAAATTTGATGATTCAAAATTTGAACAGCTAGCGGGAATAAATAAAGAATATTCGTCTATTAACTCAATAGAAGATAATAAACTGATTGATATTAATTCAGTAAAAATGCTTTATGCGCTACCTATAAATTCTTTTGCTTTGGTAAATAAAGAGGATAAAATCTTTTTAGTAAAAATTACTGGAACAAATAAAAATTTGTTTAACAAAACTGATGAAAAATATATAAATTTTATAAGTATTCAAAATACAAACAATAGAAAAAGTATACTACAGTCATATGATCAGTTACTAAATAATAAATATCAAGTTCAATTAAATCAAAAAACTATTGATAGACTTAAAAATTATTTCAAATGATTATAAATCGAAGCTTCAAAGATTTTAAGTTTCGACACAGAAGCAAAAAAAATCAAATTCTATACACCTCAAAAAGGATAAAAAATGATGATGAGGTATTAAATTTAATAGATAATTTTCTAGAGGAAAAAAATAGTTTTGTATTTGAATCTGTAGAAAAAGGTAAAATCAAAGGTAGATACACCATTTTTGGTAAAAATCCTGATAAAATTTGGGAATTTAATAATAAAAACTCTTATCTAATTCAAAAAAATAAAAAAATTAAACTAAAGAATAAGCCTGAAAATTTAATAGAAAAAATTATAGAAGATTTCAAATTTGATACACCAAAAAATCTACCCAAAATTTGTTCCTTAATTTCTGGTTATTTTTCTTACGACTCTATTAGATATATAGAAAAAATTCCAAATAATTGTAAAAATGATCTTAATCTTCCTGACGTGAGACTTTTACGTCCTAGAACACTAGTAATTCATGATAATTTAAAAAAAGAAATATTTTTTATTTCAAATGTTTTTAAAGACGAAAAAATTAATAATTATAAAAAAAAATTTGATGAAATAAAATCTGAATTATTTAAATTACAAATTCAATCATCAATTAAAAATATTGAAAAAAAAACAATTCAAAAATTAAATAATATAAAAGTTAAATCAAACACTTCAAAAAATAGATTTCTTTCAATGGTTAATAAGGCAAAAAAATACATTAAATTAGGTGATATTTTTCAAGTTGTAATAAGCCAAAGATTTGAAGCAAAATTGACGAAAAAACCTTTGGATATCTATAAAAAGCTTAGAATGACTAACCCTTCTCCTTTTATGTTTTTCTTTAATTTTAACGATTTTCAAATAATTGGTGCAAGTCCTGAAATATTAGTAAGACTTAGGGATAATAAAATTACTGTTAGGCCAATTGCTGGAACAAGGCCACGTGGTAAAACAAAAAAAGAAGATCTTTTTTATGAAAAAGATCTTCTTAAAGATAAAAAAGAACTTTCAGAACATTTAATGCTACTTGATTTGGGTAGAAATGATGCTGGTAAAGTATCAAAGATAAATTCAGTAAAAGTTACTGAAAGTTTTATTATTGAAAGATATTCTCATGTCATGCATATAGTTTCAAATGTAATTGGAAAATATAATAAAAAATTCTCAAAGTTTAAATCTTTATTGGCAGGTTTTCCTGCCGGTACTGTTTCAGGAGCTCCAAAAATTAGAGCTATGGAGATTATAGATGAATTAGAAACATCGAAAAGAAAAGTTTATGCAGGTGGAATTGGGTATTTTGCTGCAAATGGTGAATTTGATACTTGTATAGCTTTAAGAACCGCTGTTGCTAAAAATAAAAAATTCTATGTTCA
The DNA here is from genome assembly GCA_902596355.1 of uncultured Pelagibacteraceae bacterium. Lineage (GTDB taxonomy): Bacteria > Pseudomonadota > Alphaproteobacteria > Pelagibacterales > Pelagibacteraceae > Pelagibacter. Next base: position 8,631 of record CACJTS010000014.1, on the reverse strand, counting down.
AGCTGGTGCAGGTATAGTCGCAGATAGTAAACCTAAAAATGAATATGAAGAAACAGTTAATAAAGCCAAAGCTTTAATTAATGCTTTAAGATAATGAAAATATTATTAATAGATAACTACGATAGTTTTACTTATAATTTGTATCACTACATTTCCTCATTAAATACAAAAGTTGATGTTGTTAGAAACGATAAAATCAATCCAAAAGAAATTAAAAAAAAGAAATATGACAAAATCGTAATTTCACCTGGTCCAGGTAATCCAAATCAATCTGGAAACTGTATTAATATTTTAAAATCTTTACATAAAGAATTGCCTTTTTTAGGAGTTTGTTTAGGCCATCAAATCATTGGTCAAGTTTTTGGCTCAAAGATAATCCAAGCCAATAAACTAATGCATGGGAAAACAAGTAAAATCAAATCTAAAAAAATTGGTATCCTTAAAAATCTTCCAAGCACTTTTGAAGCTACAAGATATCATAGCTTGGTAATTGATAAAAAAACTCTATCTACAGAGCTTGTGATTACAGCAGAAACAGATGATGGTGTCATAATGGGTGTTCAACACAAAAAATTCAACATTCATGGTGTGCAATTTCATCCTGAAAGTATAAAAACAAAGTTTGGGATGAAAATACTCAGAAACTTTATAAATTATTAAATTTATGGATAAAATTTTAGAAAAATTAAAAAATAAACAAAATTTAACTTTTGAAGAAAGTAAGTCTGCATTTGAAATTTTAATGACTGGAAAAGCAAGTGATGAACAAATTTTTAGTTTTCTAACACTATTATCTGAAAAAGGTGAAGTTGCCGACGAAATAGCTGGTGGTGTTTTTGTATTAAGAGAAAAATCAAAAAGAGTGAATGTTAGTGATTGTATTGATACTTGTGGAACAGGCGGCGATGGTATGAATACACTTAATATTTCAACAGCTTCAGCGCTCCTTTTAGCAAGTATGGGAACAAAAGTAGCTAAACATGGTAATAAAGCTGTTTCCTCAAAATGTGGTTCTGGTGATGTTTTGGAAGCTCTTAAAATTAAAATTAATTTGGAACCACAAGATATTGAGAAAGAAATTAATACCAATAATTTTGGTTTTATGTTTGCACCAAATTATCATAGTGCAATGAGATTTGTGGGCCCTGTAAGAAAGAAAATTGGAAAAAGAACTATCTTTAATATGATTGGTCCATTAAGCAATCCAGCCCTTGTGAAAAGACAAGTTGTTGGTGTTTTTGATAAAAAATTAGTAAAAATTTTTGCAGAAGGACTTAAAAATTTAAATTTAAGATTTGCTTGGATAGTTAATAGCGAAGATGGATTAGATGAAATATCTCCATATGCAAAAACTAATGTTATTCAATTAAAAGATGGTCAAATATCTGAAATTAAAATAGATCCACATGCTTTAAATATTAATGCAGATAATTTCAAAAATTTGGTAGGCGATGATGCAAAATTTAATGCTGAAAAAATGATTAACATTTTTAAAGGTGAAGATAATGATTTTTCAAAAGCAGTTTGCTTAAATGCTGCGGCAGGTCTAATTGTTGGAGAAAAATTTTCTGAATTTTCTGAAGCTTATAATCATACAAGAAAATTTATCCTTTCTGGAAAAACTTTTTCTCATCTAGAAAAAATTCAAAATGTCTGAAAATATACTTCAAAATATTATCCAAAATAAAATTGAGAAAGTTGAAAAATTAAAAAAATCCTTAAACCTTAAAACTTTGAATGAATTAATTAATAAAAATAATAGCTATATTAATTTTAAAGAGAAAATAGAATATAATATAAAAAATAATAAAACTTCAATTATCGCTGAAATTAAAAAAGCAAGTCCTTCAGCAGGTATAATAATTGATGATTATAATCCAGTAGATATAGCTCAAATTTATTTAAATAATAAAGTAACTTGTCTTTCAGTTTTAACTGAAGAAGATTATTTTTTAGGAAATTTGATTCACATCAGTAAAATAAAAGATAAAATAAATTTACCTGTATTGTGTAAAGATTTTTTTATCGATAAATTTCAAATACCTTTGGCAAAAAGTTATGGCGCAGATGCTATTTTAATTATTTTGGCTGGGGTTTCGGATGATCTTGCACATGAGCTATATGATGAAGCTTTAAAATATAATATGTCGGTTATTGTTGAAGTTCATACAGTAGAAGAGGCAAAAAAAGCTTTAAATTTTAAGGATGCATTAATTGGAATAAATAACAGAAATTTAAAAACACTTAAAACCGATATAAATACAACCTTTGATATTCATGACGTTGTGAAAAATCATAAAGGTCCTTTGATTTCTGAAAGTGGAATTAAGACTAAAGAAGAGTTGCTGGAACTGAATAAAAAAACATCAATAAATACATTTTTGATTGGTGAATCAATATTGAAAAATTTAGATAAAAATTCTATTTTTTCTGTTTTATAGTCAAATAAAGCTCTATTTTACTTGTATTTTTTAGTATTGTTAATTTAAAAGAACTTTTATAGAACATTATTTGTACGATATTTGTTCTTATGCTAACAAAAAAACAAAAAAACTTGCTTTTATTTATCAACAAGAAGTTGAGAAATTCTGGTGTATCTCCTTCTTATGAAGAGATGAAACAATCGCTTAATTTAAAATCTAAATCAGGAATTCACAGATTAATTAGTGCTTTAGAAGAAAGAGGTTTTATTAAAAGATTAGCTCACAAAGCAAGAGCTTTAGAAGTAATTAAATTGCCAGAAACAGCTTCAGCAAATGATATTTATAATAGTTTTTCACCAAGTGTAATTAAAGGTGGATTAGATGAAGAACAAACTAATTCTGATGAAATTGAAGTACCAGTTCTTGGAAAAATTGCTGCAGGTACACCTGTTGAAGCAATACAAAACGAAGTTTCTAGAATTCCGCTTCCTAATAATTTAGAAAAAAATGGTGATTACTTTGGTTTAAAAGTTCAAGGTGACTCAATGATAGATGCGGGTATTCATGAAGGTGATACTGTTATTATAAAAAGGACAGATACTGCTGATAATGGTAAAATTGTCGTTGCATTAATAGATGAGCATGAAGCAATGTTAAAAAGAATTCGAAAAAAAGGTAAAGTTGTGGCCCTTGAAAGTGCTAATAGAAACTATGAAACTAAGATTTTTGGACCTGATAGAGTAAAAGTTCAAGGAGTTTTAGTATCTTTATATAGAAACTTCTAAAAAAATAGTCTAAACAACATTGATGTCTAAAGTAGCAACACGTTTTGCTCCATCCCCTACTGGAGCTCTTCATATTGGAGGGGTTAGAACTGCCTTATTTAATTGGTTGTTCTCTAAAAATCAAAAAGGAACTTTTCATCTAAGAATTGAAGATACTGATAAAGAAAGATCCAAAGAGGAACACAAAATACAAATTATTAAATCATTAAAGTGGATAGGAATTGAGCACGATGGTGAAGAATATATTCAGTCACAAAAAATAGAAGATCACATTAAAATTGCTAATGAATTATTAAAAAAAGGTAGCGCATATAAATGCTACTGCTCTGCTGAAGAGATAGAGGAACAAAAAAAAAGAGCTAGGCAAAAAAAGATGCCATATATTTATAATAGAAAATGGAGAGATTCTGGTGAAAAAGATGCTCCTAAAGATATTAAACCCGTGATTAGATTTAAAAGTAAAATAGAGGGAAATTCTAAACTTAAAGATTTAGTTCAAGGAGATGTTGAAATTGAAAATAATACAATAGAAGATTTTATAATTTTAAGAAACGATGGAACGCCTACTTACAACCTCTCTGCAACCGTTGACGATCATCAAATGGGAATGACACATATAATTAGAGGAGATGATCACAAGATAAATACTTTTAAACAAATACAAATATATCAAGCAATGGGTTGGGATGTTCCAGAATTTGCACACATTCCATTAATTCATACTATTGAAGGTAAAAAACTTTCAAAAAGAGATAATGCCTCAACGTTGGATGATTACTCAAAAATAGGCATAATGCCCGATGCTTTAAGAAATTATCTACTTAGACTTGGATGGTCATATCAAGACAAAGAAATATTTACTCTGGATGAAAGCATTGAATGTTTTAATTTAGAAGGTATTGGCAAATCACCATCAAAACTAGATATGAGCAGAATATTATCAATGAATGAGCACTATATAAAAACAATCAAAGAAAATGATCTTTATCAAAATCTATTTGAATATTGCAAAATTTATAAAGAAGAAATTAAAAATGATAAAGAAACAAAGATTAAATCTTCATTATCTTTCTTAAAAAATAAGGCCAAAACCTTAGAAGATATCTATAATAATTCAAAATTTATCATCAATGATGAAGTTAACTTCAATGAGGATCATTTTAAACTGATTGATGATAAGGCAAAAAAAATTATTTCGGAATTAATTAAAGAATTATCATCCATATCAAATATAAATAAGGAGAATTTAGAACCTGTAGTAAATAATTTGATTAAAAGAAATGATACAAATTTTAAAGGGGTTGGTCAGCCTATACGGATTGCTTTAACAGGATCTAAATTTGGTCCTGGTTTATATGATATAGTTATAGCTCTAGGTAAAGAGGAAGCTTTAAAAAGGCTAGCTAAGATAATTTCTTAAAACTAAACTGGCCTCCTCTGAAGAAGAAGTTTTTGATTTAATACCTTCTAATGTTTTTGAGCAATCATTTAATTGTTTTTCAATGAGATTAGGATGTTTTAACATATAAATTACAGATTTATATATTTCATCTGCATTACATTCATTCTGCAATAATTCTGGAATTACCTCTCGATTATTTATTATATTTATAATATTTGCAAATTTTACATTCACTAACATTTTAAAAATCATAAAATTTACAAAGCTTAATTTGTAAATAATAATAGAAGGAACTTTTGAATTTGAGACTTGTAAAGAAACTGTACCAGATTTACAAACAGCAAAAACTGAATTTAATAAAACTTGTTCTTTAATATCTTCATCAAAAATTACTTCAATATTTTTTATATTAATTTCTTGAACTTTATTATTTATATAATTAACGTTGTCTTCATTAGTATGTATAAAATAATCATAATTATGATTATTATTATTCATTTTTTTTATAAAATTAAAAAGAATTGGTAAAAGGACATCTATCTCAGATTTTCTGCTCCCAGGAAAAATTGAGATAACATTCTTATATTTAGTCATTAAATTTCCTAATTTAGTAACACTATCAGTTTTTTCAATTAAAGGATGTCCAACAAAGGTATTATTTATATTTTCCTCATCAAAATATTTTTTCTCAAAGTCAAATAATAAAAGAATATGATCAATAAATTTTTTAATTTTTTTTACTCTATTTTTTCTCCATATCCAAACTTGAGGAGCTACATAATGAATAGTTTTAATATTTCTGTTGATTTTTTTTACTCTCTCTGCAACTCTCATTGTAAAATCAGGGCTATCAACAGAAAATAATATATCTGGATTAAATTTAATTATCTCATTAACCGTTTGGTTAATTTTATTTCTAATTTTAAATATATTGAACAAAATACTAGTAAAACCTAAATAGGTGATTTCGTCTAAATTAAAAATAGAATGAATTCCTAATTTTTTTAAATGATTTCCACCAACAGATAAATATTCAATATCAAGATTTTGCGATTTTAGCTTTGATATAACAGTAGAGGCTAATTTGTCTCCAGAAGGCTCGCCTGTGAGTATAAATATTTTTTTCATATAATATTAATAAATATCTTGTTTTTATTAGCAAATTTAATGCATTCAGGTTTATTTAGAAAAATATTCTTTTTAGATTGCAAAACTACACCACGTAATCCATATTTTTTAGCATCCTTAAAAGTTTGTAAACCAATTGTTGGCAAATCCATTCTCAAATCTTGCTTCTTTTTCGGTAATTTAATTAAAATACCATCTGATTTTCTCTTTAATGTTGATAACATTTTTTTTGTACCCTCTTTTCCCTCTTTAGCTAAAATTTTATCACCTTTAACTACTAACGCTTGAATGTGGTCTAGACTTTTGGTTTTATCAAAAAATAATTTCCCTTTTTTTATTGATATTAAATCTTGTTTATTCGGCTTTAGTTGGGTGTAACAACCTTTCTTTAAAGATAGCTCTGGATTAAAAAATATAGAGCTAATGACTTTTATTCCTTCATTATTTAAAATTTTTATTATTGATTTAATTATAGCTGCATCACCTATTTTAGCGGCTCTAATTACACTTGGCATGTAATAAATACCTTTAAAATCTAATCTTAAAGAGGAAAAATTTGGTTTTGAAATTTTGCCTGCAAACAGAACTCTTTTACACTTTTTTTGTTTGATTAAATCTATAATTTTCCCAAATCTTCCAATGCTTATTCTAAAAGAATTCTTGTCTTTATTAAATTTATTATTTTTTGAAAAATCTATAATGAAGTATTTTATTTTTTGTTTTTTTATTTTTTTAAGAACTAGTTCTGAAAAATCTGTGTCACCTAAAAACAAACCTATCATTTTATTTTGAAAATGGAGTGCAAATTGGTCTTTTCTTATCTTTTTCTATAAATCCAATAACTTCTGCTACTAGTTCATTATTCTTAAAATCTTTTGACAAATTATTTAAATTATCGGTTAAATTTTCATTTTTAAAAATTTCTTTGTAAGCATCGCTTAAAATCATTATTTCTTTATTTGGAATATTTTTTCTTCTTAAACCTATTAAATTCAAACCTTGTAAAACACTTCTATTTCCATGCGCTATACCATAAGGAATTATATCTCTTACCACACCACACATTCCACCTATCATTGCTGACTTTCCTACTCTAGTAAATTGCTGAACAGCTGAATTACCACCAATAATAGCATTATCATCTATATGTGCATGACCACCAAGGGGCACATTGTTGGCTAGAATTACGCTGTTTCCAACAAAACAATCATGAGCTATGTGAGCCGAAACCATAAACAAACAATTATTTCCAATTTTTGTTAATCCACCGCCTCCTTTTGTTCCTGGATTAATAGTTACGTATTCTCTAATTTTATTATTATCTCCAATCTCGAGTTTTGTTTCTTCACCTTGGAATTTTAAATCTTGTGGATCATTTCCGATTGAAGCAAATGGATAAATTTTATTATTTTTTCCAATTTTAGTATTCCCTGTAATATTTACGTGAGATTGAATTTCTGTTTCTTCGTCTATTTCAACATTTGGACCAATAACAGTATAGGGTCCAACTTTTACATATTTAGAAATCTTAGCATTAGGATCAATTATAGCTGTTTTGTGTATCATTTATTATCTCTTAAAAAATCTCTAATATTTTTTGCTGGATAACCCATCACTTTTGCGTCATCTGGAATATCCCTAATTACTCCAGAGCCTCCTCCAATTTCAACATTATTACCAATTTTAATATGCCCTGATATTCCAGCTTGACCACCAATTTTTACATTATTTCCAATTATAGAGCTGCCTGCAATTCCCACTTGACCAGCAATTATAGAATTCTCACCAATTTTAACATTATGAGCTATATGTATTTGGTTATCTAAATACGTATTTTTTCCGATTATTGTATTTGACATTGATCCTCTATCTATAGTGGCTCCGCATCCAATTTCACAATTGTCTTCAAGTAAAACAATTCCAATATGAGGATATCTTAAATTTTTATTTTGTATTGGAAAAAAACCAAAACCATGTTTGCCAATTACACAATTATCAAGAACTTTAACATTATTTTTGATAATAGTATTTCTGATAATATTATTTGACCCAATAGAACAATTATCTCCGATTACTACATTTTTTTCTATGATTGTGTTATGTCCAATCTTGCAATTAATACCAATAGAAACATTAGTTCCAATTAATACATTTTTACCAAAAATAACTATGTCTTTAAATTCAGTATCGTTAATGTCTTTTGCACTTTCATCAAAATCATCGTTGGTTGAGTCAGGATAAAAGAGAGAGGTAATTTTTGAAGTAGAAACTAAAACATTATCAACAATTATAGGAGTACAACTATCAGGTAAGTCTCTTTTTAATGCTTCAGTGGTTATACAAAATGATGCTTTTGTTTTAATTGCAATGTTTTTATATTTTTTGGAATGAAAGAAAGTAATGTCATTTAATATAGAGGAAGAAAGATCTTTAATATCGTTAATTTTATCATTATGATTAAAACCTCTAATATTGATGTTAAGTGCATTTAAAATCTCAGAAATTTTTAGTGGTCCATAATTTTTAAAAAAAGGATTAGACATAATTGCTTTTATCAAAGCAATTTAAAAAAAGTTATCAAGAATTATTGCTATTTATTTCTTATCAACTATTGTTGCGGACCAAATGGCATCCGCCATCTTAATATTATCGACGAAAGCTTCACCTTTATATTTCCAAACTCGACCATGAGATCTGATAGCTTCAATTTTTAAGATTAATTTACAATCAGGTATAACAGGATTTCTAAATCTAGCTTTTTCAACACCCATCAAGAAAACAAGTTTATTTTCATATGTAGATTTATCCAAACCATGAGCAGTCAATGCTGCAGCAGCTTGTCCAAAAGACTCGACTATTAATACACCGGGCATTACAGGGTTATTAGGAAAAT
>CACJTS010000013.1 GCA_902596355.1 uncultured Pelagibacteraceae bacterium | reverse complement strand
AAATTAAAAGATTAAAATTTGAATGTTTAGAGATATCTAAATTTACTAATTCTCCAGAAATTTTAGGGGGTAGAGTAAAAACCCTACATCCAAAAATTCATGCAGGAATTTTAAATAGAAGAGGAAAAAAATCTCACTTAAAAGATTTAAAAGATAATGATTTTGAGAATATTGATTTAGTTATTGTTAATTTTTATCCATTTGAGAATACTCTTAAAAAAACAAAAAATCATGAAAAAATTATAGAAAATATAGATGTAGGTGGTCCTACAATGGTGAGGTCTGCAGCTAAAAACTATAAAGATGTGACCGTAGTAACATCTTCAGACCAGTATGAGGAACTAATTCAAGAACTAAAAAAATTTAAAGGATCTACTTCTTTAAATTTTAGAGAAAAACTATCAAGAATAGCTTTTGCTGAAACATCTTATTATGACTCTGTAATTTCAAGCTATTTTAACAATAAAACAAATACTACTTTCCCTGGTAAAAAAGTTTTTCATGGAAATCTAGTAGAGCAGCTTAGGTATGGAGAAAACCCTCATCAAAAAAGTGCAATTTATTCAAGTAGTTCAAATATGAAACTAAAAAAAATTCATGGAAAAAAGCTAAGTTATAACAATTATAATGATATATTTAGTGCTCTAACTATTTCAAGATCTTTGCCAAAAAACAAAGGAACAGTCATAGTTAAACATGCAAACCCATGTGGAGTTTCTTCTAAAAAAGATCATTTAGAAAGTTATAAATCTGCTCTATCATGTGATCCCGTGAGTGCTTTTGGTGGAATAGTTTCTTGTAATTTTAAAATTACAAGAAATTTAGCTTCAGAATTGAATAAATTATTTTTAGAAGTGATAATTGCAAATGGTTTTGATAACAGTGCTATCAAAATATTAAAAGCTAAAAAAAACTTAAGATTAATTGATGGAACAAATTATACATCTGAGGAACTTCTAAGGCTTGTATCATTTAACCAAGAGATAATGATACAATCAGAGGATTTAAATATATTTTCAAACAAAAATTTTAAAGTTGTATCAAAACGAAAACCAACATCTAAACAACTTAAAGATCTTATTTTTGCTTTTAATGTATGCAGGTATGTTAAATCAAATGCGATAGTGTTAGCATCTAATGAAACAACTGTTGGTATTGGTTCTGGTCAACCAAGTAGGTTAGATAGTTGTCAAATAGCAATAAATAAAATGAAAAAATTTAATCTTGAAACTGAGAATTTAGTTGCAGCCTCAGATGCATTTTTTCCCTTTATTGATGGTATTGAAAAATTAGTACAATCTGGTGTTAAAGCAGTAGTTCAGCCGTCTGGATCAATAAGAGATAGAGAAATAATTAATTTTGCAAATGAAACTGGTACAGTGCTTCTTTTTTCAAAAACGAGACACTTTAGACATTAGATATTTTATCTATTTTTGCTGCAAGAATAAAATCGCTCTCTGCTAGTCCTTTTATTGCATGTGTAAATATTTTAATTCTTGCATAACCCCATCCAAACCATAGATCGGGGTGATGACCTTCATCTTCTGCAATAGAGCCAACTTTATTTATAAATTCTTGGCTTTGTAAAAAGTCATCAAATTTAAAATTTTTCATTAAATGAAAACCATCTATTTTATCTTCTAAAACTTCCCACCCATCAACTTTTTTAAGATATTTATGAATTTCATCTGCATTAAAAGGAGGGATATTCCCTTCACAAGGTACACATTTTTTATTTGCTAAATCACTCATAATAAAACCTTTTTATGGAGCGGGCAAAGGGGGTCGAACCCTCGACCTTCTCGTTGGCAACGAGACGCTCTACCACTGAGCTATGCCCGCTTATTAAAAAAATATTATAGTTAGAGGGTTTTAGAAATGCAAGAAATAGTTGGAAAATTTAATTGTAACTAAAAAATTAAATTTATATTACTAGTTTTTGAACTTAAAAAACAAACAATGATACTATGGCTTGCATCATATCCTAAAAGTGGAAACACTTTTTTAAGATCTTTATTATCATCCTATTATTTTTCTTCAGACGGTGTATTTGATTTTAAACTATTAAAATATATTAAACAATTTCCAGATGCAGGAGTATTTGATTTTTTAGGAATTGATACAACAAACGAAAATGAGGTTATTAGAAACTATTTAAAAGTCCAAGAGGAAATTATTAAGAGAGATAAAGGCTCAATGAGATTATTAAAAACGCATAATAGTCTTCACGAAATTAATGGGTACAAATTTACAGATTTAAAAAATTCATTAGGCGTAATTTATATTGTTAGAGATCCAAGAAATCTAATAAAATCATTTGCTAATCATAATCAAATTGCATTAGAAGAATCACTACAAAAATTAACAGAGTATACTACACTTAAAGGATCGTGGAAACATAATGGAAAACCGTTCACTACAACAACTCATATTGGGACATGGCCTACACATTATTTATCATGGAAGGCATTTGAAAAACAAAATAAGTATATTTTGATAAAATATGAAGATCTTACTCAAAAAACAGAGGAGACTTTTTTAAAAATTTTAAATTTTATTTCTGGGTTAAAAAAAGAAAATTTTATTTTAAATGAAGACAAATTTAGAAATGTAATCAATACTACATCTTTTGAAAATATGAGAAAATTAGAAAAAAATAAAAACTTTCCTGAAGCAGTTGAAAATTTGGAAAGTAAAAAAGTAATATTTTTTAAATATGGACCAAAAAAAAACAAAGAAAATAATTTACCCAATGAGATTAAAAAAAAAGTTGAGAACTTATTTGAAAAAGAAATGATAGAACTTGGTTATTTATAAACAAATCAAATAAATTTATATTTTATATTAATTTAAATGATTAAAAGATATAATTTTTAAAAAGAGTTATTTATTATGTTTGTTTGGTTAGCTTCATATCCTAAGAGTGGAAATACAATGGTTAGGGCATTGTTAAGCTCATATTTTTTTTCAAAAGATGGGATTTTTAATTTTGAATTAATTAAAAATATAAAACAATTTCCAAATAAAGCACTGTTTATTAAAAATAAAATAGATACAAGAAATGAAAAAGAAGTAATAAAAAATTATTTAAAAGTTCAAGAAAGTTTTAATATTAAAAATTCAATTCAATTTTTAAAAACTCATAGTTATCTATTTAATATTGAAAATAACCCATTTACCAACTTAGAATACTCACTCGGAGTAATATATATTGTAAGAGATCCAAGAAATGTGGTTCTATCAAACTCAAATCATAACAGTCAATCTGATGAAAAATCTGCAGAAGATTTGATTAAGGGAAATGCCATTGGTGATAAAAAGAATGTAAAAGTATATCCTGGTACATGGAGTGGTAATTTCAATAGTTGGAAATCCTTTCAGTCAGTAAATAAATATTTACTTATTAAATACGAGGATATGATTAGAGATAAAGATAAAGCTTTTTATGAAATATTAAAATTTATCCATAGCATTAAAAATGTTGAATTTGTTTTAAACAAAGAAAAATTTAAAAACGTTTTGGAGAGTACAGATTTTGATCGAATGCAAAAATTAGAAAATGAAAATGGTTTTGAGGAAAGTATGATTAATAAAAAAACTGGAAAACAAGTAAAATTTTTTAATCTTGGTAAAAAAACAAACTGGAAAAATTCACTTAGCACTAATATAAAAAACAAAATTGAAAAAGAATTTAAAAAAGAAATGATTGAACTAGGGTATTTGTAATCTTTTATAATATAAATTTAGAAAGGTCAGTATCTTTAACTAAATTGTCTAAATTTTTATTTATATATTCTTTATTAATAAGAATTTTTTCACCAGCTCTATCAGTTGCGGTGAAACTTATTTCGTCCAAAATTTTTTCTATGATAGTATGCAATCTTCTAGCACCAATATTTTCAACTGTAGCATTTACCTCTGATGCAATGTTAGCTATTGCATCTATACCATCATCAGAAAACTCTAAATCAACATTTTCTGTTCTTAAAAGAGCAACATATTGTTTGATTAAACTAAAATCTGGTTCTCTTAGAATTCTTTTAAAATCTTCACTAGTCAATGCTTCTAGCTCTACTCTAATTGGCAATCTTCCTTGTAATTCAGGGAGTAAATCGGATGGTTTAGCGAGTTGGAAAGCTCCAGAAGCGATAAATAAAATATGATCAGTTTTTATTGGACCGTGCTTTGTGTTAACGGTAGTTCCTTCTATTAAAGGTAATAAATCTCTCTGAACTCCTTCTCTTGAAACATCGCCCCCAACTCTATCTGTTCTTGCAGAAATTTTGTCTATTTCATCTAAAAAAACAATACCATTATTTTCAGTTGAAAGTTTTGCTGCTTTTATGATTTTATCCTGCTCTATTAATTTATCAGACTCATCGTTAATTAAAATTTCATGAGATTCTTTTACTGTCATTTTCTTTTTCTTTTCCTTGTTACCCATTGATTTTCCTATCATTTCTCCAATGTTAATCATTCCAACATTAGCTCCGGGCATTCCAGGAATTTCAAAGGACGCGCCCCCACCAGATCCTGTATCGCTTACTGCTATTTCAATTTCATTATCATCTAGGTCACCATTTCTTAATCTTTTTCTAAAACTTTCTCTCGTAGCAAGACTTGCTTTTTTTCCAACTAAAGCATCTAAAACTTTTTCTTCTGCAGCTTTTTGGGCTTGAGCATAAACTTCTTTTCTTTTTTTCACTTTTTCCATTGAAATTGCAATTTCAATTAAATCTCTTACAATTTGTTCTACATCTCTTCCAACGTACCCAACTTCAGTGAATCTTGTTGCTTCAACTTTTACAAAAGGAGCTTCGGCTAATTTAGATAGTCTTCTTGAGATTTCAGTTTTTCCAACACCTGTCGGACCAATCATAAGAATATTTTTTGGCAAAACTTCATTTTTCATTTCACCTTTTAAAGCTTGTCTTCTCCATCTATTTCTTAATGCAACAGCAACAGCTCTTTTTGCTTTGTTTTGTCCAACAACAAATCTATCCAATTCAGATACAATTTCTCTTGGCGATAAAGTGCTAACTAAAGAAACTTCCTCTTTTTGATTTTTATCTTTTGGGTGTAGTTGTGTTACGTTTGATTTATCCATTAAATTTTTTCTATTTTTACATTATCATTTGTGAAAACACATATGTCTGCTGCAACTTTAATTGCCTTTTTAGCAACCTCTTCAGCTGACATATCTCCCTCCATTAAAACTTTTCCAGCTGCTAATGCGTAATTACCACCCGAGCCTATTCCAATAACATCTCCCTCTGGCTCTAGCACATCACCAGTTCCAGAAATAATATAGCTATTATTTTTATCTCCTACGGCCATTAAGGCTTCTAATCTTCTTAGATATTTATCAGTTCTCCAATCCTTTGCTAACTCTACCGCAGATCTAGATAAATTTCCTGCATGTTTTTCTAATTTACCTTCTAATCTTTCAAATAAAGTTAAAGCATCAGCAGTTGATCCTGCAAATCCTGCTACCACATCTCTTTTTTCAATTTTTCTGACTTTTGAAGCTGTGCTTTTAACAACAGTATTTCCCATACTTACTTGTCCATCACCAGCAACCACTACTTCATTATTTTTTCTAACTAGTACAATTGTAGTCATTCCTAATAAATGGTAACTATTTTTGATACTTCAAGTGTATAGACTGATATTGATATAGTGGGATTATGTATGTATACCATTAAAAATATATGGCTAGAAAAGGAAAAGTATCTCGAAAAACAAAAGAAACCAGCATCAATGTTGAAGTGAACATTGATGGCAAAGGAAAGTACAAAATTGACACTGGCATAGGTTTTTTAGATCACATGCTTGAACAATTATCAAAACACTCTTTAATTGATTTAAAGGTTAAAGCAAAAGGAGATACTCATATTGATCTTCATCACACAACAGAAGATACAGGTATTGCAATAGGTGAGGCTTTAAAAAAAGCCGCAAAAAAATTTGTAGGAATAAAAAGATATGCACATACAGTTATTCCTATGGATGAAACATTAACAAGGGTTGCTATTGATGTTTCAAACAGACCTTATTTGATTTGGAAAGTAAATTTAAAAGTCGAAAAACTTGGAGAAATGGATACCGAGCTATTTAAAGAGTGGTTCCAAGCATTTTCTCAATCAGCTGGTATTACTATGCACGTTGAAAATATTTATGGGGATAATAGCCACCACATAATTGAATCTTGCTATAAAGCATTAGCAAGATCTTTAAGAGCTGCATTAGAGATGGATCCAAGAAATAAAAAAAGCATTCCATCCACTAAAGGCTCATTATAAGTTTAATGAACGTCACAATTGTTGATTATAATTCGGGCAATATAAGCTCGGTAATAAACTCCTTTAAAGAGGTTGCTAAAAATAAGGTAAATATCGAAGTGACTTCAGATTTAAATAAAATTAAATCTTCTGATAAAGTTGTTTTGCCTGGACAAGGTTCGTTTAAAAGTTGTGTTCATGCACTTAATAACATCAGTGGTCTGGTAGATACTTTAAACGAGTTTGCCATTATCAATAAAAAACCGCTTCTTGGAATTTGTGTTGGCCTTCAAATGTTCGCAGATATTGGTTATGAAGAAACTAAAACCAAAGGTCTTGGATGGATATCTGGCAAGGTATTGAAAATAAACAACCAAAATGGAAAATATAAACTTCCTCATATTGGTTGGAATCAAATTAACATTGTTAAAGATAGTAAAATTTTTAAAGGTATAGAAAATAATTCTCACATGTATTTTGTTCATAGTTATGAATTTATACCAGAAAACAAAAATTTAATTTCAGCAACAACAGAGTATTCATCAAATATTGTATGTTCTGTTGAAAAAGAAAATATTTTTGGAACACAGTTTCACCCAGAGAAAAGTGATAAAACCGGACTTAAAATAATTGATAATTTTATAAGTATATAAATGAAAATATTCCCAGCAATAGATATTAAGGATAAAAAGTGTGTTAGATTAGTTAAAGGAAACTTTGATAACAAAACTGAATATGAAATGTCTCCAGTTGAACAAGCTGCAAAATATAAAGATCATGGTTTTAAAAATTTACATATCGTTGATTTAGATGGGGCCTTGACTGGTAAAACAGTTAATTTGGATATAATTCATGACATAGTTACTAAATTTGATCTTAAAATCGAAATAGGTGGAGGAGTAAGAAATTTTGAAAGTATCAAGAGGTATAATAATGCTGGTGCTGAAAAAGTAATTTTAGGAAGTGCGGCTATTAAAGATAAAAATTTTTTAAAAGAGGCTTGTGAAAAATTTCCAAAAAAGATTGCATTGGGTTTGGATGCCAAAGATGGTTATTTGTCTGTATCTGGTTGGAAAGAAAATTCAAACCAATTAACTCTAGATTATTTAAAAGAGGTGAATGATTATGGTGTAAGTAGATTGATTTATACTGATATAAACAGAGATGGAATGAAGCAAAGCCCAAATTTTGATGAAACTACAAAAGTTGCTAACACATCAAATTGTCCAGTAATTATCTCGGGTGGAGTTTCATCAATTGATGATATTAAAAAAGCTAAAGAATTAAATAATAAGAACATTGAAGGTATCATAGTAGGGAAAGCTATATACGATGGTGATATTAAATTGAATGAATTAGTTAAGGAACTAGATGCTCAAAAATAGAATAATACCTTGTTTAGATGTTAAAAATGGTCGTGTAGTTAAAGGTATTAACTTTGTTGATTTAAAAGACGCAGGTGATCCCGTTGAACAAGCTAAAATTTATTCAGATGGTGGTGCAGATGAAATTTGTTTTTTAGATATTACTGCATCAAATGAAAATAGAGATACTATATATGATGTTGTAGAGAAGACTTCAAAGAAATGTTTTGTACCTTTGACTGTTGGGGGTGGCGTTAGAAGTGTTGAGGATATAAATAAATTACTTAGTTGTGGAGCAGATAAAGTTTCTATCAATACTGCTGCAGTTCAAAATCCAGAGGTAGTAGTGGAAAGTTCTAAAAAATTTGGCTCTCAATGTATTGTTGTTGCAATTGATGCTAAAAAAAATTCTGATAAATGGGAAATTTTTACTCATGGTGGAAGAAATAATTCCGGTATAGATGCAATTGAATTTTCAAAAAAAATGGAGAACAGTGGTGCAGGTGAACTCTTAGTCACATCAATGGATAGAGATGGTACTCAAGTTGGTTATGATATCGAGCTTATGTCAAAGATATCCGCAAAGGTAAATATTCCTGTAATTGCTTCTGGTGGAGTTGGAAATTTGGATCATTTGGTAGATGGAATTAAATTAGGAAATGCTAGTGCAGTTCTAGCAGCATCAATATTTCACTATGGCAAGCATTCTGTGAAAGAGGCTAAGGAATATTTGGATTCAAAAGGAATTCCTGTTAGAATTTAACATGCTTAGCACATTAGAAAACTTAATAAAACTTGCAAGAGACAGAAAATCTTCTCCTGTTGAAGGTTCATATACTAACAAGTTACTGACTGATAAATTATTAAGCAAGGCAAAGGTCTTAGAGGAAGTTAATGAATTGATTGAGGCAGTAGAGGAAAATTCAAACAAAATTCATGAAGCAGCAGATGTTTTTTATCATCTATTAATGTATCTCGAAGCTAATGATATAAAAATTGAGCAAGTAATGTCAGAATTAGAAAAAAGGAGAAAATGAGTTACGACGACAATAACATTTTTGCAAAAATTTTACGTGGAGAGATTCCTTGTAATAAAATTTATGAGGATGATTTTGTTTTGTCATTTCACGATATTAATCCACAAAGAAAAATTCATGCTTTAGTTATACCTAAAGGGAAATATATTGATTTAGATGATTTTAGTCTGAATGCCTCTCCAGCGGAGATGGTTGGATTATTAAAAGGTATTAATATGGTTGCTAAAAAGCTTGGTATTTCAACAGAAGTAGGCAATGGTTATAGAGCATTAGCTAATATTAGTGATCACGGCGGTCAAGAGGTACCTCACTTACATTTTCATTTATTTGGAGGTGAACGAGTAGGGAAAATGGTTGAGTGATTCAAGAAATTAAAAGAAATTATCTAGAAATAAATTCACTTCAAGATCTTAGAGAGGGAAACAAACCATCAGAAGATTATTATTTAAGTTTAATTGATCCAATAAATTTTCAATTAAATAAATTTTTTTACAAAAATATTGGTAAAAAACATAAATGGGTTGATAGACTTGATTGGTCAGAAGAAAAGTGGATTAAATATGTTTCGTCTGAAAATGTTCAAACATATGTGTTTAAATATAAAAACGATTTAGTAGGTTTTTTTGAATTAATTATTCACCCAGAAAAAAATGAGACTGAAATTGCTTATTTTGGGATATTAGAAGAATATCAAAGTAAAAAATTAGGTTCTTATTTATTAACTGAGGCTATTAAAAAATCGTTTGAAAATAAAGTTAACCGTGTTTGGGTTCATACATGTTCATTAGATCATAAAAATGCATTAAGTAATTATATCTCAAGAGGAATGAAAATTTTTAAAAAGGAAATAGTTAAAATTAATTTATAAAATATTAATTAATTTTATGTTTAATTTTTATTTTATCTTCAACATATTTTGAATAATAAATTTTATTTGAAATAATTTTATAACTTTCATCACCTATTAATTTTGCAAATGCAAGCCAATTTCTAAATACTAATACATCAAAAAGTGATAATCCTTCTAAAGTAGGGCTTGGATTTTTATCAAAGATTAAATCTGGATTTTTTTCATCAAATGTTTTTTCATAACTTTCCCAGTTTGAATTATATTCTAATGCTTTATGATCTAATCTATTGTAATCAGGATACTTATCATAATACTCTGAACAACCCCTTTTAATTTTACAAATTAAATTTTTGTTAAAATTTTTCTGGAGTATTAATTCTAGATTTTTTAAAATTAATTCAGACTCTTCAATAGAATCACAAAAAATTAATCCTTTATAATTACCTTTAATGCCTGGCCTTAATTCAATCATACATTTTCTGTAGTTGCCAGCTTGTAATTTAATTTTATCAAATACAATAAACAATTTAATTAATTCTATAACATTGGAAACATCAATTTGTATTTTATAACAACCAAAACAATGTTTAGGGATAATGCTTTCGGATTTAAATATTTTTTTATGTCTATTACATTTTGGTGGTACTTTTTGCTCTCTATAAGTTTGAGCAATATCTAACTCTATATTACTAATTTTATTTTCAATTATTAAATTTGTCTTCTCTAATAATTCTTTAATTTGTTTATCTTCGATAAATTTATCTGGTGAGTAAGTTAGACTAATTTTTTTTATACTATTATGTGTTGCTATAATTTCTGAGCCATTCATATTGCTAGTTTTGGTTTGAGATAAAACGTGAACTAATCCAAGTAAAGATTGTTTTAAGTTTTTATTCAATTTAAATGAGCGCAAATAGTTTTGTATTGATTTTTCGTTTTCACCAGTAGTATAATTTATTCCAGCAAGATTATTGTATAATTCTGCCGAATTCGGTTTTAATGATATAGCCTTTAAATAATCTTTTTTTGTTTTGTCAAATTTGTATAACTTTGAGAATGTGTAACCTCTATAAAAATAAAATGATGAATCATTATTATTAATTTTTATGGCCGAATTCAAATTAGTAATAGCCTGGTTAAATTCACCTAAATATAAATATGAAATTCCTTTTAAAAAATAATAATTTGGATATTTTTTTTTATCATCGTTTAAATTATTTAAATGAATAATTGCTTCAGAAAATTTTTTATTTTGAATTAAAAAGGAAATTTCCTTGAAATTATTTTTCATTAAACAATAACAATATTATATTTTATTATTAATCAAAATTACTAATTTTTTAATTTTGGATAGGTAATTTAAACATTTTTTTTGAAATAACTCTATTTTTTTTAATTGATGAAAGAAAAGTAATATTAAAATTTTGATAAATGTCTGTATTCTGCCAACCAACTAGGTCATAAGTTTTTTTGTCAAAAAATAAATTTATTTTATTTTCTTTTTCCATAATTTTAAAATTAATAAGATTTTTTTTAGTAATTGTCTCCTCAAGTTCATAAATTTTACTTATTAGATAATTTTTATCTAAAATTAAATTTAAGGGAGTTTTTTTAAGAGGATATCTGTAGTAACTTGTCCGTGTTTTCACTACTAAAGATTTTCCATTTGAAACTAAAATTTTGTTATTACTTCTTGCATATTCACAAAATATTTTTCTCGGATATTCAATTGTACATTTTCCATTTTCTATTTTGCCATTTATATTTTGCTCAAAATTGAAACCTAAATTATCTGTATTTTCTAAATTTTTTATTATTTTATATTTTATCTCAGCATTTACATAAGAGCTTGATATGAGAGAGAGAAAAATTAAAACATATCTTAACATTAAAGCACATCTCTTTTACCAACATGATTAGCCTTACTTACAATTCCGTCTGCTTCCATCATGTCTATTATTCTTGCTGCTCTATTGTATCCTATTTGTAATTTTCTCTGTAAAAAAGAGGTAGATGCCTTACCTTCTGACCTTATTATTTCAAGGGCCTGTTGGTATAATTCATCCTTTTCTCCTTGATTTTGAACATCACCAATTTCCTTTTCATCAGCAAAGTTAAGTATTTCATCTACATAATCTGGCTCGGCTTGAGATCTTAATGAGTTATTTATCTCTTCAATTTCATTATCAGAAACAAAAGGAGCGTGAATTCTAACAATACGATTAGCTGAAGACATATATAGCATATCACCTTTTCCTAATAATTGTTCAGCGCCTTGCTCTCCAAGAATAGTTCGACTATCTATTTTTGATGTAACTTGAAAAGATATTCTTGTTGGGAAGTTTGCTTTTATTGTTCCTGTAATTACATCAACACTTGGCCTTTGTGTAGCCATAATAATATGTATCCCTGCTGCTCTAGCCATTTGTGATAATTTTTGAATATAATTTTCAATTTCTTTGCCTGCGACTAGCATCAAATCTGACATTTCATCAACAACAACAACTATATATGGCATTGGAAGCTTGTGTTTTGCGTTATACCCATCGATATTTCTAACACTTTCTTTAGTCATCAATCTGTACCTGCTTTCCATCTCTTTAACCACCCAACCAAGAACTGAAGTTGCCTTTTTAGCTTCAGTTATAACTGGACATATCAAATGTGGAATACCTTCGTATGTAGATAATTCAAGCATTTTGGGATCAATCAAAATAAATTTACATTTATCAGGAGTGTGCCGGTAAAGCAGAGATAAAATAATTGTATTAATACAAACTGATTTACCTGAACCAGTTGTTCCAGCAATTAATAAATGTGGCATAGAAGATAAATCACCAACAATAGGATTACCAGAAATACTTTTACCTAGTGCAATAGGTAATTTAATTTCTTTTTTTTTAAAATCACTGTTAGATAATATCTCACTTAAATAAACATTCTCTCTTGAATTATTAGGTAGCTCAATACCAACTGTATTGCTACCAGGGATCGTTGCAATTCTTGCTGAATCTGAACTAGTATTTCTTGCAATATCATCAGATAAATTAATAATTTTTGAAACTTTAATTCCTGCGGCAGGTTCAAATTCATTAAGAGTCACCACTGGACCGTGACTTACTTTTTTAATACTTCCACTAACTCCAAAGTCTAACAATATCTTTTCTAAAAACTCTGAATCGTGAGACTCATTAATTTTAGATTTGTCTCTTTCTTTTTTGGTAGGAATTTTTAACAAATCTAAACTTGGTAATTTAAATTTTATATTATTACTCGTTTTATTTTCAGTTTTAATAAATGGTAAATCTTCTTGAATTAGATTTTTAATTTCATCTTGAGGTATATACTCACTTATAATTTCGCTTTTATCTGTGTAGTTTTGAGATGTATTTTTTTGAAAAAAATTAAAAAAGTTTTTTATAAATAAATAAAATTTTAATGGTTTAAAATTTAAACTAATCAAAAATAAAGATAAAATTAAAAATATTAAAATATAGTAAAAAATAGACTCATTAATATTAATTATATTATTTAAAAAAGTTTGATTTAAATAGTTTCCAACAAAACCACCATTTCCATTAATATACAAAGTAAATGCGTTAGTATAAAAATGCGTTAAAAAAAGAGTAGCAAAAATTGAATAAATTATTGAAAAAAATATATTTTCAATAATTAAAAAAAAATCTTTTGATAAAAATATGTTAATACCAGTAGCTAAAAATGTTAACGAAAGTAAATAAGCAGTTAGTCCAACGGATTGTAAGAATAAATCAGAAATAAAACTTCCTCTAAAACCCAAAATATTTTTTATTTCAGTATTTTCTGGAAAAATAAAATTAGGATCATTCGGAGAATAAGTAAATAAAGCAATAAATAATAATAAACCCGAAAAAAATACGATTATACCCACAATTTCTGCTAATCTTTTGATAGCGAAATTTATTAATAAATCAGCTGTTTTTTTAATATTCATATAAATGAATCAATTATACCACTTTGTATCATCTAATTTTTATTGTTAAAATTAAAATTATTATGAGAGTTTGTATTCTTGGCTACGGTTTATCAAGTTTAGCTTTAGCTCAAGCATTAGTTAATAAAAAAATTTATGTTGATATTTTATTCCAAAATAAAGTAGCAAAAATAAATCGAACTAGAACTCTTGGGATTTCAAAAAGTAATGTAGAATATTTTAATAAAAATATAATTAATATTGACGATATTCAATGGAAACTAAATAAAATTGAAATATTTAGTGATAATCTTAAAAATGAGAGTCTAATTAATTTTGAAAATAATTCTAAATATCTTTTTTCTATAATTAAAAATTTTAAACTTCTTGGTAAATTAGAAAAAAACTTATTCAAGAATAAGTTTTTTCATATAATGAATTCAAGAATTAAAAGTAATATTTACAATAATTATAATTTAATAATAAATACAGATTATAACAATATACTTACAAAAAAATATTTTTATAAGAAAATATTAAAGACCTATAATAGTAGTGCGTATACAGCAATAATTAAACATGAGAAAATGCTTAATAATACTGCTACCCAAATTTTTACAAAAAAAGGACCTGTAGCATTTTTACCAATTTCTAACCAAGAAACATCCGTTGTTTTTTCAATCCATAACTCACAAAACAAAAAAATTAAAAATTTTTACCAATTGATTCAAAATTACAACTTAAAATATAAAATTAAAAAAATAAATAATTTTGAAACTTTTGATCTAAAAGGTTTAAGTTTAAGATCCTATTATCATGAAAACATTTTGGCATTTGGCGACTTATTACACAAAGTGCATCCATTAGCTGGCCAAGGTTTTAATATGACAATTAGAGACATAATAAATTTAATTAAAATCATTGATAATAGAATAAATCTAGGTTTGCCTTTAGATAAATCAATAAATTTTGATTTTGAAAAAAAATTAAAGCATAAAAATTTTATTTTTTCTAGTGGAATTGATTTAATTCATGAATTTTTTAATTTTGAAAGAAAATCAAATAATACTTTTTTAGGAAGATCAATTCAGGTTATCGGTAAAAATCAAAAAATAAATAAATTATTTACCAAAGTTGCTGACGAGGGATTGATCTACTAGTTTATTGGATTGTATTATTGTCATAAATATCGTGTGTATACGTACTCAATATTTCGGCAATTTTATTCTTTCGAATATCTAAGTTTTCTGACTCTAGCAATACTTGTTTTTCTTCAAGGGAAAAAGGAGATGCCATTGCCAAAGCGTTTATTATCTCATCTAAACTTTGTTTTTCTAGTGATTTCCAATTAATGATAAAACCTTTTTTTTCAAATAAAGATTTTAAATCTTTAAAAATTAACTCTAGATCTGAAAATTTTAAACTTTCTTTTTCTTTAATTAAATCTTTATCAAATTTACTGTAGTCTACTTCTAGTATTCTATATTTTTTCTCTGATTTTATTTCTTTAACATTTTGAAATCTGATAATTCCTTTAAGTTCAATCAAATATCTTCCATCTTCTGTTTCTCTAAAACTTGTTATTTTTCCAAGACAACCAACTTCGTGTAATTCAGGAATATTTGTATTATTATCAATACTTTTTGGCTGTATCATTCCTATCATTTTATTCGACTTCATGCTGTCGTTGATCATATCAATATAGCGTGGTTCAAAAATATTTAGAGGTACCGTTGTTTTTGGAAATATTATGAAATTACTTAATGGAAATACAGAAATTAAATTTGGATAATTAATCATTTTTTATTTTATAATATAATATTAATTAAATTTTAAATGATATTTTGGATTGCCTCATATCCCAAAAGTGGGAACACTTGGTTAAGAGCTCTTCTCTCATCTTATTATTATTCAAATGATGGTTTTTTTGATCAGAATTTACTAAAAAAAATTGGTCAATTTCCTGAGAAAAGACATTTTAATGAGTTTGATTATAATCCAAAAATAGTTACTGAAACATCTAAATTTTGGTTACAAGCTCAAAATAAAATTAATAGCGATAAAAAACTCAAATTTTTTAAAACTCATAATCTATTAGGATCAATTAACAACAATAAATTTACAAATAAAGAAAATACTATAGGTGGAATATACATCGTGCGTGATCCTAGAAATGTTCTTACTTCAATTCAAAATCATTATGAACTAACCAGAGACGATGCATTAAAATTCATGTTAAATGAAAAAAAATTTATTCATGATCATCGTTTAGAAAATGATTATAGTGATTTTCAATTTATAAGTTCTTGGGAAAAAAATTATCAATCCTGGATAAGACAAAATATTTTTCCTTTAAAAGTTATAAAATATGAAGATTTAAGTAAAAAAACTTTTAAAATTTTTCAAGAGATTATTGAATTTATTGAAAAAATAACAAAAAGTAAAAAAAGCTTTAATATAGCTAAAGCAAAAAATTCAGTTCAATCTACAGCTTTTAATAATATGAAAAATATCGAAAAAAAAAATGGATTTGTGGAGTCAGTTTTATCTAAAAACAATCCAAAAAAAATTCCCTTTTTTCATTTAGGACCGGATAATAATTGGAGAGATATTTTTGACGGAAATTATAAAAAAAAATTAGAATCTACTTTTGAAACAAATCTTAAAGAACTCAATTATAAGTAAATAATATTTTTTTTTAGTATTTTTTTTGCATTTCAAGCTTTGGAATAATATCTCTAAACTTGTTTATATTTTTTTCTCCACTTTTTTTATCAAGTAATCTAACTAAATAATCAACTAAATCGTATGACTTAAATGAATGAAATAATATTAATATTAATTTTTTTAATTTTTCAACATCGTATGTATCAATAATTTTTAAATCTTTTATTAATACACAATCTAATTGAAAAAGATGATGCAAACCAAAATATGGATTATTACCAATAATTGTAGGTTTAAATGTT
Source organism: uncultured Pelagibacteraceae bacterium (assembly GCA_902596355.1). Lineage (GTDB taxonomy): Bacteria > Pseudomonadota > Alphaproteobacteria > Pelagibacterales > Pelagibacteraceae > Pelagibacter. Next base: position 4,068 of record CACJTS010000013.1, on the reverse strand, counting down.
CTTGTATTAACATTATTAAACATATGAAGATAGAAACCTAACTTTTCAAGCTCTAAAATTGTATATGAAAATGTTTTTTCTTTTTTGTAAAGAGGAATGGGCGATACCTCGAGTTGAATAACTAAGCAATCTTTAATCTTATCTTTCCCATAATTTATTATTTCACTTTCATATCCTTGAACATCGACTTTTAAAAAATCGATTTTATCATCTAAATCAGATAATTTTTTAGTTTTTACTTTAATTTTTTTAATAATTTTTGACCATTCCTCAAATCCATGAAAATTTTTTAAATAATCTAAATCTGGTTCTAGAAATGAAGACATTCCAGCAGCTTTACAAATGTTTAATACTTTCTCAGTTCCATCCCCAATGGCATAATTATAATATTTTTTTTTATTATGTTTTTTTAATCTTTGAAACTCATTAATATTTGGCTCAAATCCAATTAATTCACTATTTGTATTTTCAAACAATTCATCTATGAAATTTGTACTATCTATTGGGCTAGCACCAATATCACAGATTTTAATTGGGCTAGGAGTTTCAATAAAGTTTATCATTGTCTAAGAAATTATATATATCCTAACTCTTTCATTTCTTTCTCAAAAGCTTCCTCCAACTTAAACTTGACTTTTTTGTCTAACAATTTTCGCCAATCATTTTTAGGACCAAGATTAAAAAAAGGTATTGTTTTGCCTTCTTTATGATGGGTACTTGTCTCTATAAATCCCTCTTTTTTTTCTAAACTTTGCATTTTTTCAAAAGTAGTAGTTTTTATAACATTATCAAATTTTTCTTTTTGAAGAGTAAAATTTGAATTTGTTAATTTATGTATGAATTCTAAAATATCTAAAAAAACTTCTTCAGGTTTTTCAATTAGATTTTCATATTTAATTAATAAATACTTTTTATAATCTTTAAACAATTTCCAACTTTGAAAATTATTCGACCAATTACTAGTCCAACTTAATCCATCACCACTTCCTTTAATCATAAAATTTGAGGTTTCATCTACTGATAAGTCTAAATACTTTGAAAATGAAGTCACTACATTTCTGGGATCTCTAACAATATAAATTACACCAATAGAATTTTCAAAATTTGTAAAACTATACTTTTGATTAAAGTTAAATAAATGACTATGTGTTTTAAGAAATTGAACAGAGCCTGTTTTATTAATTATTTCTTGAGCCTTGATATAATTTTTAATCACTTCATTTTGATCTTTAATATCAATTCCCATTTTTAAAAAAAGGCCGCCATGTGGAAATTGTTTAATATTTTTGACCAAATTAAAATTACATATCCCATCATTTGAAAAAAAATATGAAGATAACATTAATCTTATTAATGTATTCCCACTTTTAGGATAAGATGCCAGCCAAACAATCATAATTTATTGATTAGATTTATTTTACTTTTTTTAAATATATATAAAAAGCTCCACTGCCACCATCATTTATATTCGCATCTTTAATATCTATTATTTTTTTCATCAAATTTTCATTATTTTTAATAAAATGGGGAACAGAATATTTTAAAATACTTAGATCACTAGAAACATAAGGATCATTTTTATTTTTAGAATGTAGACCTTTTCCTGTAACTACAATTAATTTATTAACACCTTTTTTATAACTTTTATTTATAAAATTCTCAATTTCTGAATTTGCATCAGCAAGAGTAAATCCATGTAAATCAATGATATTTGTTTTTTCTATATATTTTTTCTCAAAAATTTTATCTTTATCTTTTAATTTTTCATTGCTTGAAATAAAATTTTTCCAATCCTCTTTATCTTTTTTTGTAATAGAATCGTTCAATTAAGTTAAAATTTTTACAAGCTGCCAATTAGGATTTACTGACGTAATATCTCTTGAAAATACCCATGTATCATAAATTTTTTTAATTTTTTCTGGATCTCCTGAAACAATTTTTTTATCAGTATCTTTTATACATGTTATTATTTCTGCTATAAAATTAACAGTAACGTTTAAAATGTTTCCAATTTTATTATGCTCTTTTATTTCTGCTGAATTTATTCCAATAAAAGTTATCTCTGCAAAGTGACCTCTTTCTTTTCTTTCTTTTAAAGCTTCATTAAATTGATTTAATATTTCTTTATTCAATAAAGGTTTGCTTGAGGTAATTTTATTATCATTGTCACTGAAATCAGTTATTATTGTTTCATAAGCAATTTTAGCACCTTTTAGAAATTCGGTTTGTGCTTTTATATCAAAATTTTCATTAACTTTTTGAATCTTTTTAGTATTTATGTTTTTTACTATCTCTTTAAATTGAGGAGGCTGTTTTCCTTCAAAACCCGTTCTTTTTCCTAATATCCCCCTTAGTCTTAAAAAAATGAAACCAGCAATCATAGCTAACAAAATAATATCTATATATTCAAAACTATAGTTCATTATTAGATAGTAATTACTATGTTGATTAATTTCAACCAGCAATTTAGATTAAGGACAAATGAACTCAATATTTTTAATTATAATTCTCTTTCCGTTATTAGAAATTTATCTATTTATTAAAATTGGATCGGAAATAGGAGCTATTTCAACTATTTTACTAATTTTAATTACCGCTGTGATTGGAATTTATTATGCAAAATATGAGGGATTAAATACCTTAAAATCAGGATTTATCCAATTAAGTAAGAGAGAGGTTCCTGCTTATGAAGTTATATCAGGTGCTTCTATAGCTTTTGGTGCAATGTTTTTAATTATACCTGGTTTTGCAACAGATCTTTTTGGTTTTTTTTTAATCTTTCCAATTACAAGAAAACTAATTTTATCTAAGTTTACAAAAAAATATAAAGGATCAAGTAAACAAAAAAATAATTTTATTGAAGGAGAATTTGAAGATATAGAAGAAGACAATGACAAAAAAATTTAAAATTTTAGGAAAATTTATAAAAGATATGTCAAGTGAAACAAAAGATGTTGAAACTTACATTTTTGTTAAGGATCAAATATCAAAATATAAATTAGATATAGATATTAATTCTCAGGCATTAAAAGATAAAATGATACAAGTAAACACTACATTAAGATTTGAAGATAAGGAAGAAAATAAAAAAAAAGCTTTTTTTGAGATAATTTTTTCAACTATTGTTCAAATTACTGAAGAGGTGAAAGAAAAAAAAGAATTAGAGAAAATTATTCTGTGTGATGTCCAAACCGAAATAACAGAAGATTTGGAAAATGCTTTACTAAATTTGATTGACAACTCAGGGTATCCTGGTTTCAAATTAGAAAAGAAATTAGATTTTGAAGAGTTGTATAATAAAAGATTAAATTAAAAATAATTTTTTTTTAAAAATTTATTTAAATATTTATCGTGATTTTCAATTTCTTTTTTGGTTGGTTTTATTATTTTTCTAAAATAATCATAATTTAAATTATTTTTATCAATACTTTGATTAGAATCATTTTGAAAATTCAAAGTAGGCTCTTTTTGATCAATCAAATTAATATATACTTTGGCAAGCAAATCGCAGTCAATCAAAGCTGTATGACGTGTTCTTTTGGAGTTATCGATTCTATATCGTTTACAAAGTGCATCTAAGCTTGTGGAAGAACCAGGAAATTTATTTCTAGCTAGAACCAAAGTATCAACTATTTCATTATCAATTTTATCTTTTCCAGATATTAAAAGTTCGTTGTTTAAATGTCCCAAATCAAATTCTGCATTATGAATTATAATTCTTTTATCTTTTATGAATTCTAAAAACTCATCACGAATATCGTTAAATTTTTTTTGTTTAGCTAAAAAATCATCAGTATAACCATGTATTTCTAAGGCTTTTTCTGAAACTTTTCTTTCTGGATTTAAATAACAGTGAAATTGCTTTTTTGTTGGTATTAAATTATCAAGCTCTATGCATCCTATCTCGACAATTCTATGACCTTCTTTAACAGATAATCCGGTAGTTTCTGTATCTAATACTATTTCCAACATTTACGATATTCTACTTAAAATATTTCGTATGTCCTTCTTTATATTTTTTTTTGTAAAATTATTTTTGATAATAAAGTCTGATTTTTTTTTCTTGTA
>CACJTS010000012.1 GCA_902596355.1 uncultured Pelagibacteraceae bacterium | reverse complement strand
GTTTATGAAAATATGTCTTTTGGTTTAAAAATTGAAAAAAGACCTAAAGAAGAAATTGATACAAAAGTTATGCAAGCTGCAAAAATTCTAAAAATTGAAGAACTATTAGAGAGAAAACCAAAACAATTATCAGGCGGTCAAAGACAAAGAGTGGCGATAGGAAGAGCTATTACAAGAAATCCAAAAATATTTTTATTTGACGAACCTTTATCTAACCTTGATGCAGCATTAAGAGCGGAAATGAGAGTTGAAATATCTAAATTACACAATCAAATAAAAACAAATATGATTTATGTAACTCATGATCAAGTTGAAGCTATGACACTAGCAGACAGAATAGTTATTTTAAATCAAGGAAATATTGAACAGGTTGGTACCCCAGAGGAAATTTATAATGATCCTGCAAATATTTTTGTTGCTCAATTTATTGGTACACCAAAAATGAATATTTTAGATGTGAAAGAGGAAAATATTATTTCAGAAAATACAATTAAATTATTAGGTAATGAAATCCAGTTTAATAAATTAAAATTAAATAAAACTAAACACTTTGTGGGTATTAGGCCCGAGCATTTGAAAGTAAATCAAAATACTCAATTTACTTTCAATCCTGAAATAGAATTAATAGAAAACCTTGGTAATGAAAAAATTGTTTATATGAAAAAAGATGAGCATCAATTAAGTGCAAAAATTCCAAGCAATATTGAAATAGGAAATTTTATAGGTTTTGATTTAAATGATATTTTTATTTTTGATGAAAATGGGAATAGGATGAAATCATAACACAACTTATAATTGACTAATTTCAATTTTTTCCCAATTTTTTGAATAATTACCATGAATCAATCACATACCTGATATGTGATGCTGTATCTTTGCTAAATAGAATCATTTTAATATAGTTTCAGTATAAATAGGAGGGGAAATGAAAAATATAATAAAAATGTTTTGCGTAATTTCGTTTTTTATTTCGAATGTTGTTTACGCAGACATAAAGTTTTGGACTACAGAAGTTCAGCCTGCCCGAATGGCGAAGCAAGAGGAAATGGCAAAAGCTTTTGAAGCTAAAACAGGTATTAAAGTAGATGTTATCCCAGTCGAAGAAAAAGATTTGGGAACTAGAGCTACAGCTGCAGCAGCAGCAGGTGACTTGCCAGATGTGATCTATCATACTTTACAATATGTATTACCATGGGCTGAAGCAGGAATATTAGATGTAGATGCTAACAATGATGTTGTTAAAGAATTAGGTAAAGATACATTTGCGCCAGGTGCACTTAACATGGCAAAAAAAGGTTCAAAAATCGCAGCCGTTCCAGTTGATGGATGGACACAGATGGTTGTTTATAGAAAGGATCTTTTTGAAAATGCTGATTTAGCGCCACCAACAAGTTATGCGAATATTGTAGCCGCAGTTGAGAAGCTTTCAAAACAAAATGGAATGTTTGGGTTTGTAGCTGCTACCAAGACTGATGAAAATTTCATGAGTCAAGTTCTAGAGCACGTTCTTTTAGCAAATGGAGTTAATGTTGTTAAAAAAGGTGGCATCAAAAAACAAGGTAAGAAATTAAAAGAAGCATTAGAGTTTTATAAAGTAATTGCAAAAGCAAGTCCTCCAGGAGAATTGTACTGGAAACAATCTAGAGCACTTTACTTTGCAGGTAAAACTCCAATGATTATTTGGTCTCCGTTCATTATGGATGAGCTTGCTGGTTTAAGAGATTCAGCACCACCAACAATTAACAGTGATCCTACATCACCTGAACTAGCTTCTAAAACTGGTTTCATAACTAATTTTAGCGGACCTAGTAATAAAAAAGGTGCTGCATGGGCAGATGTTAGATATTTTGGTATAACAGCTGATGCTGATACAGATGAAGCTAAACAATTTATCATGTACTCAATGGATGAAGGTTACACAAGCACACTATCTATTGCTCCAGAAGGTAAATTTCCTGTAAGAAGAGGAAATTCAAGTGACCCTGAGGCTTTCACAAAAGCTTGGAGTAAACTGCCAGTTGGAGTTGATAGAAAAGCTCCTTTGTCAGATCTATATGACCCAGATGTTATTAATAACATTGTAGCTGGTTTAGATACTGCAAATAGATGGGGTGTTAAAGAAGGTGAACTATCAAGAGCATCAAAAGTCATAAATTCTCAATTTATAAATAGAATCACTAGACTTTATATCGATGATCAAATTGATGTTGATGAAGCTGTTGATATGATTAACAAATCATTAGCTAAATTCAAATAATTTAAATTTTTTAAAAAAGCGGATAATATAAATTATCCGCTTTTTTTATGAATGATACTTTAGCAAATACAGAAAAAAAAACTGCATATATACTAACTCTCCCTGCAGTCCTTTTAGTTTTTTCAATAATTTTATTTCCAATTTTTGCAAATATTTGGATTAGTTTTAAAGAAGTTGAATTAAAAGACATTAGAATTCCAGAACCAAGAGCAAAAAAAATTGTAAAATCTATTTCTGATGAACCTACCAAAATAAAAATATTATATAAGTTAAGAAACAGTTCATTAATTCAAGAAATTAGGGATGTTTCTTTTCAAGATAATTTTCCAAAAAATTTTGAAATTGAAAATTTAGATCCAAGATGCTCTTACGAAAAGTATAACTTAAAATGTGAATTTGGAAATTGGCCAGCTAAATATAGGGAAAATTTTCAAGTAATATTTCAAACTAATGATGGATCAAAAATAGACAAAAAAAATCTTAAAACAATCAAACCAAAATTGGATGGGAAATCAGATAATATATTACTTAATACTAAATTTACTCTCAAAAACTTTAAAAAAGTTTTATTTGAAAATGAATTTATAGATTTACTACTAACAACGTTTTATTACACATTTTTTGGAACCGTTGGTTCAATAGTATTTGGTATTTTAACTGCTCAAATGGTAAATCAAAAATTTTATGGAAGAACATTTATGAGGAGTGTTCTACTTTTCCCTTATGTTGCTCCAGTTGTTGCTTTAGCTTACACTTGGGAGCTTCTACTAGACCCAAATAGTGGGACATTAAACAGCTTATTATTGAATTATCAAATTATTGAAACTCCAATAAACCTTCTTGGACAAAAATATATTGAAATTAGTATTTTGGGGTTTGATTTTAAATTAAGGTTAGCACTTACAACAGTTATAATGTTTGAAATTTGGAGGTATTTTCCTTTAGCCTTTTTATTTATTCTTGCGAGACTTCAAGCTATTCCAAAAGAATTATATGAGGCAGCTGATGTTGATGGGGCTAGTCCCTTTCAAAAATTTTTTAATATTACACTCCCTCAAATAACTGCAGTAATTTCGATTTTATTCATGATTAGATTTATATGGAATTTTAATAAATTTGAGGATGTCTTTTTATTAACTGGAGGCGCATCAGGAACAAGAACTTTACCAATAAATGTTTATCAACAAGGTTTTGCAATATCAGACATTGGAATGGGCTCAGCTGTTTCAATAGTAATCGTTGTATTGCTTTTAATGTTTATGTTTTTTTATTTTAAACTTTTAGGAAAGAGAGTAGATGAGAACTAAAAATACAATATTATTTTCACTGATATCTACTTTTTTCTTAATTTTTTTAATTTCGATTTGGAAGATATTAGCAACATTGCAAGGTTTAAGTATTAATAGTTTTAATATAGAAATAATTTTTATATTTGGTCTTTTAATATCATTAGCTCACTTAGGAATAGGCGATAGAATTAAATCAATTTATAAATCAATCATTTTTTCTTCCATATTCGTTTTTTGTGATGGTTACTTAATACAAAAATTACCAATTTGGTATAATGTTGGTGTATTTTTAATATTATATTTTTTCATCAATAAAATTAGTAAATATACTTTTATAGGTTTAAAAGAAGAGCACTCTACTCAAGTAATCTTATTTGATTTTTTAACTTTATTTGGAATTTTATTTTTTTCATTTGTAATACTTTTTCCATTTTATATGATGTTAGTAACAAGTTTTAAAACGCAAATAGCGTTGTTAGTGAATCCATTAGATTTTAGTATAAATTTCGGCCAAGATATAAAAGGTTTATTTAAATCTTATTTTGTAATTTTTAAATCTTATAAATTTGGAAAATATATTGCTATTAGTACTATTGTTTCTGTCGGTACTGTTATTATCACTCTTCTTTTTGCAATACCTGCCGCATATGCAGTTGCAAGATTAAATTTCTTTGGAAAAACATTTTTATCTACATCTATACTTATAATATATATGTTTCCTGCAATCGTTCTTGTTATTCCGTTATATACAATATTTAGTCAATTAGGTTTACGTAATTCAATAGAGGGTTTATTAATTGTGTATACGGCAACAACACTCCCAGTAGCTATTTATATGTTGCAAGGATACTTCAAAAGTATACCAAAAGAATTAGAGGAAGCTGCAATTTTAGACAAATTAAGTTGGTTTGGAATTATAACAAAAATTATAATCCCTTTAAGCATTCCTGCGATATCGTCTGTTGCTTTGTATGTTTTTATGATTGCTTGGAATGAGTTTCTATTTTCTTTAATGTTTTTAGATAATCCTAATTCATTTACATTATCAAGAGCTATTCAATACTTAAGTGGAGATGCTGAAACGCCAAGACAATATTTAATGGCAGGGTCAGTTGTTGTTACATTACCAGTATTATTTATATTTGTTTATTTTGAAAAATATCTAGTTAGTGGTCTGACAGCAGGAAGCGTTAAAGGATAATGAATAGGTTTATTAAAAATGCTCAAAAAATTTTAATTGGAAATCGAAAAAGAGGATATACCTTACCGACAAATAACAAACTTTATCCTGCTCAATGGAACTGGGACTCAGCATTTATTGCATTAGGATATTCTTATTTTAATTTAAATTTTGCGTTAAAAGAAATAAAGACACTTTTAGATGGCCAATGGAAGGACGGGATGGTTCCACATATATTGTTTCATAATACAGATACAAACTATTATCCTAATCATACTGCTTGGAATTGTGGAAACAAAATTCGCTCATCTGGGATTACTCAGCCACCTGTACTTGCAAGTATTTTAAAACAAATAATAGATAAAAATAAAATTACTAAAAAACAAAAATTAGAAATTAAAAAACTTATAATTAAAATTAAAAAATCTCATGACTGGTTTATTAAATATAGGGATCCAAATAAAACTGGATTAGTTTCAATACTTCATCCATGGGAAAGTGGTTATGATAATTCTTCACTTTGGGATGAACCAATGAATAAAGTGCTAATTGAAAAAAATATTCAATATAAAAGAGCTGATAATAAACTTATTAATCCACAATATAGACCTCTAAATATTGATTATGATAGATATGTAACAATTAAAAATGATTTAAGAAAAAAGAATTATAATCCAAAAAAAATATTCAGAACCGCATTGTTTAATGTAGTTGATATTGGTTTTAACTCCATATTTCTCAAAGCAAATAAAGATCTAATTATATTGTTGAACAAATTTAATCTTAATAGCTCAAAAATAAAAAACTATATAAAAATTACTGAGAGAAATATTTTAAAATTTTTTGACAAAAAAAAAGGCATTTTTTTTTCATTTGATTTAAGAAATAAAAGAAAAATATTGGTCCCATCAATTACAAATTATTTGATTTTGTTTGCTGATATTAACAATCAAAAAATAAATAATGTTTTAATTAAAAATTTAAAAAAACATAACTTAAAGGAAAAATATTTCTTTTCTTCAATAAAACCTAACCATAAAAGCTTTGAGGAAAAACGTTATTGGAGAGGCCCGGTATGGATTAATTGCAATTGGTTTATATACAAGGGATTAAAGAATAAAGACAATAAATACTCAAATAAAATTAAACAAAGCACTATTAAATTGGTAGAAAAAAAAGGATTTCATGAATATTACAGTTGCAAGAGTGGAAAACCAATGGGAGCAAATAATTTTTCCTGGTCAGCAGCTCTTTATTTAGATTTAAAATTAAGTAATTACTAATTAGAAAAACCGTATTTTCTTAATCTTACATCTCCTGTTCTTGCATGTGCTTCCATTCCTTCGTATCTAGAAATTCTTGCACAAGCTGCACCAACTTCTTTTGTTGCAGCCTTACTCATTCTTTGGAAGCTCAATGTTTTGATAAATTTTCCAACGAATAAACCACCTGTATATCTACCAGCACCTTTTGTTGGCAAAATGTGATTTGTTCCTGAGCATTTATCTCCATAAGCAACAGTTGTTTCTTCGCCAATAAATAAAGACCCATAATTTTTCAATCTGTCATGATACCATTGTAAATTTTTTGTTTGAACTTCTAAGTGTTCAGGGGCATATTCATCACTTACTTTTGCAATTTCTTCATCAGTTTCACAAAGAATTATCTCACCATAATCTCTCCATGCTGCACTTGAATTTTCTCTAGGTAATTCTGGAAGATCTGCAATTAACTCAGGAACTCTTTGGATAACATAATCAGCAACTTTTTTGCTCTTTGTGAATAGCCAAGCTGGAGAGTTATAGCCATGTTCAGCTTGTCCAACTAAATCGTAAGCTACCATTTCAGGATCCGCAGTATCGTCAGCAATAACTGCTATTTCTGTTGGTCCAGCAAATAGATCAATACCAACTTTTCCAAATAATATTCTTTTTGCTTCTGCAACAAATTGATTTCCAGGTCCAACCAAAATATCTGCAGGTGCATTTCCAAATAAACCATTTGTCATTGCTGCAATAGCTTGTACACCACCTAAATTCATTATTACATCAGCTCCACATAAGTCAGCTGTATATACGATAGATGGATGAACTCCAATACCAGGTTTAGGTGAACTACAAACTAAAATATTATTGACACCGGCAACTTTTGCTGTTGTGACACTCATTACGGCAGATGCTATATGTGCATATCTTCCAGCAGGAACATAGCAACCTGCTGTATTTACAGGGATAAGCTTTTGTCCAGCGAACAAACCATCCGATAATTCAACTTCAAAGTCTTGACCATAATTTTTTAATTGTGCCTCAGCAAATTTTCTTACTCTTTCGTGTGAAAACTGAATATCATCTTTAGTTTTTTGATCTAAATTTTTTTTAATTTCTTCAATTTTTTCTTTTGAAACAATTACATCACCTTCATATTTATCAAACTTTTTAGAAAGTTCTTTACAGCCTTCTTCTTTACTAGTCTCAATATCTTTTAGAATATTTTCAACTATTTCTCGTGTTTTTGTATCGTCTGTTGATGATGTTTTTGGTGATTTTTTTAAGTATGTAATTGCCATTTCTCTCCTTTAAAATTTCAGTTTATTTAAATGAATTTCTTTTGAAATTCAATGAAACATTTAGTCTAAAGCGACTACTGCAGCTGCGATTGAAGCTAAACGTGCTTGAGCCTCATCAGATCTACTAGTTATTACCACTGGCACTTTTCCACCTACCACTACTCCTGCTGCACATGCACCACTAAAGTATATAAGCATTTTAACCAAGGCATTACCTGCCTCAACACTTGGCACTAATAATACATCTGCCTCACCCGCAACTGTATTTTTAATCCCTTTTATTCCTGCAGATTTTTTTGAAATACTATTATCAAATGCTAAAGGTCCAAATACATCAGCATTTAAATTTTCTTTTTTGGCTAATTTTGTAATCTCTGCAGCTTCAATTGAGCTTGGAACACTTTCTAAAACTTCCTCTGTAGCTGATAATACAGATATTTTTGGTCTTTCAATTCCTATCCTGTGTGAAAAATTTATTACATTTTTCAAGATATGCATTTTAGTTTTTATATTAGGTAAAACATTTAATGCTCCATCAGTAATTATTAAAGGTTTGTCATCTTTGCCAATACTCATATGCCAAATATGACTTAGTCTTGTTTTACCTAACAAATTATATTCACGTTTTAAAACCTCTTTCATTAAAACATCTGTATGAATGTGTCCTTTAACAATTATTTTAACTTTATCTTCACTTGCAAGTTTAGCAGCAATTTTAGCAGTATCATTTTCTACTGGTTCATGAATAAGTTCATAGTTAGAAATATCCCAGCCAATTTCTTCAGCACATTTTTGTATTTCTACGTCATGACCAATAAAAATTGGTTCAATTAAATTTTCATTTACCGCATCTTGAATAGATAGCATTGGAAGTGGTTTTCCAGCATTAACAACAGCTACTTTAATACCTTTTTTTTTGTGAGCTAAATCTAGAAGGTTATTTGGGCATACAATTTCTTTACTTGAGAGCATAATATTTAATCGTTAAGAATTTTTACTTCTTTGTCATTTATACTCAAAAAGATCTCTTCTCCAACTTTAAATATGTCATTTGTTTCTCCAGAAATAACAAATAGTTTCCCAGCGTTTGAATTTAATATGTATTGATAGCTGTTTCCAACAAATGATGCATTGTTTACAGTTGCATGAATAGAATTTTCTTTTTTATCTTTCTTTATTGAAATTTTTTCAGGTCTAAGTGCTACAGAGACAGTTTCTCCTAATTCTTTATCGCTCTGAACTTTAATTTTCATTTCAGCTATTTTTAAATTATAAGAATTTGATTGTTTGTCTAAAATTTCTGCGTTCACAACATTTGCATCACCTATAAAATTAGCTACAAATTTATTTTGTGGATAATTATAAAGATCTTTTGGACTACCTTCTTGAGCAATAACCGCGTTATTCATTACTATTACTTTGTCAGATATTGCTAAAGCTTCTTCTTGGTCATGAGTTACATAAATTGTTGTAACCCCAAGTTTTTGTTGTATTTCTCTTATATCCTCTCGGACCTGCCTTCTTAATTTTGCATCTAAATTTGAAAGAGGTTCATCAAACAATAATACCTTTGGTTCTAGAACAATTGCTCGTGCAACAGCAACTCTTTGTTGCTGACCCCCAGATAATTCAGAAGGCATTCTATTTTCGTATCCTTCAAGGTTTACCAACTTAAGAGTTTCTAAAGATTTTTGAATATATTCTTCCTTATTTACATTGATCATTTTTAAGCCATATGAAACATTTTCAATTACACTCATGTGTGGAAACAAAGCGTAAGATTGAAATACCATTGATACATCTCTGTCAGTTGCAGGCAATAATGTCACGTCTTCATCATCTACTAATATTTTACCACTTGTAGCTCTTTCTAGACCTGCAATAATTCTTAGTGAAGTAGTTTTTCCACAACCAGATGGACCAAGTAAAGTAGTTAAAGTTCCAGCTTCAAATTTACAGCTAACATTATCTACCGCTGTAGTTTCATTAAATTTTTTTGTTATATTTTCAAACTTTACTTCTGCTTTTTTCATTATCCTAAATTTCCTTGTAAAATTCCAGCGTCTTGATCTCTTCTTCCTAATTTACGTTTTCCTATTATTAATTGCATCAAAGTAATTGTAAACAGCATTACTACAATTAATGCAGATGAATACACTATTGCAAGGCCATAGTCATTATTTTCTAATCGACCAAGTATATATGAAACAGCTAAGTCATAATTTGCACTTACCAAGAAGATAACTGCACTAATAGCTGTCATGGCTCTTACAAAACTAAAAACTAAAGATGCTGTAATTGCAGGCTTAAGTAAAGGAAGAATTATATTCCTAAATGTTTGGGCGCTAGAAGCGTTTAAAGTTGATGAAGCTTCATCTAAGTGTGGATCAAGCTGGTTCATAGCAGCTATTCCTGCTCTAACTCCAACAGGCATATTTCTAAATACAAATGCGATCACTAAGATTATTCCAGTTCCTGTTATTTCAAGAGGAGGAACATTAAAAGCAAAAACGTAACTTACACCGATAACACTACCAGGTATTGCAAAGCTCAACATCGTACCAAATTCAAAAGCATTTTTTCCTTTGAATTTGTGTCTTGTTAGAAGGTATGCAGTTAAAATTCCTATTGCAGCGGTTGGTAGAGAAGAAATAAGAGCTATCGTAAATGTAGTATTAAATGAATTCCAAGCAGTTCCAGTCCATAAGAAACCTCTTTCTTTTACCCAATCAACACTAAAAGCTTCAATATAATGTCTTAATGTAAAGCTATGATCGACACCCCACATTTCTACAAATCCGCCAAACATGATCATTACATAAATTATAAATGTTAATAAAGCCCACGGAAGCACGGTTGAATAAATTACCCATTTTGTTTTATTTGGAAGTTCAGGATGAACACCACTATCTCCTTTACCTGAAATTGAAATATAGGATTTTTTTCCTAACCATTGATTCTGAAGATAAAATACTACCAATACCACTGACAATAAAATAATCGCAAGAATTGCTGCTTTAGTTTCATCATATTGTGCACCAACAATTGCAAAAAATATTTCAGTAGATAATACATCGTATTCTGCTCCTAATACTAAAGGGTTACCAAAGTCTGCTAAGCTTTCAATAAAACCAAGTAAAAATGCATTTGCTATTCCTGGTCTCATTAATGGTAAAGTGACTGTTTTAAAAACTTGCCACCTAGAAGCTCTTAATGTTTGTGAAGCTTCTTCCATTGATGGACTAACACTTTCAACAACTCCAATAAGAACTAAAAATGCAATAGGGGTAAACGCAAGTGTTTGAGCAAACCATATTCCTGGTAAACCATAAATCCATCTAGAAGGCTCGATATCAAAGGCCCACTCAAGAAAGGTGCTTACTACACCAGTTCTTCCAAATAAAATAATTATTGCTAGACCAATTACAAACGGTGGAGTGATTATTGGTAAAACAGATAATACCCTTATTGTTTTTTTAAATCTGAAACTAGTTCTTGCAACTAATAAAGCAAAAGCTAACCCCAAAATTGTTGATGAAAATGCAGTGAGTGTACCCATAGTAACGGTATTCCAAAAAACACCACAAGCATAATCACTATAAAGACAATCAAGTCCCCAAATTCCTTTATTAAATATTTTGTCTGAAAAATTACTTATTTCATATCCACCCTCTGTTCCTTTAAAAGCAACTGTAAACATTCTGAAAATTGGAAAAAATACAAAAGTTGAAACTAAAATTATAATACTACCTATACTTCCAACTATAAAATTATCCCCATTCAGCCACCCACGTGCTGATAGACCATGAGTGATATAAAATACAAATGTACAACAAGTTAAAACTGCACCTGATCCAACACCAAATTGATTTTCTACATCACCAAAAATAGATTGTAAAATTTCAAAATTCCATCCTCTGATACCAATAGAAAATCCCTGAAGAAAAAAGTAAAAAAAACCAATTAACCCAGAGTATAAGAAAATTTTAGAATATAGAGGGTTATTCTGATTTAATTTAAATGTTGCTAAAGGAAAAATTAGAGGAAGTAATATTGGTAAAAGCCAATATTTTTTATTTATAAATACTTGAGGTAATACAGAACCATAATCCTCTAAAGAATATTCTAGTATCCAGTTTATTGAGAAAAACCCGTCACCTGTTACATACCATGGAAAGACTAGGAAGCCCAATCCTCCTATGAGCATCCAACAGATAACGAGTCCTCTCATTAATTCCTAAAATTATCTAGGAATTACAGATACATCGTTATCCCACTTGGATAACAAGCTCGCTCTAGTAGCTTTATCTCCATAAACTTTAAAATTGTAATCAATCAAGTTAATTGTAGATAAATCTGGAGCATCAGGATCAGCTTTTGCTTTAGTATTTGATGGTACTTGCAAAGATTTTCCTGAAGTAAAAACCATAGTTTGTATTGCAGGACTTAATGCCCAGTCATAAAACTTTTTAGCTTCCTTCATGTTTCTTGCACCAGCAATAATACTCATTGATCCAACTTCATAACCAGTCCCTTCAGCAGGAGATACTGTTACAACAGGTAACCCTTTTTTAGTTTGTTTAACACCATCGTGTTGGAAACAAATACCAATTAAGTTTTCACCTCTTCCAGTCGCTTTAATTGGAGCAGAACCAGATTTTGTATAAGTATTTATATTTGCATGAAGTTTTTTCATGTAATCCCAACCTTTATCTTCTCCAAAAATTTGAAGAATTGTAGCTAAAGTTGTGTAAGCAGTTCCAGATGAATTAGGATTTGCTACTTGGATTTCACCTTTATAAATAGGTTTTGTTAAGTCCATCCATGATTTTGGAGCTGGAAGACCTTTTTTGGCTAAAAGATCTTTATTGTATCCAAAACCCAGTGCACCAACATAAATCCCTACTGATTTATAGTCAGCATTTTTTGCTTGGTTTTGTGCTGCAGGTAATAAATCATCAAAATGTTTTGATTTATATTTTTCAGTTAAATTTTCCTGAGCAGCTGTTAAGTGTGGATCACCTGTTCCACCAAACCAAACATCTCCTTTTGGATTAGATCCCTCTGCTTTAATTTTAGCAAAAGTTTCACCACTACTTGCTCTTGTCATTGCAACTTTTGTGCCTGTTTCTTTTTCATAAGCTTGTTCAAGCATTTCACAAACATCAATTTCTACACTGCAATATAAAGTTAATTTTGCTGCAGAAGCTTTGTTTGTAAGACCAAACAATGTAATTGATAAAAGAAGGACAATAGAAGCTATCTTGATTAGATTTTTCATTATTTCCTCTCTAGGTTATATTTATTCTAAAAAACTTATTATGAAATAAAGGAAATTGTTACTATTTTATTAATATATTCACTTACAGGTTTAAAATTTATTTATCTTATTAAATGATATATAGTTATCTAGTTCTTTCTTGAGGGGGAGGGAGAAGATTTGGAAATAGTAACTAAGATAGCGCCAATCATATTGGCTTTGATAATGCTGGGCTTAGGCCTAGGATTAAAACTAGAAGATTTTGGCAGAGTATTAAAATCACCAAAAGATTTTATAGTTGGTTTTATTTCTCAATTAATAATTCTTCCAATTGTAGCATACATATTAATTTTAATTTTTAGAGCACCGCCAGAAATAGCAATAGGGGTTATGATCATAGCTGCAGCTCCAGGTGGAGTTACATCTAATATTATGACAAAATTTGCCGATGGAGATGTTGCATTATCAATATCTTTAACAGCTGTAATTAGTTTATTAAGTATAATTACAGTTCCGTTGATAATTTTTACATCCGCAGATTTCCTTGGAATAACAGAAATGTCACAAAATATTTCAATGACAGGAATAGCACTAAAAATGTTTTTAGTTGTAACGGTACCTGTAATTTTAGGAATGATTATCAGAAAAATTGCTGAAAATTTTATAGCATCTAAGGTTGGAATATTTAATAAACTTAATATTGTGTTATTTGTAATTTTCTTCTTCGCAGCATTTTATGAAGAAAAAGAAAATTTAATTAGTTTTATAATGCAAGCTGGTTTAATTACTTTAACATTAAATGTATCGATGATGGTTATTGCGTACTACATCGCAAAAGCTTTTACTTCAGGAGTTAAACAAATGAGGTGTATTGCTTTAGAATGTGGACTACAAAATGGTACTTTAGCTATATTCGTCTCTACACAAATTTTTGGCACTGATATATTATACGCAATACCAACAGCTGCTTATGCACTAATCATGTATATTACAGGATTTATTTTTATTTATATTTTAAGAAAGTCTAATTAAGAATTTATTATTCTTATTTGATTAAAAACTTTATAGATAAAATTACTTAAGCTAATCATATTTTTATTCACCATTCCCTTGGTTGTTATAAAAGCACTATCTTTAGCATTGAATGTAATTAATTTTTTTTCATTTATATTAAGATATTTTTTATCAATTAAATATTTTAGTTTTCTTACAACGGTAGGTCTTGGAATACCAGTTATCTCAGAAATTGACATGGCATTTACACCTCTATGATCAGAGTCCATAAGTTCTTTATGGTAGGAACGCATATTTTTTTTTGGAACAAAATCTTTATTTTTAACTGCGTTTATTAATACAACCATACCAATACCCAAAGTTTCTAAATCTTTAAGCTCTTTTCTCCACCTATTGATATAAATAAACCAAAATTTATTAAACTGATACATACAGTAAGAGAAATTTTCTTTTATTGATAATATTATTTCATTAACAGAATAAACTTTAGTTACTAGTTTTTCTTTTTTTAAAATTTTACTAAATTCATGCAATATAGCTGCAACTTCTGTAAGAGTATCGACTGCTTTAGCTGAGTAAAGGGTGTCTCTAACGACAAAAATTTTCTTACCAGTTTTTATAATTACTTTTTGTTTTTCTAATTCTAAAACTTTTCTTCTAATACTTTCTTTTGGAATTCCTAAATCTTTTGAAATGTCTGAAATATTAATTTTATTGATTTCAATTGATTTTTTTTCGTAAAACGTTTCGTAATTAATTTTTAAGCCATTTTGCCTGAAATATATAAGGTCTTGATGTATCAAATATATAATAATGACGAACTTATCTATGTCTTTCCAATGATCATAGGCTCTGACAAACCAATTACTTGTTAAAGTAAAATAATAGGGTGCTAGTGCTGCAAAGTTATCTTGAATTGCTTTATTAATTATCTTCTCATCAATGTGATCGGATATACTAGGTAAAGTTCTCACGTTTTAAAAAAACCCATTTTGATTAAAAAAAACCCAACTTGAACAAATATTTTTATTTGTCAATCTTTAAATTATTTCTTAAAAATAGATTACTTTTTTTTATCAAATTCTAAACTTCCTCTAGAATTTACATTATCTTTTACATGCTTATAATAACTGATGTCTTTAATTAGTTTTAGCAAATCAATTCCTTTATTTTCATACCTTCTCTTAATAGTCATTCTTGGAATATTCACAAAATTTATTTGATCAACAAAATCCTCTGTCCATTCTTTTTCTATGTTATCTTTAACTAACTTTTTTAAAAAAATTCTAAATTCAGTGCAGGTAATTGATTTTATATTTTCATTAATTAACATAGTATTTTTATTTTATCATGAAATTAATATATTTAAATAATAAGAATATTTATTTAGAGTCTATAACAACTATTGTTAAATCATCTTTTTGAATATGACCTTTATTTAAAATATCATCTATCATGACTTTTAATCTTTCATTATTAGCAGTTGATTGATATTGCTTTATATAATTTTGAAAACCCTCTGAACCTAGCATTTTTCCATTCGGGTTTTTTATTTCAGTTATACCATCAGTAAAAATATACATTGAGGATTCTGAAAAAGGAATTGTATGTTCTGTATATTTTGTATTAGGCATAATTCCTAAGGGAGGACCTGCTTCGCTATAATTTGTAAATGAACCATCTTTTGAAAAGATAATAGGAGGTTCATGACCTGCACTTGAGAGTAATAATTCTTTTTTATTGCTATCATAAATACCCACCAACATTGTTACAAACATTCCTCTTGAAATAGTTTCGCAAATTTCATTATTTAGTTGTATTAATAAATCAGCAGCAGAAAAATTTGTTTTACTTAAGCAACGATAAAGACTTGAAGCTTTTGACATCAATAATGAGGACTTAATCCCTTTTCCAGATACATCAGCAACTCCAAAACCATATTTTCCATCTCCTAAATCTGAAAAATTATAAAAATCTCCTGAAACCACTTTTGCAGGAATATTAATACCTGCGATAGGAAAATTTTCTTTTTTATTTTGTGATAAAAGTGATTTTTGAATTTCTCCAACAATCTCTACCTCTTTTTGAATTTTATTTTTCTCTACCATTTCTTTTGCCATTTTTGCATTTCTTATTGCAAGAGCTGCAGGTGCTGATAAAGTTTCAAGTAACTTTCTATCATCTTCAATAAATAATTTATCTTCAGTTTTTTTATTCAAACAGTGAATAACTCCAATGCATTCATTTGCTGCTATAAGCGGGGAACACAAGACTGAATAGGTTGTAAAATTTGTTTTATTATCTAAATCAAAATAAAATTCTGCAATTTCTCTAACGTCTTTTCTAACATTTCCAACTCGGATACATTTTTTTTGCTCTATAGCTTTTGCCATTACTCCATCAGTTAAATCCAGTTCATACTCATCAAGATAATCTTGATTAATTGACGCAATACATTCAAATTTTTTCTTCTGATCATTAATTAGAAATATATTTGCAGCTTGAGCGTTTATTCTATTAATAATTACTTTAAGTGCTGTATTTAAAGTTTCTTTAAGCTCAAGAGATAAAGCAAACTCTTGATTCATGTTTGTGATGATTTCAAGATCAATGTTTGCTTGAGATACCTCTGGTTTTTTTTCTTCCTCTGTTTTTTTGGGTTTAAATAAGAACATTTATATCTAGTATTTTATCCTTATTTTATATAATTTTACAACTATGGAGATTATAATTAATAGTCCAAATTTTTACTTACACCTTCAAGATGCCGTATTAATGGTTCAGTTCTTAATTGATGGCATTATTCAAGTGACATCAAATTTTAAAATATAATTTTTTCATTAGTGGATTATTTATTTGTAATCATTTTAGGAGGACTTTGGGGGAGTTTTGCAAATGTTTGTATTTATCGTTTGCCTTTGGAAAAAGGCGTAGTTTCTGGAAGATCGTATTGTCCTAAATGCAAAAAACAAATTACCTGGAAAGATAATATACCTTTAATCTCATATTTATTGCTAAGCGGAAAATGTAGAAAATGTAAAAAACCAATTTCTTCTCAATATGCTCTAGTAGAGTTTTTAAGCATTTTATTTTTTACAATTATTTATTTTATATATGGCATAACATTAACCACTCTTTTGTTAATGATATTAAGTTTATCATTCATGATCATATTTTTTATTGATCTAAAACATTTCATTATTCCAAATGAAATTACATTTTCTATGATGGCTTTAGGATTTTTAAAATCTTTTGATCCAAACTTAAATTCACTTTTTCCAAATTATATTAATTCATTAATTGGTGGATTGTTAGGTTATGGAATAATTTGGTCAATAATTTATTTTTATAAACAAGTTAGAAAAAAAGAAGGTATGGGATTAGGGGACGCGAAACTTTTTGGGGTTATTGGGTTTTGGTTTGGTTGGATTGCAATTCCGTTTGTTATATTTATTTCATCGGTAATAGCTTTATTAAGTGTAGTTCCAAGTTTGTTAAAAAATTCAAGAACAATGTCCTCACAGATTCCTTTTGGACCATATATTATTATAGGAACTTTAATTTATCTTTTTTTTGAAAACAGCTTCAAATCACTACTATTTTAAAGAATTAAAGACAAACAGTCTCTAGAACTATTCTATTAAAAATGTTTATTATTCATATATGAGATATTTTTCAATATTTTTATATATAATTATTTATAATCAAATATTTTTAAATATTGGAAAGACTGAAGATATAACAATTTCTTCTAATCATTCTAGTCAAATTGTAATGTCAAATAACGATACGCTTACAGTTGAAAGCGGCGTTACAGTTGATACAAGTGCTGCAGAACCAGTAGAATTAGAAAGCCATACCTTTACCACTGGATCAACTACTATAACAAATAATGGTACAATTATTGGAACAACAAAAGGAATTGAAGCTGATAAAACTACAGATTTTAGCATAAATAATTCTGGTACCGTATCAGTAACCGATAATGCTAATAGTCCTGGATCAGCACTTTCGTTATTGCAATCTAGGGGAACTGTATCTATTGTAAATAGTGGAACTTTAGAGTCTGAACGTGCAGATACTATTAAGTTACATCCATCTTATGGAACAGTAACAATCAATAATTCTGGAAGCATTACATCTTCAAAAGATAGAACTATAAATTTTGGTCAACATGCTAATGCAGGAACAATAACAAATTCTGGTACTATTTCAGGTAGGGCAAACACTCTTTATATATACTCGTCAGGAACAGATTACTCGGCAGGTACTATTACTAACTCTGGAACAATTAGTGCAACTGGAGGTAATGGCTTTGAAATAAATAACGTAAACGATGTTACGATTACTAACACAGGCACTATATCTGCTACAGCAGATGCGATTTATAATATTGGTGAAAATAGTTCAAATGGAAATACAATTATAAATAAAGGCACTATATCAAGTGGTGCAAGCAATCATGACTTAATAGTTACCACTTCAGTTGGATTAGAATCATTAACCAATGATCAAGGAGGAGATGATGCTTTAAAATTAGAGGGCTATCTTCCTGTTAATTATGTATTTCTTGCAAATAGCACAACTGATTATGGAAAACTTGCGGTAGATAGTCAAAATGGTGCAACTACTTTTAGTATTAGCACAGACTCCTCTTTATCAGCAGGAACATATTCCAGTATTATAACTGGTGTATCGTCTAGTAGATTTACTGCTGGATCAACAGGTACAGTAACAGTAACAAATGGAAAGTTTAATTGGACACTAACTGAGACATCCTCAGGAAGTACAAATTGGAATTTAGTTGTTACAAATTTCGATAATGATGCTCCAACTTTATCATCATCAAGCCCTTCTGATAATGCTACAGAGGTTGCAACAAATGCAAATATAGTTTTAACTTTTAGTGAAGCAGTTGATGCTGAAAGTGGAAATATTACAATTAAAAAAACTTCTGATGATAGTACGATTGAAACAATTGATGTAACAGGAGCTAAAGTTAGTGGAAGTGGTTCAACAGAAATTACTATTAACCCTGATACAGATTTAACAGCTGATATTGATTATTATATATTAATTGATGCTACTGCTTTTGATGATACTGCTGGAAATTCTTATGCAGGTATTTCAAGTACAACTGCTTTAAATTTTTCAACAAAACCAGGTGAAGTTTTTAACGAGACAGTTAAAACTCTTACAAAAAATCAAACCGTAGCTGCAATAAATTCTTTAAATCAGTCATTAAATAGAATTGCTGGACGTATGAATTATATTAGATCTACAAATAGCAATTCCTCAAATCAAAATATTAGATTAGCAATGAATTTTGATAATCCCTTAGTAACTGAAATGTTAAATTCACTTTCAGCAAAACTCATTAATAAACAGAAAGAAACAGAAAAATGGGGGGTATGGAGCGAAGGAAATATATCATTCGGTAGAATAGGTCAGCAAGATGGAAATTTAGGTCAGGATATTCATAGTGATGGAATAACTTTTGGAATTGATAAGAGAATAAATGAAGATAAGACCATTGGATTTGCAGTAAATAAATCTTGGCAAGAAACTGAAGTTGGAAGTAACGAAGCAAATATGGATGCCGCCGCAATTAGTATCATGAATTATACAAGTTTTAAAATTGAGGAAAAAAGATATTTTGAAATAGTCGCCGGAATAGGAGAAATGGATATTGATTTAAGCAGAGATGTTGCAGGTGGAAAAAATACTGGTAATAGAAAAGGGAATCAAATTTTCGGAAGCTTTACTTATTTATTAGAACCTGATGTCGAAATCGTAGGCAGAAATTTAAATTATTATTCTAGACTTGATTTAGGTTTTACTCAATTAAAGGCATATACAGAAACCGGTGATGGTACAGCTGTAAGCTATAAAAAACAAAACGTTAAAAGCTTATCACTATCTGCAGGGTTAAATTTAAGCAAAATAATAGAAACTGATAAAGCTATATTAGAACCATCATTAAAATTCGAATTAGGAAAAGATAAAACAATTAATTCTGTATCGGAAGCGTATTACATAAATAATACATCTGAAATTTATAGTAATGCTATAGGCGACCAAAATTCGGGACATTTATTATTTAATTTAGGAATAGGAGCAAAATTTAAAAATGAATTAACTATAAATACATCATATGAGCATTACAGAAGTAGTGATGATGCTTTTAATAATAATTTTTCTATATATGTTAGAAAACCGTTGTAATTATATCTATGAGATATTTAAAAAATTTGTTAATTTAAAATGATGAAATTGTCCAAGAACAGCAAAGGTTTTACTCTTATAGAATTATTAGTTGTTGTAGCAATTATTGGTATTCTTGCTGCTGTAGGGGTGGTTGCTTATAGTGGATACACAAGCAGTGCAAAAAAAAGTGCTGTAAAAGCAAATCATAAGAAGGTTGTAAAATATATTATTAACGAAACAATGAAATGCTCTACGGGACTAGCTTTTGCAATGGATAATAATTTAGATTGCTCAAAACAATCATCTAGTACATGGAAAGATGAGGTAGCAAAAGCTGTTGAAATAGCTTTAAAGGATTTTAAAAACCCTTATGACAATGATCCAAACAAAAAAAAAGTTAGCCATGGAGGAGGCATATCAAATGACACTGATGTTGGCTACATTAGGATGTTATCACCGGGTACAAAAATTGAAGTTCAGGCTTGCTTTATAACACCATGTGCTGGTACGCGCTGCTCATCTGATAATCATGTTTGTAGTGGAGATATCAATTTAAATTAGTTTTAAAAAATATATGAAAATAAAAAACTTTATTTTAATTAAATTTATTTTCATTTTTATTTTTTTAATAAATTCAAATGAAGCTAAAACCGAAGATTGTGACACAACTGTTTCTAGTTCTTTAACTTCACAACTTGAGTGTACTGATGATGATACCTTAAACGTAACCATCAATGGGTCAGTTATCAAAACCGGTGCTGATACAGTTCATGCAAAGAGCCATTCTGATGTAACAATAGATAATAAAGGAACTATTTCAGCTAGCACTAATCAAGCAATTAATATGCAGCATGCTGTAAATACAACAGTTACTAACTCTGGCACTATTGAAGCTACACTTAGAAACGCAATATTGATGGATGGTAATAATGCAGATAATAATACAATTAACAATAGTGGAACCTTAAAAGCTGGAAAGAAACAAGTCATTCTTGCAACTAACTCAGAAAATACAACAATCATAAATTCAGGAACAATTGAAACTACTAATTCAAGTAATCCAAATACAGGTGGAATAAATTATTATAATACATCTGGATCTGCCATTAATGGTGCAACTATCACCAATTCAGGAACCATATTTGCTTATGGGACTGGCATAAGGTTTGGAACTCTAGGAATTGCAAGTAAAGCAGTTAACAATATGACAATTACTAATTCAGGAACAATCGAGGGAGGAACTGCTAGTATAGCAGTACATAATGCTAATGCTACTGGCACAAATATTATTACTAAAGACGAGGGTACTTATGTTGGAAAAATAATATTAAACGATTCTGCAACTACTTTTACTTTGGACTGCAGTATTTCAAAAGATCAAGATATTGAGTTAACTGATAAAACTAATATTTCAATAACAAATAATTTGTGTGGAAATGATACATATCAAATATTAGATGCGAATAAAAATTTAGACTCAGATAATTCAGAAGCTGATGGTTATCTTAGAATTTACGGAGAAGAATTAGATCTTGTTAGTAATAACAAAAAATACAGAACAGAAATTTTTAGCAATACTTTAAATAATATTTTTAAGTCATTAAGTGATATAAAAGAAAGATCAACATTTTATACCCAATCGAAAAGAAATGATATTTATCACAACTCTATAAAGGGTGTTTCTGGTTATTTTTTAAAAAATGATTACGAGGAAGAAAAGACAAGAACTTTTTTAGCTTATTTTGAACAAAACGCTAAGTTTAATAGTAAGGAAAAAAGTAAAAGTGAAAACTTAGCCTTTGGTTATGATATAAAAACAAATTTTAGCAATCTTTCAATCAAGCCATTGATTGGTATTTCTAGTAATAAAATTACTGATGTAGAAACTGAGTCTGATCAAATAATAAGAAATAATTTTATAGGTCAGTTTTTTGCATTACATACTGATTATAAATTAACTAGAAAAATTGAAAATAATAATGATTTGTCTTTAACAATAAATGGAGAGTACGGAGCGCATAGACTTCCAAAATACTTATCTAAATTTACTCATGGAGATTTATCAGTTGATGAGGCAATAGATCAGGTTTTAGGTGCAGGTTTTGATGTTGAGTATTCATTAAAAAATAAAAATGGATTTATTTTAAAACCATATGCAGGTTTAGCTTTTAATAAAACATTGAGTGGTAAAATTAAAATAAATGATATCAATGGTGCAGGATTAAAAGAAAATATATCGCAAAATCATACAATGAATGGAGCTGTTACAAAAAAAATTGGATTTTCTTTAACTAAAAATACAGAAGATATGGGTATAAGTTTAAATTTTGAACATAGTAATATGGATAAAATAATTAATAATAATTTAAATTTTTCAATTAGTAAAAAACTTCAAAGAGTTGCTAAAAAAAGAGCAATGCAAAGAAAAGAGGATGAAAAATTAGATCCTGAACTTGAGAGTTTATTTGATCAGCTTCAAGTTGTGAGAGAAAATGAGAGACTTGCATTGGTTGCTAACAAACTTAATCAAGAAAACCAGGCAATGAGAGAATTAATTATTCAATTGATCAAAGAAAATCAAAAAATTAAAACTGAAAATAAGTTATTAATTAAAAATATGAATTAGATTGATTAAATAATGGATCAATTTTTATTCATAAATATTATTATTACTGGGCTAAATCTCTTTATTATTGTTTACGCATATTCATTAAGTTTTTTCCCAGTTAAATGGAGAAAAAAAGTTAATCAAGATACTCTTGTAGGTCTTGCATTAATTTTTTTTACTATGATCACAATGTTTGCATGGATCATTTATTTTTATTTCAAATTATTTAAACCTTTTAAAGATCTTGGAATTTTTGCTTAATTAAAAGTTATGTCTCCAAGAACTTCTGTAAGTACTTACTTCTCCAGAAGCTGCTTGTAGAGTTACTAAGTCTTTCTTAGACTGAGTTGACTGACCTGCAATGTTTGCAAATAATTTTCCAGCAAAGAATACAATTCTTGATAAAACCCCTTGACCAACATAAAAACATTGATCAGATGTAGCTCTTTTCTTACCTAATCTTGAAGAAAAGTTTGTTCCACATTCATCATCTGCTGCACAAATAAATGCATCTCCTAAACTACATTTATTAACTGAAGAAGAAGGTTGATAAATTGGAAAATAAGCTAATCCACTTGAAACAGATGGCTCAGCAGTCACTTTTTGAAAATTAGGTAAAGTAATATACCAACCTATATCTTTTGTTAATTCTGGACAGTTTGCACCTGTTGTATCGTTAGATGTGTTCTTACATTTCGTAAGATCAGCTGCTTTTTTCGGAACACTTACAGCTCTGTAATTTGGATAATTTGGATCTGCAATTCCAAGCATTAAGTTTTGTGTACCTTTTGAGGCATCTCCAATTCTTTCATAATCACCTGTTCCTGCGTATAACCATAACGAATTAGTAGTTTGACCAACAGTTGCATCCATTGAATGATACATATACCTTCCATTTGTTGAATTTGATCCTGCAGTAAATAACGTAGTGCTATCATACATGTTAATTGCATTTCCTTGACCATCATCAGACATATTTGTTAAATTAAATTTAGTAATTTTTCCTTCTAAATCACTTAAGTAAACAAGTGCTCCTCTATAATTCACTCCTCTTGCAGTATCTGGTGTAATAACCACAGGTGTTCCTGGAGTTGAGTTTACAATGTCATTTGTAGTTAAATCTTTAATAGGAATTACTTTTTGAACTTTACCTGGATGAGTAGTGTCTTCTAAATTAACTAAAGTTAAGTTAGATCCAAAACCTGAATGTTGAGCACCAAATCCACCACCCATTACAGCAACATAAATATCATCTTCAACATTTGTATCTCCAGCTCCATTATTTGGTAATCTTAATATTCTAGGTGCTGCCCAAGTTTCGCCTAAAGCACTATAGTCATATTCTGGTTGAGTTTGAACTCCCGTTAAAGCAGAACCGGGTTTTAGATACAGCCCAAGATTCGAACTAGCTAATGAATCGTTGTTAGGATCGTAACCATAATAAGTTATGGTTGTTCCAAATTGAATATAGGCTTGACCATTTCTTGCACCAGAGGTGTATTTTCCAATTGTGAAATTTGTGTAATTTTTATCATCCAAAAGTACTGTTAAATCAGATTTTGATACATTTTGTAAAGCTGCAGGTAGTGTCCATCTATTTGATTTAAAACATCTATTGTTCGCAGTTGCATCACACGTTTCACTGCC
Organism: uncultured Pelagibacteraceae bacterium; assembly: GCA_902596355.1. Taxonomy (GTDB): domain Bacteria; phylum Pseudomonadota; class Alphaproteobacteria; order Pelagibacterales; family Pelagibacteraceae; genus Pelagibacter. The sequence continues at coordinate 544 of CACJTS010000012.1, read as the reverse complement.
CACACTATTTTGTGCATTATCAGTTACCTCAATTGCCTCTGTAAATGTACTTAATGGGAATGAAGTTGCAATATAATCATAATCATTTAGATTACCATTGTGATCGATTACGTGAACTTTGTGCTTAATGTGATCATTATAAACAGAATATAAATGTAAAGGTTTTTCAGGATCTGTTACATCAAGCACTGAAAAACCAGGGCCACCTCTTCCATAAGGTATCATTAATATAGTATGCCATTTTTTTGTGGTATCATATGCACTTTGGAAATACATATCATGCACTACTGGAGAACCATCAACTCCATAAATTGCATTCGATCCACCAACTCCAGATCTGTTCAAGTTAACATTCACCATATTTGGCATATTACTTGCTACAAATGGAGGAACAAATGCCCATTCCTCTTTTCCAGTTTTAGAATTAAATGCATGCAACATTCCATCGTTTGCACCAACATAAATAATTTCTTTTCTATTTGCTTTTGATGCAGCCCATGCATCATAGCCTTTGATAGATCTATAATAAGCTTCTTGGTTCGTT
>CACJTS010000011.1 GCA_902596355.1 uncultured Pelagibacteraceae bacterium | reverse complement strand
AAGACATTGAGTGAAAATAGAGCTCAAGAAAGTAAAGATGGAAAAAATCCACTAACATTTGCAACGCAAGACTCTGCCTTTTCAGACAAATCTACAGAGGAATTGAATTTAATTATTAAATCAGACGTACATGGATCATCAGAAGCAATTAAAAATGCAATTAGCCAAATCAAGCATGAAGAAGTTAAACCTAAAATAATTTTAGCAGATATAGGTATGGTAACGGAGACAGATGTTACATTAGCTAAAGCATCAAATGCGGTGTTAATAGCTTTTAATGTTAAACCAAGTAAAGAAGCAAAAAAACTTGCTGAAAATGAAAAGATTAAAATTTCTTCATATAATATTATTTATGAAGTTTTAGATTATATAAAACAAAGAATGTCTGGATTATTGTCACCAGATGTTGAAGAGAAAGTTATAGGTACGGCGCAAATTTTAGAAATATTTAAGGTTTCAGGTGCAGGAAAAGTTGCAGGATCAAAAGTGACAGAAGGAGAAATTAACAGTACGTCAGATGTAAGAATCATAAGAGACGGTGTTATTATCTATACGGGAAAAGTTTCAACAATATTTAGAGAAAAAAACCAAGTAAAACAGGTTAGTGGTGGTCAAGAATGTGGAATTACCGTTAAAGATTATATGGATTTTCAAAAAAACGACACTATAGAAGCTTTTAGTGTTACATCTACTGAGAGGTCAATTTAATGGCAGATAGAATAGGAAAATCAGTATCTCAAAGACAGCTAAGAGTAGGAGAGATGATTAAGCAGTCTTTGAGCATGATTTTTATAAGAAATGAGGCTAAGGTGCCAAATTTAGAAACAAATACTATAACAGTTACTGAGGTTAGAATGAGTCCTGATTTAAAAATTGCTAAAGCATATGTTCTTCCATTAGGAGGAAAAGATGCTGAGGAAACAATTAATGTTTTGAAGGAATACTCATTTTTAATAAGAAAAATTTTATCACAAAAAGTGGTTATGAAATTTTTACCAAAATTACTTTTTAGAAAAGATGAATCTTTTGAGTATGCGGAAAAAATAGAAAACTTAATAAAACAAACAAACAAATAGGAAGAAAGAGGCATGAATAAAAAGGCACAAGAATTAGCAATGCACGAAAAAGACACAGGATCTTCTGAGATTCAGGTTGCTTTGCTAACAGAAAAAATTGAAACTCTCTCTAAGCATATTAAACAATTCAAAAAAGATAAACATTCATCTGTTGGGTTGTTGAGAGCGGTAAATAGAAGAAAGAAATTGTTAGAATACCTAAAGAAAAATAAAATGGATTCTTACAAAAATGTACTGTCGAAATTGAATTTAAGAAAATAGAAGTCAAGATAGATAGAACGGAATGGAACGAAACGAACGAAACGAAATGGAAATGAAATGTTTAAAGTATACAAGAAGGAAATTGAAGTAGCAGGAAAGAAGATAAGTTTAGAAACAGGTAAAGTAGCAAGACAGGCAGACGGTGCAATAATCGCAACATGTGGAGAGACAGTCATACTAGCAACAGTAGTGGGGGCGAAAAAAGTAAATCCAGATATGGATTACTTTCCATTATCTGTAAATTACCAAGAAAAGTATTATGCAGCTGGAAAAATTCCAGGTGGGTATTTTAAAAGAGAAGCAAGACCAACTGAAAGTGAAACATTAATCTCTAGATTAATTGATAGACCGATCAGACCTTTGTTTCCTGATGAATTTAAAAATGAAGTTCAGTTATTACCAACTGTAATTTCATACGATAAAGAAAATGAAGCAGATATTTTATCAATCACTGCATCATCAGCAGCATTAGCTATATCTGGGATGCCATTTATGGGTCCTGTAGGTGCTTCAAGAGTTGGTTTTATAGATGGAAAATATATTTTAAACCCATCTAAAGCAGACTTAGAAAAATCAAAATTAGATTTAGTTGTAGCAGGTACAAAAGATGCTGTGCTTATGGTTGAGTCTGAAGCTAATGGTTTAACAGAAGAAGAAATGTTAAATGCAGTTAAATTTGGTCATGAGGGATTTGTTCCAGTGATTGAAATGATTGAGGAACTTGCAAAAGAATGCAGAAAACCTGAGTGGACTGTTGAAAAGAAAGATTTATCAGAAGTTAAGAAAAAACTTGAAGAAACTTTTACAGAAGACCTTAAGAAAGCTTTTGCAACTAGAGATAAACAAGATAGATCAAATCAAATTTCAGAGATTACTGATAAAGCCAAAAAGCTTTATGAGGAAGATGAAAATTACACTGATCTAGATGTTAACAGTCAGTTAAAAAATCTTGAAAAATCAATTGTTAGAACTGACATTCTAAAAAACAAAAATAGAATTGATGGAAGAGGCTTATCAGATGTAAGGCCTATCGAATGTGAAGTTGGTGTTCTGCCAAGAGCACATGGTTCTGCATTATTTACTAGAGGTGAAACTCAAGCAATTGTTGTAGCAACTTTAGGAACTTCAGATGATGAGCAAAGAATTGAAAGTTTAGATGGGCTTCAAAGAGAAAGATTTATGCTTCACTATAATTTTCCTCCTTTTTCAGTAGGAGAAACAGGAAGAATTGGAACAGGTAGAAGAGAAATTGGTCATGGTAAATTAGCTTGGAGAGCAATTAACTCCTCATTACCAACAAAAGAAGCATTTCCATATACTTTTAGAGTAGTTTCAGAGATTACTGAATCTAACGGTTCTTCTTCAATGGCCACAGTTTGTGGAACATCTTTAGCATTAATGGATGCGGGAGTCCCAATTAAAGAGCCAGTTGCAGGTATTGCAATGGGTTTAATTAAAGAAGGTGATGATTTTAGTGTCTTATCAGACATTTTAGGTGATGAAGATCACTTAGGTGATATGGACTTTAAAGTTGCTGGAACTAAAGATGGAATTACTTCTCTTCAAATGGATATCAAAATTACAGGTATTACATTTGAAATCATGGAGCAGGCATTAAGCCAAGCCAAAGATGGAAGGGTTCATATCTTGGGAGAAATGAATAAAGCATTATCAGCTTCAAGATCTGATGTTGGAAAACATACTCCAAAAATGGAACAAGTTAATGTAGATAAAAAAGACATTGCTGCTGTGATTGGAAAAGGTGGTGCAACAATCAGAGAGATAGTTGAAAAATCAGGTGCGAAAGTAGATGTAAATGACGAAGGTGTAGTAACTGTTGCTGCGCCAGATGAAGAGTCTAGAAACATCGCAATGCAAATGATTAAAGACATCACTGCAAAAGCTGAATTGAATAAAATTTATACAGGAAAAGTAATGAAGATCATGGAGTTTGGTGCATTTGTTAATTTCTTAGGGAAACAAGATGGACTGGTTCATATCTCGGAACTTGCAGATAAGAGAGTTGCTAAAGTAACTGACGTCATCAAAGAAGGCGACGAAGTAAAAGTTAAAGTAATTGGTTTCGATAGAGGTAAAGTTAAACTTTCTATGAAACAAGCTGCTGAGTAATATAGCTCAATTTAAAATTATAAACCCCTGGAATGAGAATTCTGGGGTTTTTTAAATAAATTTAACTATATTTAGGTAATATTTTTAGGATCTGGCATCCCAACCTTGTTATATCCAGCATCTACATAGTGAATTTCACCAGTAACACCATTTGCAAGGTCACTTAATAGATATAACGCTGAATTCCCAACATCATGAATATCTACATTTCTCTTAAGAAAAGAATGGTCTTCATTCCATTTATATAAGAATTTCGCGTCTCCAATTGCAGAGGCAGCCAATGTCTTGATAGGTCCAGCGCTTATAGCATTTACCCTCATACCTTTGGCTCCTAAGTCTCTTGCTAAATACTTAACACTTGCCTCAAGAGCTGATTTACAAACACCCATTACGTTATAATTTGGAATTGCTTTAGTAGACTCATAAGTTAAAGTTAACAAACTTCCACCTTGTTTCATTACATTTGAAGCTTCTTTTGCTACTTCAGTAAATGAAAAGCATGAGATTAACATACTTCTTAAAAAGTTTTCTCTAGTCGTATTCAAATATTCACCTGATAACTCTGATTTATCAGAGAAAGCAACTGCATGAACTACAAAATCAATTTCACCCCATTTAGATTTTATATCTTTAAATAATTTTACAACTTCTTCTTTTTTTTCAACATCACAACTAAATGTAACGTTTGAATTTAATTTTTCTGCTAAAGGAACTACTCTTTTTTTTAAAGCGTCACCCAAATAAGTAAATGCTAGTTCAGCTCCTGCTTCAGCAAGTTTTTGAGATATACCCCAGGCAATAGATCTTTCATTAGCGACACCCATGATTAATCCTTTTTTACCTTTCATTAAACTCATAAATTAAACCTTTTCAAAAATTAAAGCTGCATTAGTTCCACCAAAACCAAAGCTATTTGACATTACTGTATTTAAAGTTGCTCCCGTTTCAGTTTTTGAAACTATAGGAAATTTTTTAGCATCATCATCCATATCAGTAATATTTGCAGAACCTGTAATGAAATTATTTTTCATCATTATTAAACAATAAATTGCTTCATGCACTGAAGCTGCCCCTAAAGGATGACCTGATAAAGATTTTGTTGAACTTATTTTTGGAATGTCCTCTCCAAAAGTTTCTTTTATAGCATTAAGTTCAGTTATATCTCCAACAGGAGTGGATGTTCCGTGAGTATTAATGTAATCAATTTTATTTTTAGCAGTTGCCATTGCCATTTTCATACATCTAACAGCACCTTCACCTGATGGCGCTACCATATCGTATCCATCTGAGGTTGCTCCATAACCAGTTAATTCTGCGTATATTTTAGCTCCTCTTGCTTTAGCATGTTCGTATTCTTCAAGTACTAATACGCCTGCACCACCTGCAATTACAAACCCATCTCTAGTTTTATCATAAGCTCTAGACGCAGATTGTGGAGTGTTATTATATTTTGATGATAAAGCTGTCATAGCATCAAACATTGCTGTCATTGCCCAATGAATTTCTTCACTACCACCTGCAAAAACAATATCCTGTTTACCCATTTGAATTAATTCCATAGAATTTCCTATGCAATGTCCACTAGTTGCACATGCAGAACTCATTGTGTAGTTAGTTCCTTTAATTTTAAATGGTACGGCTAGTGTTGCAGAAGCAGTACTGGCCATAGTTCTTGGAACAATAAAAGGTCCCATTAATTTTGGTGTCTTCGCTCTAGTTTTATCTGCAGCTAAAATTACATTTTCTATAGAAGGTCCACCTGAGCCCATCACAATTCCAGTTTTAAAATTACTTACTTCACTTTCTTCTAATCCAGAGTCTTCAATAGCTTCTTTCATTGCAATATAATTATAAGCTGAGCCTGATCCCATAAATCTAATTGTTTTTCTATCTATATGATCCTCAAGTTTAATATTTGGTTTACCATGAACATGGCTTTTCAGGTTATGTTCTTTATAATCTTCAGCATAAGAAATTCCTGATTTTGAATTTAATAAAGATTGATGAACTTCTTCTTGATTATTTCCTAAACAAGAAACAATTCCTAAACCTGTAATAACTACTCTTCTCATTATTTAAACAACCCTACTTTTAAACTTTCTGCTGAATATATTTTTTTATTATCTGCAAGAACAATTCCATTTGCAAGCCCAACAGTTGTTCCTCCAGGAGACATAATTTTTTTCATATCTATTTCATATCTTACATTTTTTACACTCTGTAATACTTCGCCTGTAAATTTCACAGTACCCACTCCTAGAGCTCTTCCTTTTCCAGGATTTCCTAGCCAACCTAGAAAAAAACCTACCAGTTGCCACATAGCATCTAAACCTAGGCACCCTGGCATAACTGGATCTTTTTTAAAATGACAATCAAAAAACCAAAGATCATCTTTAATATCTAATTCAGCTTTTAAAGAGCCTTTATTAAACGCTCCATTATTTTCATTGATTTCCGTTATTCTGTCAAACATAAGCATTGGCGGGAGTGGCAATTTTGCATTTCCAGGACCAAAAAGATCACCATTCCCACAAGTTATTAGATCATCATAGGAGTATGAGTTTTTTTTCATATTCGAGAACCCTTAATACTTGATTTAATCCTAATATAATATAAGAAAACAGTATATTTAATTCATATTTTAGAATAATTATAAAAAACAATGCCAAAAAACTGCAATTTTGTTGAAAAATTAAGAGAAGTTGGGCTTAGACCGACCAAGCAAAGAATAAAAATGTGTGAAGTTTTGTATAATAGAGAAAAAACTTTCCATTTCACAATTAATGATCTTGTTAAAATGATATCTGAAAAAATGAATGAAAAGATATCTCTAGCCACAGTTTATAACACAGTTCATGCATTTGAAAAAAAAGGATATTTAAAAGAAATTTCAATTGATAGTCAAAAAAGTTATTTTGATACAAACACATCAGCACATCATCATTTTTTTGATGAAGATACGCATGAGCTAATTGATTGTGATGAGAGCGATATAGACAAAATAAATATTAAAAAAAATATTACAGGAAAAAAAATAAATTCCGTTGAAGTGTTGGTTAGAGTTGCGAGTGATAATCAAACTCAAAAATAATTTAATTAAATCATACACTTAAAATCTACATTATAATAATTCTAAACTATTGACATACTGTGAATATTCATTATATGGTTTGTTAATCATTAAAAAGGAGAAAAAATGTCTTTAAAAGGAAGTAAAACAGAAGAAAATTTAAAAGAAGCGTTTGCTGGTGAAAGTCAAGCAAACAGAAGATATCTTTATTTTGCACAAAAAGCTGACATAGAAGGTTACAATGATGTAGCTGCAGTTTTTAGATCAACAGCCGAAGGTGAAACTGGTCACGCACATGGTCATTTGGAGTATCTAGAAGAAGTTGGTGATCCAGGAACTGGTATGCCAATTGGTGAAACAAAAGCAAATTTAGCTTCGGCAGTACAAGGCGAAACTCATGAGTATACTGATATGTACCCTGGTATGGCTAAAACAGCTAGAGAAGAAGGCTTTGAAGAAATTGCTGATTGGTTTGAAACTTTAGCTAAAGCTGAAAAATCACACGCTGGTAAATTTCAAAAAACTTTAGAGTCTATTAGTTAATCAAATTTCTTAGTGGGCGTTAGTCGCCCACTAAAAACAATTCGAATTTCAAAAAACTTAATTATATGAGCAAAGAAGGAAGTTTAGGTGCACCTATACGACATTCTATAGATTTTGAGCATCCTGATTTTTTAAATCCTGAAAAATTAGATGCAGAAATGAGAAGAGTGTTTGATATTTGTCATGGATGTAGAAGATGTTTTAATCTTTGCGACTCATTTCCAAAGCTATTTGATATGATAGATGAGTCCAAAAATGAGGATGTTGAAAGCTTATCTAGCGATCAATTTGCCCCTGTTGTTGATGCATGCACTTTGTGTGACATGTGTTTTATGACTAAATGCCCATATGTTCCACCTCATGATTTTGATTTAGATTTTCCACATTTAATGCTGCGATATAGAACAGCTCAAAAAAAATTAGGTAAATTACCAAGCATACCAACACAATTAGCCCAAATAGACCGAAACGCCAAAATTGGTGTAATGTTCTCAAAAATAATTAACTGGGCATCAAATATTAAAAATAAATTAATCAGAAAAATCTTGGAACTTATTGCAGGAATAGATAAAAGAGTTCAATTACCAAAATATAACTCAGAAACTTTTTCATATTTTTTTAAAAAAAATAAAGATAAGATAAATTATCTAACACCTTCTAAAGATAGAAAAGTAGTTATTTATTCAACTTGTTTTGTAAATTTTAATAAAAAAAATACGGGTGTTGCTGCTTTAAAAGTTTTGAAAAAAAATGGTGTAGAGGTTCAAGAAGCTTATCCTGGTTGTTGTGGGATGCCATTTTTAGAGCAAGCAGATCTACCAAAAGTTGTTGAACAAGCGAAAAAAGTTTCTAAGGATTTAATCGAATGGATTGATAAAGGATATAAAGTAGTAACCTTAACAGCTAGTTGTGGATTGATGTTAAAATTCGAATGGCCCTTGTTATTACCAAACGATGAAAAAATAAAAAAATTATCTTCAAATGTTATGGATATTGATGAGTATGTTGTGGATATTGCAAACAATGAGGGATTAGTTGAAGGATTAAATGAGATTGATGGTGGAGTAACCGTGCATCATGCTTGTCATGCTAGAGCACAGAATATGGGCATTAAAGCAAGAGATATGTTAAAATTGATACCAAACGTTAAAATTGATGTAGTTGAAAGATGTGCAGGTCATGGAGGAACTTTTGGAGTAATGAAAGAAACTCATGATTTAGCAAATAAAGTTGGAAGACCTACAGTTAGACAAATAAAAACTAAAAATAATAAGTATATGGCTTCTGATTGTCCTTTAGCTGGTAAACATTTAAAACAGTTAGAAGTTGATACAAATATATCTAATGATGAGGCACTACACCCTATCGAATTGATGGCAAAAAGTTATAACTTATGATCATGCCTAGAGAAAAAAGAGAAATTCAAAAAAAAGACATCATGCCTTTGGATGTTTATATAGAAAAGAGACGTGAATTAAGAAAAAGTATTGTTGATTATAAAAAAAATAGAAGAGTTGCTTTAGGACCTTATGCTACTTTTTATTTTGAAAGTTATGAAACAATGTTAGCTCAAGTACAAGAAATGCTATACATTGAAAAAGGTGGTGATGAGCAACTTCAGGATGAGTTATCTGCGTACAATCCCTTAATACCTAACGGCAAAGAACTAACAGCAACTTTAATGTTTGAAATAGATAATCCTATCTCAAGGGCCGCGTTTCTTGGAAAAGTTGGTGGAATAGAAGAAACAGTATTTATGAAAATAAATGGTGAGAAAATCAAAGCAGTTCCCGAAGAAGATGTTGATAGAACTTCTTCTGAAGGAAAAGCATCATCAGTACAGTTTATTCATTTTAATTTTACTGATGATCAAATAGAAAAATTTCAATCTAATAGCTCAGAAATAGAGCTTGGTATTGATCATAAAGAATATTCTCATAGCACAAAATTATCTAAAGAAAATATAGCCTCTTTATCTGCTGATTTTAGTTAATTTAGTCCCCAAATATTATCTGTTTTAATCCAACCTTCATATTCTTCTGATGTAATTTTGCACCAATTTTGTTCACACTTTTCTATAATTAGTAATCTTCCTTCTTTTATTTGAGCAACTGGTTTAGCAAAAGATGAAGGTTTCTTAAATAAAACTTTATCTTTTGTGGCTATTACTGAATTACTTTTTTTTAATTGTGAAATATGAATCCATCCGCTGTTATTTTTAAAATCAATAATTCGTCTAAAATTTTCTTTTTTATCGATTTGTTTTAAAGGTAAATTTATTTTCTTGTAAACATACTTGATGTCAGATTCAAAACTTGGTCCATAGCGGACGTTAACCTTATTTTTTTTAAGAGAAACGAATATTTCTCCTGCATTACTTGAGGTAATAAAGAATATTAAAAGAGAGAATATAAAAATATTATTTATTAGATTTTTTATTTTCACTTTTCTTTGTTTTATTTAATTTAACTTTTCTAAAGCTTAAATTTAATAAATCTATAATAAGAATAAATCCATTTAAATTTTGACCAATTTTTAATATTTTTTTTAAAACTTCATTAGCTAGCATTGTTCCAATTGTTCCTGCTACTGGTCCCAATATTCCTTCATATTCACAATTTAATATTTCATCAGTAATAACTTCCTCTTGATAGAAGTCTCGTAAAGAAGGAGTATTTTTATCTACAAAATCAAAAGTAAAAATATGACCATCAAATTTACTAATTGCTCCAGTCACAAGAAATTTTTTATATTTTAAACTTAAATCATTTATTAAAAATTTACTTTCAAAATTGTCAGTACCATCAATAATGAAGTCATAATTTTTTATTATTTTTTTAAATTTTACTCTATCCATTTTAAAGTTATAAAGATTTATTTTTGTTTTTGGGTTTATTCTATTTAGTTTTTTTTTGGCAATTATAACTTTTGAGTGATTTAAATCTTTTTCATCATATAAACTTTGTCTATGAATATTTGAAAGGCTAACGGTGTCATGATCAACAATTCCCAGTTTTCCAATGCCAGATCGGGTTAAAAAATCAGCCGCTGGACATCCCAGACCACCCATTCCAATTATTAAAACTTTTGAGTCTAGGATTTTTTTTTGTCCTAATGGACCTATGTTTTTTAAAATTATTTGTCTAGAAAATTTATATATTTCTTTTTTGCTTAAATTTTTGCTCATTTTCCAGTAGAGCCAAAACCACCTTCTCCTCTAATTGTTTCTGGTAGGTAATCAGTTTCCTCGAGATCCATTTTAATTACAGGAGTTAAAATCATTTGTGCTATTCTATCCTTATTATTTATCAAAAAATCATTTTTCCCGTGATTAAAAAGAATTACTTTTATTTCTCCCCTGTAATCACTATCAATAGTTCCAGGTGTATTTAAAACACTTATATTATTTTTTGCAGCTAAACCGGATCTTGGTCTTATTTGAATTTCGAAATCACTTGAAAATGCAACAGCAAGCCCTGTTGGAACTAAGCATGATGAGTTTGGCTTAAGATTAATGGGTTTTTTTAGTAGTGCCATCAAATCCATACCTGATGCACCTTCTGTTTTATAAGCAGGTAGTTCAACTGCAGGGTCTAACTTTTTGATAAGAACTTTTGTCATTAATTTAATTGATCAATTATTCTATCAACTATTTCATCAGAAATTCCAGATTTTTTTTTGTACGAAAGTTTTTCTTTTTTAACGTCTTTGTTTTTATAATGAATTGTTACCTCATTATAATCAGAATTAAATCCTATATCTTTATTTGATACATCATTAGAAATTATCCAGTCACAATTTTTCTTATTTAATTTTTCCTCTGCATTTTTATCGATCTGATTAGTTTCTGCTGCAAATCCTATTACAAGTTCAGGTCTCATGGAGTTATGATTAGACACATAATGAAGTATGTCTACATTCTTTTCTAAATTTAAGTTTAAGTTCTCTTGTTTTTTAATTTTATTTTCATACTTTTTATAAATTTTAAAATCAGCTACTGCAGCAGAAAAAATCGCTACATCAACAGGTAAATTTTCTTGAGTGGCAACTAACATTTCATCTGCTGTTTCAACTTTTATAAGATTAATATCTTTAGTTATTTCAAGATTAGTTGGACCTGATATTAATGTTGTGTCAAAACCTTTTTTGGATAATGATTTTGCTAATTCATATCCTTGTTTGCCACTTGATTTATTTGTAATAAAACGAACTGGATCTATGTACTCATTAGTTGGACCTGCTGTAACTAATGCTTTAAATTTTTTGTTATTTTTTTGAGTTAGGAAATATTTATCAACTTCTTCAGCAATTACTGATGGGTCTGACATTTTACCCTCTCCATATTCACCACATGCCATATCACCAACCCCTGGACCTATTAGTTTATATCCAAACCCTTTTAATTTTTTTATATTTGTTTTAGTAGTTGGATGCTCCCACATTCTCACATTCATTGCTGGTGCTAAAATAATGTCTTTATCAGAAGCTAAAACAACAGTGGATGCTAAATCATCAGTTCTTCCTTGAGCCAGTTTTGAAATTGTATTTGCCGTTGCAGGTGCAATTACAATTATATCTGCCCATCTTGAAAGTGAAATATGATCCATTTCAGCCTCATTTTCTACACTAAATAAATCACTATAAACTTTACCTTGAGAAAGTGATGTTATTGAAAGTGGAGTTACAAACTCTTTTGCACTTGTTGTAAGAATTGTCTTTATATCTGCACCATTCTTTTTAAAAAGCCTAATTGTTTCAAGACTTTTATAAGCAGATATTCCTCCACAGATAATAAATAGTATTTTTTTATTTAACAAATTTTTCATCTGCAGAATTAAAATACTATAAGGCCAAAAATTACAAGAAGTAATAAACCAATAATAGATTGATTTCTAAATGCTATCATTTCTGATTTCTTATCATTCAGGGCTGTGTAAGAATTTGAATTTTGTGGAATTTGACCACTAGCTAAAAACGTTAATGCTTGATTTGCTTTATCCATAATCTCAGGAAATTCTGGCAAACGTTTAATAACTTCAGATGTATTTTTTAAAGTTTCATTTAAATTATTAATTGGATCTTTTGTTTCTTTAAGCCAATTTTCTAGAACAGGCTTTGAAGTTGTCCAAATATTTGTGTTTGGATTTAACTTTCTTGCTACACCTTCAACAACAACCATAGTTTTTTGCAACATTAATAATTGAGGTTGAGTTTGCATATTAAACTTTTCTGTTACATCAAATAATTGTTTGAGTAATTTACCTCCTGAAATATCTTTTACTTCTTGACCAAATATAGGCTCACCAATTGATCTCAAAGCTTGAGCTAGATCATCGATTGGTACTTCTTTTGGAACTAATCCGGCCACTAAGTGAACTTCAGCTACTTTACGATAATCTCTTTGAATAAATCCAAATAAAATTTCTGCTAAAAACCTTTTACTAAGTTTGTCTAACCTGCCCATAATTCCAAAATCTATTGGTACAATTTGTCCACTATTATCAACAAAAATATTTCCCTGATGCATATCTGCATGAAAAAAACCATCTCTTACAGCATGTCTTAAAAAATGTTGGATAATATCTTCAGCTATTTTATTAGTATCTAAATTTCTTTTCTTTAGCTCCTCAGCTTCTCTTATTGAAATTCCATCTATCCAATCCAAAGTCATTACATTTTCACTAGTAAAATTCCAATAAATTTCAGGAACTTTAAATCCAGCATCATTTTTAGTGTTTTCAGCATATTCATTAGCCGCAGCAGCTTCGAACCTTAAATCCATCTCAAGATTAGTTATTTCTTTAAGTAAAAAAACAACTTCAACAAGTTTTAATCTTTTTGTTTTTTTTACAAATGACTCAATAATAAATGCAAATAACATCATTGCATCTATTTCTTCATTGAATATTTTTTTTATATTTGGTCTTAAAATTTTTATTGCAACATCTTTAATAGTCCCATTGTCATTTATTTTTGCTTTATGAACTTGTGCAATTGATGCAGCAGCAACTGGTTCACTTAAATCAATTATTGAATTAAATGCATCAACTCCAAGATCTTCTTTAATAATTTCTTTTGCTTCATGAATTGAAAAAGGGGGTAATCGATCTTGAAGTTTTTCTAGCTTTAAAGATAATTCTTCTCCGATTATATCTGGTCTAGTAGCAAGAAATTGACCAAGCTTGATGAAAGTTGTACCCATAGATTCTAATGACCTTGATAGTCTTTCACCATCATCCTCAATTAAATTATTTTGTTCCTTTTTTTCAAATGAAATAGATAAAATTTGGAATAATATTGTTACAGCTAAAGGAGGTTTTTTAAATTTTGATGCAATTTCTAAAATATCTGATTTTGCAATTTTTCTTCCTAATTTAAATAAAGTAATAAGCTTTTTAATCATTAAATTTTCCAACCACTATGAATTGAAACAATACCACCAGAAAGATTTCTATAAGAACATTTATGAAAATTATTTTTTTCCATCAATTCTATTAATTCATCTTGATTTATAAATTGTTCAATACTTTTGATTAAATATTCGTAAGGTTCTTTTTCTCCAACTACAAACTGACCAATAATAGGAATGAGTCTTGAATAATTTTTATATACAAAATCAAGATTTGAATTTTGAATCTTAGAAAATTCCAGACATAGATAGCGTCCACCAGGTTTTAAAACTCTATAAGCTTCTGAAAGTGCTTTATTCAAATTTTTTGTATTTCTTAGCCCAAAGCTAATAGTGTAATAATCAAATGAATTGTCTGTTATTGGTAATTTTTCTGCTGAAGAAATAACCCATTTTACATTTTTGTAATTAGATAATTTTTGCTTTCCTTGACTAACCATTCCTTTATTAGGATCCACACAAGTAATTTCAGCCTCTTTACTCGTAGTATCTAAAAATAATTTTCCAATATCCCCTGTCCCACACGCAACATCTATTAATTTTCTATTAACTCTCGGATTCATCATGTTGATTAAACTTTTTTTCCAATATCTATGTATACCCATAGACATAAAGTCATTCATCAAGTCATATTTGTTGTAGACCTGATTAAACACATTTTTTACAAGGTCTTTTTTATTTTGAAGATTTTGTTGCATAAAAAAATATATATTGAATATAGTATCAAATGCCAGAATTACCAGAAGTAGAAATTGTTAGACAATCCCTTCATAAAAAGATCAAAAAAAAAAGCATAAAAAAAGTAATAATCAGAAACAGGAATTTAAGGTTTAAAATACCAAGTGATTTTGAAAGTTTTCTTAAAAATAAAAAAATAATTGAAGTTAGTAGATTTTCTAAATATTTGATTATCCATTTTCAAAATGAAGATTATTTTTTAATCCATTTAGGAATGTCAGGAACAATTCATATTCTTGATAAGAAAAACCCTCTAAAATTTACGAATACTAGTTTTTATCATTCACATTTTTTACCTAAAAAACACAATCATGCAGAGTTTGTATTTGATAGCTTGAAAGTAATTTATAATGATCCAAGACGTTTTGGATTTTTTGAGATAATTAAAAATTATCAAGATCTTCAGAGAAGATTTAAATCAATGGGACCTGAACCATTTAGTGACAAATTTAACTTAAATTATGTAGTTAATTATTTTAAGAAAAAAAATAAGGATATTAAAAGTTTCTTACTTGATCAGAGATTTGTTTCTGGAATAGGTAATATTTATGCAAGTGAAATTCTTTTCGCTAGTAAAATAAATCCATTTAAAAAGGCAAAAAGACTCAACAAAAATGAATGTTTAAATATTATTTTAAATTCTAAGAAAATACTTCAACAGGCAATTAATAAGGGAGGTTCAAGTATAAGAGATTTTAAAGATATTTCAGGTAACAAAGGTAAATTTCAAAAAGAGTTTAAAGTTTATCAGCAAGACGGTACTGGTTGTAAGCGCACTCATTGCAAGGGTATTATAAAAAAAAAAATAACATCAAATAGATCAACTTTTTTTTGTATTTCTTGTCAAAAATAGTTAAATATTTAGTTGACCACTTTAAATTCTCAAGCTATACCCCTGCGCAGATGGCAAACACAAAATCAGCAATTAAGAGAATAAGAAGAATTTCTAAACAAACAGCGGTAAATAAAGCTAGAAAGAGTAGGTTTAGAAACGCTCTTAAGAAAATGAACCTTCTAATTGATGGTAAAAAGAAAGATGAAGCTCTTAAATTTCTACCAAAGTTAAACTCTGAGTTGATGAAAATTGCAAAAACAGGAATAATAAAAAAACAAAATGCCTCTAGAAATGTTTCTAGAATAACAAAAAAAATTGCTGCAATTTAAACGTTAGTTTAAATTTTCAAACAACTTCTGATATCCACATTATATATTTAAGTTTTGTATTAAGTTACTATATTTAGATTTAGTAAATATTTGGATTATCGTCATTCAATCTATATTTGATTTAATTTTAATTCAATCAATTAATGGATTCAATCTATATTTGATTCAATTTATAATTTTAAATTTAAGTTTAATTTAGAATTTATTTTTTTAAATAAAATCACAATCATAGATTTTATTTTTTTTTAAATTTCTTTATTAACTTGTTGCAAATTTTTTTAAATAGTTCTAACTGAGATTTCCCCTTAAGTTATGAATAAATTAACAAATACCAAAAATATTAATAATTTTTCTTCTGAAAGCTTTGAATGGAAGCAAGTACAGAATGAAATGAAAAATAAACTAGGCTTAGAAGTTTATGAGAGCTGGTTAAAAAAGATTTCTTTTGTAGAGGAATTCAATAATTACTTATTACTATCAGTTCCAACAAGATTTATTAGAGATTGGATTACATCAAGGTATTTAGACCAAATATTACAGATAATTAAGGTATATAAAAAAGACATTATTAGAATTGAGTTCAAAATAGTTGAAAAAGCTCAAGATACCACTTTAAAGGAAAATAATATTAATGAGAACAATACTAATGAAAAAGTTTCATTTATAAAAGACTCTTACCTTCAATATAATAGAATTGATCCAAATAAAAGATTTGATAATTTTATTACAGGTTCAAGTAACAAATTAGCTTACGAAGCTTCTTTAAAAGTTTCAGAAAATATATCTCACTATAATCCACTTTATATTTATGGTGGTGTTGGAATGGGAAAAACTCACTTATTAAATTCAATAGGCTTAGAGCTTAAAAAAAATAATAAAGTAATGTTTATTTCTGCAGAACGTTTCATGTATCAGTTTGTGAAATCAATTAAATCAAACGACATGGTTAAGTTTAAAGAATATTTTAGAAATACAGATATTTTATTAATCGATGATATCCAGTTTATAAGCGGAAAAGAGGCTATGCAGGAGGAGTTTTTTCATACATTTAATGCATTACTTGATAAGGGATCTCAAATAATTGTATCAGCTGATCGAGCACCAAACAAATTATCAAGGATTCAAGAAAGAATTAAATCAAGATTTTCTGGCGGATTAGTTGTTGATATTCAAAAGCCAGACCTTGAGCTAAGAAAAAAAATAGTTCAAAAAAAAACTGAAGAATTGAATGCTTTGTATTCCGAACAATTACAAGTTTCTAGAGAAATTCAAGATTTTATAAGTAATGAAATAACTGGAAGTGTAAGAGAATTAGTTGGTGCAATAAACAGAGTTGTTTCATTTTCAAGAATCTACAACAAAGTCCCAAATCTTGCTGAAACTAAAGTAGTTTTAAAGGATTTATTAAATTTAGCAGAAAATAAAGTTACAATAGATCTAATTCAGACAATTGTTTGTAAGTTTTTCAAAATCAGTAAAAATGAAATGCTATCATCTAGAAGATCAAGATATTTAGTAAGACCTAGGCAAACAGCAATTTATTTAACTAAAATTTTGACTTCTAAATCATTACCTGAAATTGGAAGAGAATTTTCTAATCGAGACCATACAACAATAATTCATTCAGTAAAAACTATTGAAAAGATAAAAGAAAAAGATCCTGAGATGGTTGATAATATAAATAAATTAAAAAACCAGATTTTATATAATAATAAAGAAAATGAAATTTAACGTTAATCAACAGGATCTTCAGCAAGCATTAAATTATTGTCAAGGCGTTATTGAAAAAAGAAGCACATTACCAATACTTTCTAATATTTTGTTAGATGCAAGTAATTCAAAACTTACTATCACTGCGACTGATCTAGATTTAATATTTATACACCAATTAAATAATGTAGAAATTCTAGAGGAGGGCAAAACAACCACAACTTCCTCAATCATGTATGATATTATAAGAAAGTTTAACTCAGGAAAAAAAATAAATCTTTCCCTAACAGATATTAGTAAATTACAAGTAGAGTCTGAAAAATCTATTTTTAATTTGAATTGTATAAGTGCAACAGAGTTTCCACTGACAGATGAAAATTTTAATCAAAATGAATTTATAATTAAATCAAAACAATTATTGAAATTATTAAATAAGTGTAAATTTTCAGTTTCTAATGACGAAACAAGACATTACCTAAGTGGGATTTATCTTCATCAAACAGAAGTTGAAGATAAAAATTATTTAACAGCAGTTGCAACTGATAGTCATAGAATGTCTATTTCAAAAATTAGATTAGGGGAAAAAATTGATTTTGATCCAATAATTCTCCCAAAAAAAACAATTTTTCAACTTTGCTCTTTATTAGATAGCTATGATGGAGATGTAAAAGTTTCAAATGTGAAATCAAAAATAAAATTTGAATTAAATAATAGTATTTTAATTTCGAAACTTATTGATGGAAAATTTCCTAATTACATTCAAGTTATACCTAAAAATAATCAAAAAAAATTAGAAATAGACTTAAAATTATTTTTAAATTCAGTTGATAGAGTTGCATCTGTTTCATTAGATAAAAAAGATGGTGTGAAATTCAATTTATCTAAAGACACTTTAGATCTGTCAGTAAATAATACTAACAGTGGTGATGGTAAAGAAACTTTAACTGTTAAATTTGATCATGATTTAGAGATAAGTTTTAACTCTAGATATTTGATAGATGTTGCTTCACAACTAGATGGAGATAGAGTTGAAATTTTCTTTAATGATACTGGTTCACCAGCACTGATAAAAGATCCGGGTGATTTTGATAGTATTTTTGTTGTTATGCCTATGAAGGGTTAATTAATTAAATCTAACTCTGAATAAATATTTTTTTCAAGGATTTCAATAAAATTTTCCTTTGTTAAACCAGAAGGAATTGGTTTTAGAATAGAGATTGTAATCGTTTTATTAGATTTCTTTTTACCTTTTTTAGGCCACACATATCCAGAGTTAATTGCAACTGGCTGACAAGCAACATTTAGCTGTTCATAAATTCTCGAAGCACCTTTTTTAAAAGGTGGTCTTTCATCTGGAAGAACTCTAGTTCCTTGAGGAAAAATAATTAAAGGTCTACTAGAAGTAGCCATCATTTTTGAAATATCATCAAAAAAACCCAAGTTATCTTTTGTAACTTTGTTTCTTTTTATTGAAATTGATCCTATTTTTTTTAAGTACCAACCAAATATTGGAATTAACAATAATTCTTTTTTTAGAATAAATACAGGTGAGTTAAAGATAGTTTGTAAATAAAAAGTTTCAAACATTGATTGATGAGATGCTGCTATAAAAAATTTTTCATTATTAATAATATTTTTCTTCCCTTTGATTGAAATTTTTACAGAAAGAACAAACCTTAAACAAAAACTGGCCCAATGGCCCATTAATTTACCTCCTACCAAAACAACTTTTTTTGGCAAAAAATATGATGGTAAAAAAATTATCGAAATAAAAATGATTCCAGTAAAAAATAATATTGAAAATAAAAAGTTTCTTATCATTTTTGTCAAAAGCTAAATTATATCTTTATGCTTTTGTCTTTTTCTTATTACTTTAATTTTTGATCCCTTTATTAATAATTCCACTGGCTTAGGTCTTAAATTATAATTTGAGCTAAGCGACATTCCATAAGCTCCCACATCACATATTGCTATTAAATCTTTTTCTTTCAACACTTGAAACTTTTTTAATGTAATAAATTTATCTGTACTTTCACAAATAGGACCTACAAATTCATATGGTTTTTTAGATGTTTTGTTAGATTTTGTAACAGGTAAGGTTTTATGAAACGCACCATATAAAGCAGGTCTCATTAAATCGTTCATTGCAGCATCTAAAATGATAAACTTTTTACTTCCGCTATCTTTTATATAGATTATTTTTGATACTAATGTACCGGTATTGCCAATAATTGATCTACCTGGCTCAAATATAATTTTAACTTTATGTCTTCTTAAAAATTTAAGAATAGCTGAGTTATATTTTTTATAATTAAGTTTTTTATTTTTATCAGTATAAGTAATGCCCATACCTCCACCTAAATCTATAAACTCAAATTTATGATTTGTTTTATTGAGAATTTGACTAACCGCTTTAAGCATTTTTTCATAAGGTCTATGGTCTAAAATTTGACTACCTATATGAACGCTTAGACATTTTAAATCAATATTTTTTGAATTTTTGCAATAATTTATAATTTTATAGAATGTATTTTTATTTACACCAAATTTATTTTCTTTTTTCCCAGTGGATATTTGACTTAATGTTTTTGCATCTGTGTTGGGGTTTAGTCTTAAACCAATTTTTATTCTTTTATTTTTTGATTTTGCTATTCTATTTATTTCTTTTATTTCACTTAAAGACTCAGCGTTAATAAGCAAAATTTTTTTATCAATAGCAAAGCTGATTTCACTTGTTGTTTTACCAACACCAGAAAATACTATTTTGCTTGGATTAATTCCTGCCTTTAGTGCCATCATTAGTTCTCCTACTGAGACAACATCAGCACCTAATCCAAATTTTTTAATTTCTCTAATTATATTAACATTTGTATTGGATTTAACCGCAAAGCAGATAAGTGGTGAAAAAGATCTGAAGTTTTTTTTAAAATTATTAATATTTTCTTTTAATTTAGAATAGGAGTAAGAATAAAATGGAGTTCCAAATTTATTTGCAATTTTTTGAAGATTAATTTTTTCTATTGTCAATTTTTTGTTTATGTATTTCATTAAGCTAAGATAACTGAAACTTCTTTTATTTCTGCTTTTTTATCTGGATCTACGTATTTAGGATCACCTTTTTTTCCACAAGAAATAACTGCACAAAATAACAATATAATTATAGTAAATTTTTTAATCATTTATCTTTTTTATATTTCATTATCATTTTTTTAATATTATCAAAAGAAGTTCCACCATAAGATTTTTTCGAATTAATTGAATTTTTTAAATTAAATACTTTTAATACGTTATCTTTAAGTTTAGGTTCAATTTTTCTTAATTCCTCTAAAGTCAACTCATTTAATTTTTTTTTTCTTTTTTCAGCAAAATTAACTACAGCAGCAGTTTTTTGATATGCTTTTCTAAAAGACATTGAGTGATTTTTTACAAGATAGTCAGCTAAATCAGTTGCTGTAGTGTATCCAGAATTAGCAAGTTCTAACATTTTATTCTTATTTGGATTACAATTTTTTAGTATTTCATCAAAAATTTTTAAACAATTATTTAAATTATCATTTGATTTGAAAACAATCTCTTTATCATCTTGTAAATCTTTAAAATAAGATAATGGCAAGCCTTTTAAAATTGTTAGCATCGATAACAAATTTCCATAAGCGCTTCCTGATTTTCCACGCAAGTACTCAAGAAGATCAGGATTCTTCTTTTGTGGCATTATTGATGATCCAGTAACAACTTTATCAGATAAATTGATCAAGTTAAAACCATCAGAATTCCAAATAATTAAATCTTCAGCGATTCTAGAAATATGCATAGCACACACAGATGAAGCGTATAAAAAATCCAATACAAAATCTCTATCCGAAACTGTATCAATAGAATTATTTGTAGGCATTTTAAAACCAAGTTTTCTAGTTGTATAATTTCTATCTATATTAAATGATGTTCCTGCTAATGCCGCAACACCCAAAGGATTTTCATTTAAACTGTTTAAATTATTTGAAAATCTTTTTTTATCTCTATTAAACATTTCTACATAAGACATTAAGTAATGAGCAAAAGAGATAGCTTGGGCATTTTTAAGATGTGTAAATCCAGGCATAATAGTCTCAACATTTTTTTCAGCTAATTTGATTGTGCTCTTAATAACTTTATTAATATTATTATTTATTTCGTTAGTTGAATTTTTCATCCAAATTTTAAAATCAGTAATTACTTGATCATTTCTTGATCTTCCAGTGTGAACATAGCCAGCTTCTTCACCTATAATTTGAAAAAGTCTCTTTTCTATATTCATATGAATATCTTCATATTTTTTATTAAACTCAAATTTATTTTTTGTGATTTCCTTATCAATTTTTGTTAGTCCATAAATAATTTTATTTTTTATTTTAAATGAAATTATTTTTTGTTTAAAAAGCATTTCAACATGAGCAATTGATCCCTGAATGTCTTCTTTATAAAGTCTTTTATCAATATCTATTGAATTACCGACTTTTTGAAACAAACTTGATACATTTTTTTTTATCCTTGTGTTCCAGATTGCTTGGTTGTTTTTATTTTTTGCCATGATATTTAATTATACCTATTTAACATGAGATTTTTAATAATATTTATTTTTTTGATAACAAATGTTGTAGCTGAAGAACTACCTGGAATTAAAAATATTGTTATCCATAAAGCACTAAAAACATATGATAATGTTATTTTTTTAGACAAAAAAGATCAAAAAATTAATATCAATGAATATAGAGGCAACTTATTGGTATTAAACTTTTGGGCAACTTGGTGTGAACCTTGTAAAGAAGAAATGCCATCGTTAGACAAACTTCAAGCTAATCCAGAATTGGATAAAATTAAAATTTTTGCAATCAATATTGGTAAAGAAAATTCAGACAAAGTTAATAAATTTTTTAAAGATTTTAATATCAAAAATTTTGAACCTTATTTTGATTCACCTACTACATTAGCAAAAATGTTTTCTTTAAGAGGTGTCCCTACATCAATTCTAATAAATAAAGAGGGTCAAGAATTTGCTAGGATAATAGGTTCAATTGATTTTGAGGATAAAAATTTTGTTAGTTGGATAAAAAAATATAACTAATTTTTAAAAAAATAAGCGAAGCCAACTAAAGCAATAATAGCAATAAACTGTAAAATAACTCTTAACTGCATTAATTTATTTGAATATTTCTTACTTGTCTCTCCTCCCTTA
Source organism: uncultured Pelagibacteraceae bacterium (assembly GCA_902596355.1). Taxonomy (GTDB): domain Bacteria; phylum Pseudomonadota; class Alphaproteobacteria; order Pelagibacterales; family Pelagibacteraceae; genus Pelagibacter. Next base: position 6,760 of record CACJTS010000011.1, on the reverse strand, counting down.
AAAAGAGTCCCTATACCTAAGATTAAAACTACTCCAACGGCAATCAAAAGAGCAATTGATAAAACTTTTACTAATATTCCCGAAATCATATTTTTATTATAGATTGTGTTTTGACATAAAAAACATAATTTATCTACTATGACATTTTGCCTAGATTCAATAATTATTAAACCAGAAAATCATGTTGAAATCAAAAATGCAGTTATTTTACTTCATGGTTATGGAGGCGATGGAAAAGATATAAGCATGCTATCTTTAAACTGGAAAAGACATATGCCTAATACGGTCTTTATTTGTCCTAATGGTCACGAACCATGTGCTATAAATCCCTCTGGTTATCAGTGGTTTGATTTAACAAAAGAGGATGCTGATTACATACTAGAGCAATCTATTAAAGCTGAAGAAGTTTTAAAAAAATTTATTAATGAAATAAAACAAGAGTTTAAGTTATCAAATAATCAAATCTGTTTATCAGGATTCAGTCAGGGCTGCATGATGTCTTTAAATGTTGGCCTTACTTCTGAAGAAAAATTTTTATGTATAGTTGGATTTTCTGGAAAAATAATTAATCAAAAAGATTTGAAAAACAGAATCAAAAATAATACTGAAACATTACTTATACACGGTGAAGCAGATCAAATTGTCTCATCAACAAATTTACTAGAAGCAAAGGATTTTTTAATTAGAAATAATGTTAAAGTTGATACATTATTAATAAAAAATTGTGATCATCATATTCCTATTGAAGCATCAAGTACAGCTTTAAATTTTATCTTAAAAAAAATTTAATAGCTCTTATTATTGATAAATTTGTTTAACTAAGTTAAAATTAAATCAATGAATAACTTTATTGAACAAAATGTTTCATTAGAAAAGTGTCCCGCATTAGTACTTAATGCTGACTACAGACCTTTGAGTTATTATCCTTTATCTTTATGGTCATGGCAGGATACAGTTAAATCAGTTTTTCTTGATCGAGTTATTATTGTCAGTAATTATGATAGGACTATAAGAAGTCCATCTTTTGATATGAAATTACCAAGTGTCATTGCATTAAAAGATTATATTGTTCCTCAAAGCAAGCCAAGTTTTACTAGATTTAATGTCTTTCTAAGAGATAAATTTTCCTGTCAATATTGTGGAAGCAATGAGGAGTTAACTTTTGATCATTTATTGCCTAGATCAAAAGGGGGCGAAACTAATTGGGATAATGTCGTAACAGCTTGTTCTGCATGCAATGTAAAAAAGGGAGGAAAATTATTAAAACATTCAGGTATGAAATTATATCAGCATCCTTATCGACCTTCTACAGAGGATCTACATAAAAATGGTAAACATTTTCCACCAAATTTCTTACATAAAAGCTGGATGGATTATCTATATTGGGATGTAGAGTTAGAGGCTTAAATTTTCTCAGAGATATTTATTGCAATTCTAGAGCCAGTTTTAATAATTTTATCTAGCAATAAATAGGGCCCTTTTTTTGTTGCACCTTCATCATATGCAATATCCTTATGGTCTATTTCATCTTGTCTAAATTTTGAAATCTTTTTTTTTAAATCTTTTTCACTCTTATCCAGCTGGTTAATTTGATTTAAGTAATGTTCATCTATAACTTCTTCAACAGAGGCAGTACATAACATTGCAGCTTTTTTTCCAAGTAAAGTTGATCCAAATCCTAGTCCAACACCTAATAAATCCCACAAAGGTAAAAATTTAGTTGGTTGTATATTTCTTTTTTTAATTTCATTTTCAAAAAATTCACAGTGTTCTTTTTCATGAATTTTCATTTCTTCAATAGTTTTTTTAAGATTTTCATCTTTTACAAAAGTATTTAAAGCTAGCAATTGCCCTTCGTAAATCTTAACAGCTCCACGCTCACCTGCGTGGTCAACTCTTATGAATTCTTCAACTCTTTTTTTATTAATTTTTGTCATAGTTTAAATAAATCCTTGCACTACTAATAACTATTAGCAAAGAAATCAAAATATTATAACTTGTAAGTGATAATCCCATAATTTTAAATGTCACATCTTTGCAGCTTATATTTTTTTCTTGTAATTGTTTTAATATGTCCTCTTTAGATACTAAATCTGACCCTTTTTTTAAATCACAAACTAACGATTCTTTAATGAAACCTTGCTCAATACCTAGATGATATAAAGATAAAATTGTAGCAGCTAAAAAAACTAAGATAAGCAAAAGTATAAAATATTTTTCAAGATGAATAAATTTATAATTTAGCACAATAATTATTATAGCCATTAAGTAAGGAATTCTCTCTAAAATACATAAGTTACAAGGTTGATGACCTAAAACATATTCAATAAAAAATGCCGAAGATAAAGCAATAATGCTGATTAAAAAATTAATTTAAAGGTAATTGTTTTGTTAATCTCAACCATTAAATTTAAAAAATAAATAAATAATAATAAGTATTATAACTATAATAATTCCAATTATGGTGAACCATTTTGATCCATGTTTTTCCATATACTCTGTAAATAGTTCTCCAAATTTATAAGATAAAAAGGCAACAATAAAAAATCTCAGGCTTCTTGAAATTAAGCTAACAATTATAAAAACAGGAAGATTAAAAGCGATTAAGCCACTTGAAATCGTAAAGGCTTTATACGGTAATGGTGTAAAGCCAGCTAAAAAAAGAATACTCAGCCATGCGAGGAATCCACTACCTTGGGACATGCTGAATTTTAAATTTTCAACTTTATCTTGATATCCATAAAATTCGATTACATATATTGCTAAATCAAAAAATAGATAACCAATTAAATACCCAAAAATTCCACCAATGACTGAAAATATTGATGCTATTAAAAATATTTTAAAATATTCCTTTTTTTTAGCAATAACCATTGGAATTATCATTGCATCTGGAGGTATAGGAAAAAAAGAACTTTCCATAAAAGAAACAAGCCCTAAATAAAAATTAGAACTTTTATGTGCAGCTAATTCTAAACATTTTTTGTAAAGTGTTTGAAGCATTTTTTGGTTTTAATATAAATTTAGTTCTTATACTATTTAAATATAATTTAATTTAATACCTAGGGCGAATGGCGGAACTGGTAGACGCGCACGACTCAAAATCGTGTTTCGCAAGAAGTGAGAGTTCGATTCTCTCTTCGCCCACCAAGTGACTATGAATTTAGATAATTTAAATAACTTAATCGAATTATTTGCTTATCAAGCAAATAAACAAAATAAAAAAGATATTTTTTTAGAATGGCTAAACCCAAGCAATAAAAAAATATATACATGGGAACAAACTGAAAAGAATATTTTAAAATTATTAAAAGTTATTAAAGAAAATATAAAAGAAGGCGATAGATGTCTTTTAGTTTCGGAGAATAGACCTGAGTGGTTTGTTTCTGATTTAGCTATTATGGTAGCTGGTGGAATTACAGTTCCAGCATACACAACTTATACAGAAGATGATTATAAATACTTGATAGAAGATTGTGAGCCTAGCATAGTTATTGTTTCTAATAATGAAATGTTAAAAAAATTAAATAATTCAATTAATGAAAAAGACTTTATCAAAAAAGTTATTACTTTAGATGAAATAGATAAGGTAACAAATAATTTAAATATAATTAACAAAGAAAAATATTTAGATTTTAATTCAATTCTAAAAAATAATTTATTACCAGAAGATAAAATTGAAAATAATAAATTAAAAAGAAATTCTCCTGCATGTATTATTTATACTTCTGGAACTGCAGGCAATCCTAAAGGAGTAATTTTAAGTCATGGTGGAATTTTAAATAATCTAGTAGGAGCATGTGAAATTATGAAACCATTGTTTAACTCAAGACCAGTATTTTTAACTTGGCTTCCTCTTTCACACTCTTATGAGCATTGTGTTCAATTTGCTCAGATAGCAGTAGGAGCAAAAGTATTCTATGCAGAAAAAATAGAAAAACTTTTAGAAAATATATCTGAAGCAAAACCCACAATTATGACAGCCGTTCCTAGGTTTTACCAAAACCTCTACAATAAAATAAACATTAATTTAAAAAAACAATCAGGTTTTAAGGCAAAATTAATCGAAGCAACTCTTCGATTAGGAAGAAAAAAATTATTAAATCAAAAAATGACTTTTTCAGAAAAATTACTCAATTTTATAGTTGATAAATTAGTTAGAAAAAAAATAAAAAAACAGTTTGGTGGAAATTTAAAAGCTTTTGTTTCAGGTGGTGGTGCTTTAGATAAAGAAATAGGTGAATTTTTAAATGCCATAGGACTACCAACTCTTCAGGGTTATGGGTTAACAGAAACATCGCCAGTAGTAAGTTGCAATCCAATACACAAAATAAAGGTAGAGACTGTAGGGCCTCCTTTTAAAGGGAATGAAGTTAAAATTGCTGAAGATGGAGAAATTTTAGTTAAAGGTGAAAATGTAATGCTTGGATATTGGAATAAAAAGGAAGAAACTGAAAAGGTAATTATAAATGAATGGCTACATACAGGTGATATTGGAGAGATAGATCCAAATGATGGTTATTTAAAAATTACTGATAGAAAAAAAGATATAATAGTAAGTGCTGGAGGAGATAATATTTCCCCAGCTAAAATTGAAAACATGATTACAAATGAGCCAGAGATAGATCAATGTATGGTTTATGGTGATAAAAAAAATTATTTAGTAGCTTTAATTGTACCAAATAAAGATTTCTTAAATGAAAAAGAAAAAATAAATAATGTAATTGAAAAAATAAATACAAAATTAACTTTGTTGGAAAAGATAAAGAAAATTCAATTAATAGATGAAAATTTTTCTATTGAAAATGGTTTAATGACACCAACAATGAAAGTTAAAAGAAAAAAAGTTACTGAAAAATATAAAAATAAGCTAGAAAATCTTTATTAAATTATTAAAATTAAATTGTTTATTAACCGCATAAACATTAACTAAATTAATAAAAAAAAGTTTATAAAAATAAAAAATTAAAAATAATTTTTTCAAAATTTAACTTTTAATTAAAGAATTGACATAACTTATATAAAAAAATAAAAATATGATAACAGCGAATCAATTTGATTCGTTTAACTAAAAAAGGGAGCTAAAGATGCCTAAGAAAAGAAAAAAAGCGGCAAAAAAAGCTAAGAAAGCTAAAAAAAGAAAAAAGGCTGCAAAGAAAACTAAGAAAAGAAGAAAAAGATAGTAACTTAGTAATTCTTATTAAAAACGCTTCTCATAACAGTTTTTGTGTGAGAGGCGTTTTTTTTATTCATCAATAGATTCGTCTGTATCAGAAATTGGCTCATCTACTGGTAATTCTGTAGTAGGCGCCTTTGTGACTGCTGCTTGAGTTTGTCCACTTAAATTTCTTTTAAGTGCTTTATCCAGTTTTTTTTGAGTATCTTCTATAGATACATTTAATACAATCTGAAATTCAGATAAAATTCTCTCATATGCTTTTTCAAATAACTGTCTTTCACTATAAGATTGATCAACCATTATATCATCACCTTTGTTTAGGTCCCTAACGACCTCAGCTAATTCATATATTTTCCCTGAAGATATTTTAGCTTCATATTCTTGTGCTCTTCGACTCCACATTGATCTTTTAATTTTTGGTTTACTTTTTAATATTGAAATACACTTGTTAACTTGGTTAATAGTTGCCAACGGTCTTAAGTGAGATTGTTTGTTTACAGGAACCATTCCATTAGCTTTATCTTTTTCAAATTTAATAACATATGTTTCAACATCAATTCCTCCAATATTAATTTTTTTGAATTCAGTAATTTGGCCTACCCCATGTTTTGGATAAACAACATGATCCTTAATTTTGTATTCTCTTTTTTCGGTTTCTTGTTTTTTTACTTTTTTTATTTCAGGTTTAACTTCATTAGTTTTTGAAATTCTTAAATTATCTATTTTTGTTTCAGCTGCTGTTTCTACAACTTTAACAGTTTTTTTGGTTTTAGTTAATTTAGATGAAACTTTTTTAGCAACTTTTTTGGTTTTTTTTGAAATTATTTTTTTAGCTTTTTTAGCTTTTTTAGCTTTTACAACTTTCTTTTTAGAAACTTTTTTTTTCACTTTTTTGTCTGTTTTGCCTTTAAAGATTTTCTTTAAAATATTTTTCGTACTTATTTTGCTCATTTTTAAATTTCTCGTGATCCGCTGGTGGATCTTTTTTTTCACTTATGTTAGGCCAGATTTCAGAATATTTTTTATTGATCTCTAACCATTTTTCACTTCCAGGTTCGGTGTCTGCTTTTATGGCATCGACAGGACATTCTGGCTCGCAAACGCCACAATCTATACACTCATCGGGTTTAATTACAAGCATATTTTTACCTTCGTAAAAGCAATCAACTGGGCAGACATCAACACAGTCTGTTAGCTTACACTTAATACAATTGTCATTAACGATATATGTCATTCTAAATTTTGTTTAATTTTTTCTTTAATATCGCCCATTGTTTTATTGTCAATGTAAAGTAAACCCGCAAGTCGTCTCATTAAATTAGTTTCATATATATCAGCATCTTTGTTTGAATAGATTATGGACCACAAAGCCTCAATAATTTTAATTTTATCTTTCTCGGGCAACCCCTTTACTTCTCGAGTAAAGTCTAAAATTTGATTTGAGCTTTCTTCAATTTTTTTTGCTTCTTCAATTGTTTTAGAAACATTTTCATTTTCTATACCTAGCTCATTAAGTGCTTTTTTAATAATTTCTTCTTCTTTATCTGTATAGTTCTCATCTATTTTTGCAGCATGAATTAA
>CACJTS010000010.1 GCA_902596355.1 uncultured Pelagibacteraceae bacterium | reverse complement strand
AGTTGTCGGTAAATAGCGTAAAGCTTTTAAATAAAATAGGTTTCACTTCTTTAACTGACGAAGAAAAATTTAATCCAAAAAAAATTGATTTTTATGAAATTAAAAATTCAAAAAAAATTTGTGATTTAGACATTTCAAAATTTAATTCTGAAGATTGTAAATACACAACACTGAAAAGATCAAAATTACTTCAATTTTTAAAAAAACAAATAAACGAAGATATAATTAAATATAACCACAGTATTGAACAGATTGATTACGATAAAGATTCAATAAAATTAATATTTGATAAAAATAAGATAACTTGTGATTACTTAATTATTTCAGACGGTGTGTTTTCTAAGGGGAAGATACTAATTTCAACTAATAAATCAAAACCAATTTACAATGATACAATTGCTATTAGGGGCACTATATCGAGAGAAAATTTTCAAAATATAAATGAAGAAAATATTTCTTTGTTTTTAGGACCGAATTTTCATTATGTTGTTTATCCAATTAATAATGATAAAAATTTAAATTTTATTGGCATTTTAAAACATAAATTAAATTCAAATGAGCAAGAGAACTACAATCTTTTTACCGAGAATTCTTTTATAAAAAATATTAAATTTAAATTATCTCTAAAAGTTTCTCAAAGTTTTTTGGAAAGTCTTCAAAATATAAAATTATTTCCAATATTTGTAAGTAAAAATTTATATAATCCTCCAAAAAATATATTCCTTGTGGGAGATGCATTTTTTGCTTTTTCACCTTCATTTGCGCAAGGAGCTTCCCAATCAATTGAGGGAGCTAATGAAGTATATGAATGTTTAATAAATAATAATAATTTTTATGATATCAGATTAAAGAGAGTAAAAATGATTAACAGTAGATCTAATTTCAATCAATTTGCCTTCCATTTATCAAATCCAATTATGATTATATTTAGAAATATTTTTTTAAAACTTTTAACTAAAAATAAAAAATTTTTACAAAATTACTTGGGTAAAATTTATAAAAGTTAATTTTTAGAAATTAATCTTTGTCTTAGATAATCAATAGGATAAGTTCGTCCATTTATATCACAGTGCCAAAAAGTCCATCCATTGCAACTTTCAGCTCCTAAAATAGTAGCTGCAACTTTGTGTATAGAACCCTCTGCTTGATTATGCTTTATACTACCATCAGCCATAATTCTGGCTTTTATTTTTTTCTTATTATCAAAAATATTAGTTCCAGGTTTAATTATTCCAAGCTCAACTAATGAACCAAAAGGAATTCTTGGTTTTGATCTATTATTTTTTAGCGTATCTAATAAATCGTCTTCAATAGGCTTTGTAGCTTTTATGCGTTGCTCAGCAGCTTTAAAATAATTTTTTTCTTTTTCTATTCCGAAATAATTTCTTCCTAGTTTTTTTGCTACTGTAGCTGTTGTTCCTGATCCTAAAAAAGGATCAAGTATAAGGTCATTTTTATTAGATGTAGCTAGTAAAATTCTATGTAGTAGTGCTTCTGGTTTTTGTGTTGAGTGAATTTTTTTTCCATCCTTTTTAAGTCTTTCAGAACCATTGCATATTGGAAGATCCCAATTAGATCTCATTTGAAGATCATCATTTAAACATTTTAAAGATTGATAATTAAATGTGTATTTTGATTTCTCACTTTTAGACGCCCATATTAAAGTTTCATGAGCGTTAGTAAAACGTGTCCCTCTAAAGTTTGGCATTGGATTGTTTTTATTCCAAATAACATCATTTAAAATCCAGAAACCTAAATTTTGTATTGCTGTGCCAACTCTAAAAATATTATGGTAACTTCCTATAACCCAAATAGCTCCATCTTTTTTTAAAATTCTTTTACATTCACTAAGCCATTCATAAGTGAAATCATCATATTTCTTAAAATTTTCAAATTGATCCCACTTATCATTTACTGCGCTAACCTTTGATCTATCTGGTCTAGTTAATTCACTTTTTAATTGTAAGTTGTAAGGAGGATCAGCAAAAATTAAATCAAAAGTTTCACGTGGAATTTTTTTTAATTCTTCGAGACTATTTCCATTAATTATTTTATTTTTGAAATCAGTTTTCATTTGTAAAAATTAATTAGACTCCAAATGGATTCTTCGGTCAACCTGAGATTGAAAAATTTGGATTCGATTAGTGTTTCTAATTTAGAAGGTAACTAGATGTAGTGTTAATTTATTTTAGATATAGGTAAAAAAGTTTTTCTATGATGTTTAGTAATACCTAATTTTTCTAAAGCTTTTAAGTGCTGTTTTGTTCCGTACCCAAAGTTTTTATCCCAATCATATCCTTTATTTTTTTTTGATAAAGTGGTTATAAACTTATCTCTTGATACTTTTGCAATTATAGAAGCTGCCGAAATGGAGGGGATTTTTTTATCTCCTTTAATAACTGATTTTAAATTATAATTTTCTAATTCTGGAGTTTTGTTTCCATCTATCAGAACGTGTGTTGGTTTTTTCTTAAGTTTTATGATGGCTCTTTTCATAGCCAGCAAACTTGCTTGTAGTATATTCAGCTTTTCTATTTCTCTGACAGAAGCTTTGCCTACGGACCAAGTAGAATTTTTTTTTATATATGTACATAGATACTCTCTCTTTTTTTTACTTAATGACTTTGAATCTTTTAATAATTTTGGATTAATTGATTTTTTTAAAATTACTGCTGAAGCATAAACAGGCCCAACTAAACTTCCTCTACCAACCTCATCAACCCCAGCAATTATCTTCATCAAATTTTTAACTTCAGATCTTTGATTTTGTCTCTAATTTTCTTTAAATCTTCCCATGAGTGTTTTTTATTTTCTGGAAAACGGATTAAATAAGATGGATTAAAAGTTATCATTAAAGGGAATGTTTTGTTTTTTAAAATCACTTCCTTCCAATGTCCTCTTTCAGTAGTTATTTTTTCACTTATTCCTGTTACAGCCTCCATTGCCGAACTACCCATCAAAACAATGATCTTTGGGTTTATAATTGATATATGCTCCTTCAAAAATACTGAGTATCTTTTAATTTCGGTTGAGGTTGGTTTCCTGTCATCAGGTGGTCTAAAATTGATTGCATAACTAGTGTAAATATTTTGTCTATTAATATTGATGGCTATAAGCATTTTGTTAAGAAGTTCACCCACTTCACCTCTAAATGGGACACTCAATTTTTCTTCTTCAGCCCCAGGAGACTCTCCAATTAACATTAAAGGGCTATTTATATTTCCCTCACCTAAAATAATTTTGTTTGAATTTTCTTTCAATTTACAATTTTCAATTGAATTTATTTGATCTTTTAAATTTTTTAGTAATTCTTCTTTATTAATTTGCAGGGTACCATTGTTCGTTTCTAAAATATTAAATCTATTTATTGGCTTATCAGCGAATATAAATTTTGGCTCAATTGTATTAATTAGCTCTTGGTTTAATTTGGTATTTTGATTTATCACTTTTTTAGTCATAGTATAGTTACATGTTCCTAAAATTTCTAAAATTAGTACTAATAATATTTATATCTTATCAGACACCTTTGTATTCTAAAAGTGCTACTTTTGATGATTTCAACTCAAGAGATTTATCAAATTATTTTTCTGGAATTGTTGCATTTGAAAATCGAGATAACTCTAAAGCTTTAAAATTTTTTAACTTAACCAAAGTATTAATTAACAATCATGACAGTTATTTAAAAAGATATGTTAACTCTTTAGTTTTAGATAACAAAGTACCTCAAGCAATTAATGTATTAAATAACAATGCAAACAAATCTAACTCAGATTTTTATGATGCGTATATAATTTTAATAATTGACAGTTTAAAGAAAAATAAATTTAAAAAAGCTGATGAATATTTAAAACAAAGTTTAAAATTTCAAGATGAAGATAGGATAAACCTAGTTATATTCGAAACTCTAAAACAGTACATTTATACATTTAAAAATAAAAAAATATTAGATAACAAAAAAAATTTTGGAAACCTCTCTCTTATAGCTGAGACATTTCAAAGATGTTATATTGAAGATAAGAGAACTTCGTCATTTTTTCTTAATTTAATAAATAATCAACAAGGTGATTATTCAAGATACATTTTCTTTTATCTTAATTATTTAATTGAAAACAATAAATTAAATGAAGCAAGATTAGTTGTTGAACAAATTAATTATATAAATTCAACACTTTTACTTTCACAAAGCAAAAGTTGGGTAGACAAAGAAAAATTCGATGATTTTGGAAAAATTTTTTCATGTAAAGATCATAATGATCTTGTAAGTGAGTTTTTATTTTTAATCTCTAATCTTTATTCTTCTCAGGATAATTTTGAAAAATCAAATTTTTATTTAAATTTGTCAAATTATTTAAATCCTAAGTTTGAATTTAATTTGTCATTGGTCGCAGAAAATTTTTATCTTAATGATGAATTTGATAAAGTACAAAGAATTTTAAAAAACTTTAAAAAAGAGGATGAATTTTATTATTGGTTTAGATTAAAAAAAGAAGCTCAAATAATAGTTCAAGAGCAGGATTATGAAAATGGAATTAAATACATAGATTCAAAATTTAATAAAATTGAAAATCCAAATATAAAAATGATTTTTGATTTAGCCAATTTTTATAAAAATTCTAAAAATTATGAAAAGGCAATAGATCGTTATACGGAAATTATTTTAACACTGGATGATAATTCACTTATTAAATCAGACGTATTATATCGGAGAGGTGGTAGTTATGAAAGAATGGGTAATTATGAAAAGTCAGATGAAGATTTACTGCATGCGCTCAAAATTGATCCTAGTGATGCATATATCTTAAATTACCTTGCTTACTCTTGGTTAGAGCGTGATTATAAAATCAATGAAGCAATGGAAATGTTGAAAACAGCATATGATCTAAAAAGTAATGATCCATATATTATTGATTCAATTGGATGGGCGTATTTTTTAATAGAGGATTATGTAGAAGCAGAAAAGTATTTAAAAAGAGCAGTAGAATTAATGCCAGATGACCCAATCGTGAATGATCATTATGGAGACATTTTATGGAAATTAAATCGAAAAATTCAAGCAAGATATTTTTGGAACAACGTATTAATTTTTGATGATACCGATGACGCTATGAGAGAAAAAATTAATATTAAAGTAATTGAGGGTCTTAAAAATTCATAAATGAAAATTAATAAAATTAAATCTAATGCAAAGTTAAATTTAGCACTAAATATTACTGGAAAAAAAAAGGTTTTACATAAAATTGAAAGCATAATTGGTTTCTTAGATCTACATGATGTTATTTCGATAAACCAACATAATGGAAAAAAACACAATATTTCTTTTTATGGAAAGTTTTCTAAAAATATTGGAAAAAAAAATACCGTTCAAAAATTATTTCAAATACTAGATAAAGAAAATTTATTAAAAAATAAAAAATTCAAAGTTAAAATTAAAAAATTAATCCCCCAAGAAGCTGGGTTAGGTGGGGGATCGATGAATGCAGCTAGTGTGTTTAATTATCTGGTTAAAAAAAAAATTATTAATCCTAGTCATCAAAAAACTCGAAGTATCTGCGACTTGGTTGGTTCTGATGTTATTCTTGGAACCATTTCATCCAGTTGTGTATTGTCATCAGTTGGTAGAATTAAAAAGATTTATAATACTCCAAAATATTACTCTACTTTAGTAAAGCCTGATTTTGGTTGCTCAACTAAGAAAATATACTCTTCTGTTCGAAAGTATACAAAACCAAAATATAATAAACCTAATAAAAACATGTTTGGAGTAAAATATTTGATTGATCAACAAAATGCCCTTGAAACAATAGCACTCAAAAAATATCCGAAACTTGAAAAAATAAAGCTGTTCTTAGAAAGTATTGATAATCCATTATTTGTAAGAATGACTGGTTCAGGGTCAACAATTGTTGCCTATTATAATTCATTAAAGAGTTGTAAATTGGCAAAAGCTAAATTTAAAAGAAAATTTAAAAATTATTGGTGTGTTACAGCAAAAACTATATGAATTTTATATTTTTATGTTATAGGAAGCTAGTATTGGGGCGTAGCCAAGCGGTAAGGCACGGGTTTTTGGTACCTGCATCCTAGGTTCGAATCCTAGCGCCCCAGCCATTTATGAAAAATTTTTTAGATAAATTTTTTTCCCGATCAAAAAATCTTGATTATATCAGTCAAAATTTAAAACAAATTACTTTAACAACACCCGCAAATAAAATTTTTGAAGCAATTAATAATTTTTCAGAGAAAAGTGAAATCAGATATGTGGGCGGGTGTGTAAGAAAAGTGATAAATAAAGAAATTGTTGATGATATTGACCTAGCAACAAATTTAACGCCTCTGGAAGTTTGTGAGGCTCTTAAATACAAACAAATAAGTTATTACGAAACAGGAATTGAACACGGAACTATAACTGCAATAATTGACGAATATAAATATGAAATTACTTCTTTAAGGAAGGACGTCTCTACTGATGGACGGCATGCAGAAGTAGAATTCTCTTTAGATTGGAAGGAAGATGCCTCTAGAAGAGATTTTACTATCAATTCAATTTATGCGGATGAAGATGGTAATTTATTTGATCCATTTAACGGTAAAAAAGATTTGGAGGAGGGTTATATTAATTTTATTGGTAATGCGGAAAAAAGAATTCAAGAGGATTATTTGCGTATTTTAAGGTATTTAAGATTTTATTTAAATTACTCAAATCATAAGCACCAGCCAGAAATAATAAAAAATATAAAAAAAAATATTGATGGAATTTCAAATATATCATCCGAAAGGTTAATCGATGAACTAAAAAAAATAACGCGTTCAAATGGATTTTTAAAACTGTTTAAAGATAAAGAAAGTTTAGAATTAATAGAAATAATTTTCCCTCAATTAAAGAATATTAAAAATTTTAAAAAACAAAATTCTTATGCTGCTGAAAATTTTTTAAAAATTGACTTTATATTCTTAATTGCGCTTTTAGTGATTGATGGGACTGATAATACGGATTATTTTCTTTATAAATTTAAAATATCTAACAAAGATAAGAAAAGATTAAAATTTATAGATCTTTTTTATAGAGAAAGAGCAACTCTAAACAACTTTACAGAGAAAAATTTGAACAAATTTTTTTATTTTAATGGGCGACAGGCTGTAATAGATATAATTAACTTTAAAATTTTTACCTCAAACAAAGTAGATAAAAAACTAATCAAACTATTAGATAATTATAAAGAGAAAGTAATTCCAACTTTGCCAATAGGGGCTGATCTACTTATGTCTAAATTTCAAATTCCTGAGGGTAAAACTTTAGGTAATAAATTAAAAAAAATAGAAGAAACTTGGGTCCAAAACGGATTTCAAATTTCAGATAAGCAAGTACAGCAAATAGTTAAAAGTTAAATATATTTAACGTCTTTAATTTCAAAATTTTTTACACCAGAGGGTGTATTTATTTCAACTAAATCACTTTTATTTTTTCCAATCAAACCTTTACCAATTGGTGATTGAAAAAAAATTAGTTTTTGTTTTAAATCTGCCTCATCTCTTCCAACAATTTTATAATTAATTTGTTCACCAGTATCTAAATCTTCTAAATAAACTGTAGATCCAAAAATTACTTTTCCTTCATTATTTAGTTTTGTAACATCAATTACATTTGCTCTTGCAATAATATCGTTAATTTCGGTTATTCTTCCTTCGTTATGAGATTGTTCTTCTTTAGCAGCATGATATTCAGCATTTTCTTTAAGGTCTCCATGGGATCTTGCTTCTGCAATTGCAGCTACTATTTCAGGTCTTTTTTTTTCTTTTAAAAAAACTAATTCTTCCTTTAGTTTATTTAGTCCGTTTAATGTTATTGGCTCTTTATCCATTTTTTTATTTCCATTTTACAATCGGAGGTAATGACATTAAAATTCCTTCAACATTACCACCAGTTTGTAGCCCAAATTTTGTTCCTCTATCATAGAGCAAATTAAATTCTGCGTATCGACCTCTTTTAATATACTGAAACTCTTTATCTTTTAAAGTCCATTTTCTTTTTAATTTTTTTTTAATTATTTCATTAAATAGCATTTGAAATGTAACACCAACATCTCTGACAAATTTAAAGTCATTTTCAAAATTATCATTTTTATAGTCAAAAAAGATTCCACCTATTCCTCTTGCTTCTTTTCTGTGAGGTAGATAAAAATATTCATCACACCACTTTTTATATTTTTTATAATAATTTTTATTATGTCTATCGCACATTGCTTTTAATATTTTATGAAAATTTTTCTTCTCTTTTTCATCTTTTATTGCTGGGGTTACATCCATTCCTCCACCAAACCAATTCTTTGTTGTACAAATAAATCTGGTATTAAAATGCATTGCAGGAATATGAGGATTTTGCATATGCATAACTATAGATATCCCTGATGCCCAAAATCTAGGATCCTTACTTGTACCTGGTATATTTTTTTGAAATTGCTTAGGAAATTTTCCATAAACTTTTGAAAAATTTACTCCTACTTTTTCAAAAATTTTTCCATTTTTAAGGATTCTATATTCACCACCTCCTTCATCTTTTGTATTGCTTCTTTTCCAAGAGGTTGATTGAAAATTTAATTTGTTCTTTTCAATTTTTAAAATGTTATCGCATATTGCATTTTGTAGTAGCTTAAACCAATTACTCGCTAAGTCTTTTTTAATTGAAATATCCATTTTATATTAATTCTATTTGACGCAAACTTTCTGCCAAAACAATGGCAACAGACGATGCAATATTAAGAGATCTTACTTGATTATTCATTGGTATTTTTAAACGATTTTTAATTATTTTATGAACCTTTTCAGGTACTCCAGCACTTTCTCTTCCAAACAAAATAGTATCATCAGGCTTAAATTTAAATTTAGTATAATTTATTGAGCCCCTAGTTGTCATTAATACTACTCTCTGTTTCTTCTTTGCCTCAAAAAATTTTTCAGAACTTTGATAAAACTCTATTTGACTATAGTCCATATAGTCCATAACCACTCTTTTAAAGCGTTTATCTGATAATAGAAAGCCACATGGTTCAATTATTTCTAATTTAGCACCTAAACAAGCACAAGTTCTAATGATTGCAGCAGTATTCTGAGGTATATCAGGCTCGTACAAAGCTATTCTGGGTCCTAAAATTGTTGAATTATGTGTCATTCTTTCAGTAGTAAAATAATTATTTTATATTATATGAATTCGTATATTAACTACTTTAAATCAAAAAGAGATAATAACAAAAGCTACTAAAAGTGTCTGAAAAAAAAACAAAAAGAAGAGATTTTTTATTTACAGCTACTACAGCTGTAGGAGCTGTAGGAGCTGCCGCAGTAGTTTGGCCTATGATAGACCAAATGAATCCAGATGCTTCAGTCAAGGCATTAGCTAGTACGGAGGTTGATGTAAGTTCATTAACACCTGGAAATACATTGACTGTTTTGTGGAGAGGTAAACCAGTTTTTATTAGAAGAAGAACCAAAGAAGAAATTGATGAAGCAAGAGCTGTGAAAATGGAGGATTTAATTCATCCTGAGAAAGATGAAGATAGAGCAAAAAATCCTGAGTGGCTTGTTATGTTAGGTGTATGTACCCACTTAGGATGTGTACCTCTAAATGATAAAGGTGATTATAATGGATGGTTCTGTCCATGTCATGGATCACATTATGATACGTCTGGAAGAATAAGAAAAGGACCAGCACCTTGGAACATGGAAGTTCCCAAATATGAATTTGTTAATGCGAATACAATTAAAATTGGATAAAAAAAAATGAGTGATCATAATTACACACCAAAATCGAAAGTTGGACAATGGTTTAATGATCGATTGCCACTATTGACGCTTGCAAATCATTTAACCGATTATCCAACTCCAAAAAACTTAAATTACTGGTGGACTTTTGGTGGAATTTTAACTTTTTGTTTAATTACTCAAATTGTAACAGGACTAACACTTGCAATGCATTATATTGCTCATGCCGACATGGCTTTTGAGAGTGTTGAGCACATTATGCGTGATGTTAACTATGGTTGGTTAATTAGATATATTCATGCAAATGGTGCATCAATGTTTTTTTTAGCCGTTTATATTCATATATTTAGATCTTTGTTTTACGGTTCTTATAAATCTCCAAGAGAAATAATATGGATTTTAGGAATAATAATTTATTTATTAATGATGGCTGCAGCGTTTATGGGCTATGTATTACCATGGGGTCAAATGAGTTTTTGGGGAGCAACAGTTATTACAAATTTATTTAGCGCTATTCCTCTAGTAGGAGAGGGTATAGTTACTTGGTTATGGGGTGGTTATTCAGTTGACAACCCTACATTAACTAGATTTTTCACTTTGCATTATTTAATTCCATTTTTAATTTTAGGATTAGTTGTTTTACATATATGGGCTTTACATGTTCCTGGAAATAACAATCCAGTTGGAATAGATATCAAAAAACCATCTAAAGACACTGTGCCTTTCCATCCTTACATTGTAATTAAAGATGGTTTCGCCTTATTAATGTTTATGATTGTTTTTGCTTTTTTTGTATTTTATGCACCAAATATTTTAGGACACGCAGACAATTATATAGAAGCGAACCCAATGGTTACACCTGCACACATTGTTCCTGAATGGTATTTGCTACCTTTTTATGCAATATTAAGATCAGTTCCTGATAAATTGCTAGGAGTTGTTGCCATGTTATCTGCAATATTAATTTTAGCAGTTTTACCTTGGTTAGATACCTCAAAAATAAGATCGGCAGTATTTAGACCTTTATACAAACAATTTTACTGGATACTAGTTGCGGATGTTTTGATCCTTGGTTATGTAGGCGCAATGCCAGCTGAAGGACTTTACTTATTGATAGCACGAGTTGCTACAGCGTATTACTTTTTACATTTTTTAGTTATTCTTCCTGTTTTAGGTTTTAAAGAAAAAACCTTACCAGTGCCTCTAAGTATTACTGAACCAGTACTCGGTGGTTCGCCAAATTTAGCAGCCGCCAGAAATAAAGAAAGCAAAATAGAATAAGGTGAAAAGTTTATTTAAATTATTTTCTATAATAATCATAATTATTGCTTCAAATTCATATTCTTTTGCTGCTGAAAAAGTAGAATATTTAAAAACTGATTGGAGTTTTAAGGGTTTATTTGGAAAATTTGATAGAGCCTCTCTTCAAAGAGGTTATCAAGTATATACCGAAGTATGCGCCTCATGTCATTCGATGAAGTATTTAAGTTATAGAAATTTAGCAGAACGAGGTGGGCCAGAATTTTCCGAAGCTCAAGCCAAAGCTATAGCGGCCTCATTTGATGTGACAGATGGACCAAATTCCGATGGTGAAATGTTTACAAGGCCAGGTAAATTATCTGATAAATTTGTAATGCCCTACGATAATGTAAAAGCCGCTCAAGCCGCAAATGGTGGTGCTTACCCTCCTGACATGTCTGTTTTGGTGAAAGCAAGAGGAGGTGGTGTTGACTATATCTATTCTTTATTACAGGGATATGAAGAAGCTCCAAGCAAAGTATCTTTAGATGATGGAGTTTATTATAACAAATATATGTACGGTAATAAAATTAGAATGGCCGCTCCACTATCAGATGGATTAGTAGAGTATGGTGATGGCACTAATGCAACAGTAGAGCAGATGTCAAAAGATGTTACAACCTTTTTAATGTGGTCTGCTGAACCTCATTTAGAAGCTCGACATAAGATGGGATTTAAAGCGATTGTTTATTTGATTATTCTTACAATTCTGGTTTACTTTAGTATGAAAAAAATATGGTCACGTGTTGAATCTGAAGTTTAGCACATCTCCATCCTTCACAATATAATCCTTACCTTCTAATCTCATTTTTCCATTAGTTTTAGAATTTACCCATCCATCATTAGCAACGAAATCTTCATAAGATATAGTTTCAGCTCTAATAAAACCTTTTTCAAAATCTGTATGAATTTCGCCTGCTGCTTTAGGAGCAGTGCAATTTTTTTGTATAGTCCAAGCCCTTGTTTCTTCAGGTCCAGACGTAAAATAAGTATCAAGTTCTAATATTTTGTAGCCCTTTTGAATTAACATACTGAGACCTGTATCTTTTAGACCAATCATATCCATGTAATTTTTTTTTTCATCTTCTGCTAATTCATTTATTTGGTTTTCTATGTCTGCGGAAACAATCAGAGTGTTATCTTTTCCAAATTTTTCGATGAAATTTTTAGTATATTTATTTCCATCTTGAACGCTTTGTTCATCTACATTGCAAACAAAAATTTTTGGTTTAATTGATAACAAGCCACTTTGATTAAGTTTTTTTGTATTAAATTCAGATTTTAATATTGATATATCTTTATCATTATTAATGCAGTCTAATGCAATCTCCAAAATCTTAAGTTGATCTTCGTCTACATTTTTCTTATTATTTTTTTCAAGTCTTTTTTGGATAGACTCTAGGTCAGCTAGCATCATCTCAGTTTCAATGATCTCAAGATCTCTTATAGGGTCAATATCAGGATTAACATTTTGAATGTCGTCTGAGTCAAAGCATCTAATCATATGAATAACTGCATCAACTTCTCTTATGTGGGACAGAAATTTATTACCTAATCCTTCGCCTTTAGACGCGCCTTTCACAAGACCAGCTATATCTACAAATGAAATAGTTGTATTTATTGTTTTTTTTGATTTTGAAACTTCTGATAATTTGTTCAATCTTTCATCTGGAACGGGGACTACTCCCACATTTGGATCTATCGTACAAAATGGAAAATTTGCAGCTTGAGCTTTGCTTGAATTTGTTAGAGCATTGAATAGGGTAGATTTACCCACATTAGGCAAACCAACAATACCACATTTAAAACTCATTATTTATTGTTTACAGTGCTAGAGAATAAATCTAATTTTTTGTCGATTAGAATTGAAATAGAGTCTGTAATGTTGTTTGTAATTTTTTCTAATCCAGGTATTTCATCTTCATCAAAATTTTGGAGAACAAAATCACTAATTTCCATATTATCTTTAGGTTTTCCAATTCCTATTCGTACTCTTGAATAATCTTTACCGATAAATTTATCTATAGATGCAATACCATTATGACCTGCACTTGATCCACTAAATTTTGTTTTTATTTTCCCAAACTCCACATCTAGATCATCATGAAAAACAATTACGTCTTCTGCGTCAATTTTAAAATATTCAATTAATTCTCTTATACAAATTCCAGAATTATTCATAAAAGTTAAAGGCTTTATTGCATAAACTTTTTGGTCACCAATATTTCCAGTTGTAAGAAGTCCTTTAAATTTTGGTTTTTGTTTTGAAAGACCAAACTTTTTATTTATTGCGTCGATAATTTTGAAACCAATATTATGTCTGTTGTTTTCACTGTCTGGGGTTGGATTGCCTAATCCTACAAGTAGAAGCATAAAATATTAATATTGGAGGATAAAATTCAAATTTAAATTACTTATTTTTTCTCTTCAGAAGGTTTTTTTTCTTCACCTTCTTTCTTATCACCTTCAGCTGCTGGTTTATCTCCACCTGCTGCCGCTGCTGCTTCAGCACCTTCAGCTCCTTCTTCTCCTTCAGCTGCCTCAGCTTCTGCAGGTTTTTCAGGTTCTTTCATAACAGTTGGAGCTGCAAGTGTTGCAATTACAAAGTCTCTTCCTTGAATAGTGGGTGTAACCTCGCTATCAAGATTTATAGAAGAAATTTTAAAACTTTCTCCAATATCAACACCATCAAGATCTATAACAAGATTTTCTGGAATTTTTTCACTTGGACATTTTAGTTCAACTTTTCTTCTTACTATATTTAAAACTCCACCTCTTTTTAAACCAGGAGATTTCTCGTGATTTAAAAATTTCACTGGTACTTCAATTCTGACTTTTATTCCTGCAACAATTCTTAAAAAGTCTACATGAATTGGTTCGTCTGAAATAATGTCATATTTTATTTCTCTTGGAAGAACTTTTTGAGGCTTACCATCAATATTTAAAGTTATGATGCTTGATAAAAAGTTTTCGTTCTCAATTAAAGATTTAAGTATTTTTTTTGATATAGAAATTTTCTCGTTTTGAGACTCACCACCATAAATGATAGCAGGCACGTTACCATTATTCCGAAGTGAATTCAGCTCACCCTTAGTCTTAGTATTTCTGATATTAGCATCTAATGAATTCATAAAAACAAGGGTTTTTAGCTTATGTTTCTTAATAACTCAAGGTATTTATTTAAATAAATCTGATACAGAGGTTGAATTAGATATTCTTTTAATTGCCTCACCCATAAGTCCCGAAATAGAGAGAACCTCAATGTTTTTAACACCTTTAACTCTGCTTGTATTATCAATTGTATCAGTGATAACTAAATTTTTAATTACAGATTTTTTAATTTTTTTTACCGCTTCTCCACTAAGAACACCGTGAGTAATATATACGTAAACTTCTTTAGCACCTCTATCTTTAAGAGCTTTAGCTGCGTTTACTATTGTTCCACCTGAATCGATTATATCATCAACAATAATACAAGTTTTTCCTTTTACATCTCCAACAATATTCATTACTTGAGATTGACCTTGTTTAGGTCTTCTTTTATCTACAATTGCTAATCCAACATTTAAAATTTTTCCAAGCGCTCTAGCTCGCTCTGTGCCACCTACATCTGGAGCAACACAAATAAGATTTTTACTTTTTATCTTTTTTTTTGCGTGCCTTGCAAAAATGGGAGTTGCGAACAGGTTGTCTACTGGGATATCAAAAAATCCTTGAATTTGACCGGCATGCAAATCAACAGTAACAACTCTATCTGCTCCTGCTTTCGTAATTAGATTTGAGACTAGCTTGGCTGATATTGATGTTCTTGGTGCAACTTTTCTATCCTGCCTTGCATAACCAAAGTAAGGGATAACGGCAGTAATATTTTTCGCAGACGATCTCTTAAGCGCATCAATACATAACAATAATTCCATCAAGTTATCATTTGCCGGAGATGAAATAGATTGAATTAAAAAAATACTATTTCCTCTGATATTTTCATTAATTTCAACGTAGATCTCTCCGTCAGAAAAATTTCTAATGCTAGAGTTAACTAATTTGGATTTTAAATATTTAGCAATACTCTTGCTGAGTGGTTTATTGCTATTTCCGGATAATAATTTCATTAAAAGAAGCTAATTAAGCATAATTATTGAAATATTTCTACCATAATCATCATGATTTAATCTTAATGCTCTTCTCGCACTAAAAAAATTATTTTTAACATCAAATGTATCAATATTTAGAGACTCAATATTTTTTACTTTATTCTTTAAAAGACATAATTTTACATATTTAGGTAAATCAAAATAAAGCTTTTTGTGCTTAATTTTAAAAAATTTATTATTTTTTTTATCCTTTTTAATAAATTTTCTTTTAAAATCTTCTTTTACTTCATAATTTTTAGATGAGATAGCAGGTCCGATAGCTGCAGTAATATTTTTTGGATAAGATCCTTTTTTGATCATAAATTGGATTACCTTGCTAATTATGTCTTTGTATGCGCCTTTCCACCCCGCATGTACTGCTGCGACTAATTTTTTTTTTTCATCACAGATTAAAATTGGCACACAGTCAGCGGTTAAAATACCAATAGGAATGTTTTTTTGGTTAGTAATTACTGCGTCTGCTTTTGGTTTTGAATTAAATGTATTTTTTTTGTTAATATAAACAAGCTTATTACTGTGTATTTGATGAAGTAAAAAAATACTTTTAGCGGTGCTTTTTATTTTTTTTTTAACTATTTGTAAATTTTTTTTAACATTGGACGGATTATCTTTAGAACCAGGTCCACAGTTTAAACTTTTATAAATTTTTTTTGATTTACCACCAGTTTTATTAAAAAAACCATGTTCAATATTTTTAATTTTCAAGAGTTTTTTTGATTTTATCAATTTTGAAAACCTGTTCTAAAATTATTTTTCTTATTTTTTATAAGCATGACTTTAAATAATTCACCCATTTGCTTTTCATCTATCAAACGTCTTACCCGATAAAATAAATCTGCTTTTTTAGAAAATGCTATATTTTTGCTGATTATTTCTGCTCTTTGAAGAATGCCCATACTTGTTAAAAATTTTTTTTGATTTGTAAAAATTGAATTAATTTCTTTAAACTGATTTATAAATTTTTCAAAAGAATGAAAGTTTATATTGTAAGTAATATCAGAGTCTCCAATATTTTCTAAAATGTTAGAATATTTATGATTATTTATTGCCTGAAGAGTTTCATGCATCTTGCTGTCTGCATAACCATAATCAATAACCAGCATTCCCCCATCATTTTTTTGTATTAAATCGCAAATTGTTCTTAAATATTTAAACGTATCTGGTGAATATTCTATGACGTTCTGGTCTTTTGATATTTCAAAATTTAGATGTTTTTCAATTTTTTCTATATCAATTTTTTCCTCTTTAAACTCAGCCTTTTTTGAATCATTCAAATTCACAAACCTTTCAAACCAAACATCTTTTTTTTTAAAAAATTGTTTAATTGGTATGGCATCAAAGAATTCATTAGCTAAAAAAATTGTTGGGTTTGAGTTTATTTTTTCAATGTCTTTTAACCATGAAAATTTTTTAGAATTTAAATTTTTTTTTTGTTCATTTATTAAAAAATTACTTTTTTCATGAATTACAAAACTACATGCATTGTAACACTCAGAAAAATTCATAAGTGTCTCATTTATGACTTTCATCATTTCGCCATTTCCAGCTCCGAGTTCTAGCAAATTAAATTTTTTCGGAGAACCTATACTTTTCCAAAAAGTAATTGCCCAAATTGCAATTATTTCTGAAAATAATCTTGTGATATTAGGAGCAGTAATAAAGTCTCCATCTTCACCAAAAGGATTCTTTTTCATATAATAACCTTCATCCTTATCGTAAAGAGCTAAATTTATAAATTGATCTAATGGTAAATTATTTGTTTTAGCGAGTTTCATATTTTAAATAAAATAAGATTATTCCTGATAGTATAAATATTAAACTTACTACTTGCCCCATCGTTAAATTTAAAAATATATAACCTAGTTGTTCATCTGGTACTCTATAAAATTCAACAATAAATCTAAAGATTGAATAAATTATTAAAAATAATCCTGAAATTACACCAGGTTTGTTTGAAACCTTATTTCTAAAATAAACTAATAATAAAAACAGAAATAAACCTTCTAATAGTGCTTCGTATAATTGCGAAGGATGTCTAGGAAGGTTATCTACCTGAATAAATGTTACAGCCCAGGGCACATTAGTTATAGTTCCATATAATTCTGAATTTATAAAATTTGCCATTCGTCCAAAAAATATTCCAGCTGGAGCAACTAAAGCCACAATATCCATGTATAAAAATGAGTTTTGATTATTTTTCTTAGCAAAAATTACACTTGCAAAAATAACTCCAATTAAACCACCATGGAAAGACATTCCTCCTTGCCAGATTTTAAATATATCTAATGGATTATTTATATAAAAACTTAAGTTGTAAATAATAACATATCCAAGTCTACCTCCTAAAATTATACCAATAATTAAATAAGATAAATAATCATCAAATTTATTTTTAATTTCTATGCTTTGGATAAATAACTTTTTAGCGAGAATCCAACCTATTAAAATTCCAAATATATAAGCTAGAGAATACCATCTGATTTCCAAAGAAAATATTTCTATAGCTACTGGGTCAAAATTATTAATGAACATTTTTAATAATACTTATAAAGTATATCTTAAATATGAAAAACTCTAAATTTATAATTGATAAGTTTGCTAAATTAATAGAGCAGGGTTTACTATCATCAAAAGATTTAACTTCAGAACTATTTAATATCCTGAAATCTAAAAGAGATGAGTTTGTTTTTAAAATGAAACTTACGAGTAAAGACGAGTTTGAAGTACTTTCAAAGCGTGTTGAGAATCTTGAAAATAAGATAAACAAATTAGAAAAAAAAAAATATAAAAAGGTTAAACGGGTAAGAAAATCTTAACTCTTAAGCCCTCCATTTTTGATTTTTCTAACATAATATTTCCGCCGTGGGATTTAATAATATCTGATGAGATAGATAAACCAAGACCAACGCTTGATTTAGAGTCTGCTCGACCCTTATCTATTTTATAGAAGGGTTTAAATACGTTTTCATATTCATTTTTTGATATTCCTGGGCCATCATCATCAATAATTATGAATAGATTTGAATTTTTTTTATTTAAACTAATTTGAACTTTATTTGCATATTTTATAGCATTATCAATTAAATTATTTAGACATCTATTAATTAAATTTTTTCTACCATTAAAGTAAATTCTCGGAATTAAATTTTGTGAAATATTTTCATTATTATATTTTTCAACAACCTTAGAAATTAACTCAGATAAATTAAACATTTCGTCTTTTTCTACATATGAAGAGCTGGTAAATTGTAAATATTCATTTAACATCTTCTCCATTTCATTTATATCTTCAGTCAATTTTTTCACAGTTTCTTTATCTTTTATAAAAGCTAGTTGTAATTTCATTCTAGTTAATGGTGTCCTCAAATCATGACTTATACCTGACAACATTTCTGTTCTTTGATTTATATGTCTTTCAATTCTTTTTCTCATTTTATCAAATTCGTGTCCTGCTTGTCTTATCTCAAGTGCACCCGAAGGTTTAAATTCCTTGATTTTTTCTCCTTTACCAAATCTTTCTGCTGCTCTCGCCAAGTTAGTGATTGGTCTGGTTTGATTTTTTAAAAAAATTAAAGATATAATTACCATTATAAATGCAGGCACTGTGATCCAAAGTGCAAATATTCTTGCTGAAGAACTCGCAACTCTATCTTTAGGTAATAAAAATTTAAAATAACCTTCCTCGTATTTAATTCTTAAATCAATCAATTCTTTATAGCTTGTTGTATTAAACCAGTATTTATTTAATCCAAATTTAGATTTAAGCTCTCTTCTTAAAGTTCTATCTATAGGACTAAACCATCTTTCTTTTTCTGCATTCTGTAATTTTTCATTATCAATGTATTCAATGTTTAAATCTAAAAATATAGAAAAAAGATCTAGAAGCTCTTGTTTATTTGTTTGCTCACTTTCGTAGGCTTCGATAAATGTGCTAATTTCATTTACCAAAGTTCTTGTCATGCCTTTGTTAGTTTTGATCCAAAGGCTATCAAAAAAAACAATTGTAATTACTAGTTGTAAAACTAAAACTGGAATAGCAACTATAAGAAGCGCTCTATAAAATAATCTTTTTGGTAATATTTTTTTTAAGTAATCACTCAATCCAGAGAACATATCCTGCACCTCTTATAGTTTGTAAAAATTTTGGATTTTTTGGATCAATTTCAATTTTTTTTCTTAGTCGAGTTATAATTACATCTATTGATCTTTCCTTATCTAAATTAATTAATTGACCAATATCTTCTCTAGAAAAAGTTTTACCTGGGTTATTAATCATTTTTTCTAAAATTGTCTTTTCTGTTATATTAATCTTATATTCTTTATTACTTTTAAATATTAAAAGTTTATTCAAATCAATTTTCACATTTTCAAATTCTATAACTCTTTTTTGATCTTTTTTGACAGTTTTATTCAATATATTTTGTATTCTTAGAATTAATTCTTTTGGTTCAAACGGTTTTGCTAAATAATCATCAGCACCTATCTCTAACCCTTCAACTCTTTCATTTGCTTCGCCTTTAGCCGTAAGAAGTATTATTGGAGTTTCTAGTTTCTTTTTATTTTCTTCTATAAATTCTAGTCCACTCATACCTGGCATCATGATATCCAACACTATTAAATCAAATTTTATTATTTTAATTTTCTCTATTGCATTTTCTGCATTTACTGCGGTAGTAACTAAGAATTTATTTTCATTTAAATATTTTTTTACTAGAGATCTAATTCCATCGTCATCATCAACTACTAGTATATGTGCAATAAACTTATCCATTAATTATTTTACTTAATACATTGTCAAAATTTATAACTTCCTCAGAACTTGAATTAAGCAAAGCATTATAAATTCTCTTTTTCTGTAAATTAAAAATTTCATTAAAAATTTTTTTACCTTTATCATTGAGAAAAACATGCTTTACTCTAGTATCCTGATCATCTTTTCTAAACATGATAATTTCAAGTTTAATTAAATCATTCAGAACACGGTTTAAACTTTGTTTTGTAACTTTTAATCTCTTAAGTAGCTCAGAAATTGAGATCCCTTCATACATTGATAGTAAATGAATTACTTTATGGTGAGCTAAACCAATAGAATATCTATCTAATATTTTTTTAGAGTCAGAAAAGCTTTCTCTGTAGCTAACAAATAGTTTTTCTATTAGATCTTTAAGCTGGTCATCTTTTAAATATAAAAGTTCTTTCATAATAGGTAAGTTATATTGACATATTAAAGATACAAAGATATTTTTCAGTTATAAATTAAAAAATTTTCACACATGATACCTTACGACAAGAGATCTGGAAAAATATGGTACAACAACGAATTAGTTGATTGGGCTGATGTTAAGCTGCATGTTTTAAGCCATGGTATGCATTACGCTAGTTGTGTATTTGAAGGTGAGAGAGTTTATGATGGTTCAATTTTCAAATTAGAGGAGCACACAGCTAGATTTTTTCATTCTGCGAGAAGAATGGGTTTTGAAATTCCATATACAGAAGAAGAAATCAATAATGCATCAAATAAAATTATAGCAACTCAAAAAGTAGAAAATGGATATGTAAGACCTGTTGCTTGGAGGGGTAGCGAGATGATGGCTATTTCTGCGCAACAAACAAAAATACATGTTGCGATTGCAACATGGGAATGGGGATCATATTTTGATCCCAAACTTAAAGTAGAAGGAATTAGATTAAATATTTCAAATTGGAGAAGACCAGCGCCTAATACAATCCCATGGGATACGAAGGCATCAGGCCTTTACATGATTTGTACTCTCTCAAAACATGAGGCAGAAAAGCAAGGATATACAGATTCTTTAATGCTTGATTACGAAGGGAATATTGCTGAGGCAACTGGAGCAAATATTTTTTTCAAAGATAAAAATGGGGAAATTCACACTCCTATACCAGACTCTTTTTTAGATGGTATTACAAGAAGGACTGTAATTGGAATTGCAAAATCAAAAAATATAAAAGTACATGAAAGAAAAATTAGTCCAACTGAATTACCTAATTTTGATGGATGTTTTTTAACTGGAACAGCAGCAGAAGTAACACCAGTATCTTGTATTGCTGAAAATCAATTTAAAGTTTGTGATACTATTATAGATTTAAATAAAAGTTATCAGGCATTAGTTAGGAAGAAAAAAGCAGCCTAGTCTTTATTGTCTTCAGACATAGCGTGATCAATACCTTTTCGCATATAATCATATGCAGTAAAAAGTGTTAAAGCAGCTGATAACCACAAGAGAATAATACCTATTGTCTGAGCGTTATAATCTTGGAAATTAATTATTTTATTTCCTGTATTTCCAGATAATAAAAGAGCTATCGATACCATTTGTAATACTGTTTTAAGTTTAGCAAGGTTTGAAACAGGAAGTTTTATTTTTCCCTTTGCTAAAAATTCTCTTAATCCTGAAATTAAAATTTCTCTTGTAAGAATTATTATTGCTGCAATTACTTCATAATTTCTGATTGTTCCATCCATAACCAGAAGTATTAATGCTGTAGCAACAATGATTTTATCAGCTATTGGATCTAATAATTCACCCAGTTTTGACTCTACACCAAACATTCTAGCCAACATACCGTCTAAAAAATCTGTAAATGATGCAACAATAAACAATATTAAAGCGGTAAGATCACCGTAAAATCCTGGAAGATAAAAAGCTAAAACAAAAAAGGGAACAATTATTATTCGCCCTATCGTTAATATGTTTGGAATCTTTTTTAACATAATTATTCGTGAAAAAAGTTATATATCTTTTTTGCAACTTTTTCTTCAACACCTTCTACAGATTTTATTTCATCTAAGCTAGCAGACTCAACTGATCTTGCAGATCCAA
This sequence comes from uncultured Pelagibacteraceae bacterium, assembly GCA_902596355.1. Lineage (GTDB taxonomy): Bacteria > Pseudomonadota > Alphaproteobacteria > Pelagibacterales > Pelagibacteraceae > Pelagibacter. Next base: position 11,347 of record CACJTS010000010.1, on the reverse strand, counting down.
AATGGTTCAATAAAGCTCTTTTTCTTATAGCCCCAATACCCTCTATTTGATCTAATAGAGATTTGCTGATACCTTTTTTTCTCTTTGCTCTGTGAGCGCTTATTGCAAATCTATGTGATTCATCTCTTATTCTTTGAAGAAAAAATAGGGTAGGGTCATTTCTAGTGAATTTATATTCTTTGCCATTGTGAAAAAAAGTTTCATTTCCACTATTTCTAAATTTACCTTTTGCTATTGCAATAATTGGAATGTCGTGAAGTCCTAATTCATTAAGGCTCTCTCTAGCTACTGAATATTGACCTTTTCCTCCATCTACTAGAACCAAATCAGGAAAAGTAAGGTAGCTGTCTTTTTCTTGAACTGCTCTTTTGAACCTCCTATTCAACACTTCTCTCATCATTCCATAGTCATCTTGCTCATTTTTTTTGTGTTTAATATTAAATTTTCTATATCTTTTTTTTATAAAACCCTCATCACCGTATGCTATTAAAGCTCCAACACTATTTGTACCTTGAATATGACTATTATCGTAAACCTCAATTAAATTTATATTTGTTTCTAAATTAAATTTTTGAGCTACTGCATCGAACAATTCTTTATTATTCTGACTTTCATAAAGTTTTCTATTAAGGCTATCTTTTGCATTTTTTATTGCTTGATTGATAACCTTGAGTTTTGATCCTTTTTTTGCAACTGAAATATTTATCTGTTTACCTTCTTTTTGTGTCAGCGTTTTTTCAATTAATGCTTTTTCTTTTATTTCTTCTGAAAGAATAACTGATGAAGGAACACTTTTATTTTCATAAAATTGAGAGACAAATGAATTTAGGATTTCACTAAATTTTTCTTCTGGATCATGTTTAGGAAAAAAAGCTTGATTACCCCAATTTTGTTTTGATCTATAAAAAAACACTTGAATACAAGTTTTTCCAGATTCTTTATACCCAGCAATAACATCTGCCTCAACTAAATTTGCTTCGTTAATTCTCTGAGAAGATTGAATTATGTTTAACGCTTTAATTCTATCTCTTAAAATTACAGCTTTTTCAAAATCAAGATTATCACTTGCTTTTTCCATCTGATTAGAAAGATTTTTTTGAATTTTTCTAGATTTGCCTGAAACAAATTCAATAGCATCTTCTACTGTTTGATTATAATCTTCTTTTTTTACGTATCCAACACAAGGCCCAGAACATCTTTTTATTTGATATAAGATACACGGTCTTTCTCTGTTCTTGAAGACGGTATCATCACAAACTCTTAGATGGAAAATCTTTTGGATCATTTTGATTGTCCAATTAGCTGAACCAGCAGAGGCAAAAGGTCCAAAGTAAAAACCTTCTTTTGTTTTTTTCCCTCTATGTCTTTTTATTTGAGGCCACTTATCTTTATTGCCAATAAATATAAATGGAAATGACTTATCATCACGTAATAGGATATTAAATTTTGGCTTATGCTTTTTAATTAAATTTGCTTCTAGAAGTAATGCTTCACTTTCATTAGATGTTGTTGTTATCTCTAATTTTCTTGTTTGAGACAACATTCGTTCAGTTCTAATTATATGATTTTTTTCTGCAACATAACTCTTTAATCTATTAGGTAAGTTTTTGGCTTTACCCACATAAAGAATTTCATTCTTTTCATTAAGCATCCTGTATACACCTGGAAGTTTTGGTAATAGAGGTAGCTCTTTTTTAATTACTTCTTTTCCTATTTCAGAGCTTATCATGGCTTCTCTTTTTGGTAATTTGAATACCAACAGATGAACACTGTTTTAAGATTTCTAATTTTTCAATTTTTAACATTATTTTAGCAATCCTTTTGTCTTTAAATAATTCGTCAAAAACAGCTTCCGCTAAAGTTTCAAGAAAGTTATAATGCTTCTTTTTTACTAGTTTCGTAATTAATTTTACAATAGTTCCATAATTAACAATAGATTTTATGTCTTTATCGCTTGAAGGTTTTTTGTCTTCATAGTCTATCTCAAGACTAAATTTTACTTTCTGTGATTTTTCTTTCTCAAAATCATAATAACCAAGCTTTAGGTCTAAAATTAATTCGTTAATTAGGATTTTTTTCTCATAATTAAATAGGCTTTTATTTTTGTCTATTTTGACAATTTTTAAATTATTTTTTTTCATTCTTTGCCCATTACATCTGGTGTTTGCCAGTTAAGATTTTGACCGCTATCAATAGCCAAAACTTGACCAGTAATAGATATATTTTTAATAAAAAAGTCAACAGCATTACAAATTTGCTCCACATCAACTTGTCTTTTAAGAGGGGTTGCTAAATATTGCTTTTTGAAATGTTTTTCAGATTGTCTTTGATTTTTTATAGTGGGTCCAGGTGCAATTGCATTTACTCTTATACTTGGAGCCAAACTCATAGCGCTAGTTTTTGTTAAAGTATACAAACCAGTTTTGCTAATAGTGTATGAAAAAAAGTAAGGGGTTAATTTAAAAACTCTTTGATCAATAATATTTATAATATTATTGTTTCTACCTTTAACATTTTTAGCGAATTCTTTAGTTAATAATGCAGGCGCTCTTAAATTAGTTCTTAAATGCTTACTCCAACTATCTAATGAAAAATTTTCTAATTTATCATTTTCAAATAAAGAAGCGTTATTAACAAGACAATCAAAAAATTTTAGTTTTGATTTTGCAAATTTAATTATTTTTTTTATATCAGTTTCTTTGCTTAAATCACCTTTGACTAAGTATACTTTTGTACCTTTGTTAGATAATTCTTTTTTTAATTTTTCTGCTTTTAATTTTGATTTATTGTAATGGATTAAGATTTCTTTATTAGGACCAGATAATTTTCTTGCAATCGCAGCACCCATTCGAGTTGCTCCACCAGTAATAATTATTTTACGTGCTTCCATTTTTTATCTCTTTTTTTTGTAACTTTAGTGCCTGGCATACCCATAGTAGATCTTCCTTTTGGATAAAGCTTATTTTTTACATCATACTGCCTTATTTTTGGATTTAATGTAATTTCTAATTCGGTGCTCTCTAATTTTCTTATTTCATCTCGTATTTTAGCAGCTTCTTCAAACTCTAAATTAGATGCAGCTTCTTTCATTTTTTTATCCAAGCCTTTGAGATGTTTTTTAAGATTTCCACCAATATTTGAACCCTCGCTTATTTTGACGTAATCTTTCTCATAGACACTTTCTAGAATATCGCTGATATCTTTTTTTACCGACTTTGCATCTATTTTGTGTTTCTTGTTATAAGCTAATTGAATTTTTCTTCTTCTATCAGTTTCAGCAATTGCTTTTTTTATACTTTTTGTCTCTTTGTCAGCATATAAAATTACTTTGCCATCAACGTTTCGTGCTGCTCTTCCTATTGTCTGTATTAAAGAAGTTTCAGATCTCAAAAAACCTTCCTTATCAGCATCTAAAATTCCAACTAATGCACATTCAGGAATATCCAATCCTTCTCTCAATAAATTAATACCAACCAAAACATCAAATACACCCATTCTTAAATCTCTCATGATTTCAATTCTTTCTAGTGTATCAATATCTGAGTGCAGGTATCTTACTTTGACTCCATTCTCATGAAGATATTCAGTTAAATCCTCAGCCATTTTTTTAGTTAGTGTGGTTACTAATACTCTATGATTATTTTCTATAACTCGTTTACATTCATGCATTAAATCATCCACTTGATTTTTTGCAGGTCTTACTTCTACAGGAGGATCAATTAATCCTGTTGGTCTAATTACCTGATCTATAAAATTACCTTTTGTTTGTTCCAACTCCCATGGTCCAGGAGTTGCTGAAACAAATACTGTTTGAGTTCTCATTAAGTCCCATTCTTCAAATTTTAATGGTCTATTATCCATACACGAAGGAAGTCTAAATCCATATTCTGCTAGAGTACTTTTTCTTGATCTATCTCCTTTATACATTCCATTAAGTTGAGGAACTGTAACGTGGCACTCATCTACAAATATTAAAGTATTATCAGGAAAGTATTCAAAAAGAGTAGGAGGGGGTTCGCCTGGTTTTCTTCCTGACAAAAATCTTGAATAGTTTTCAATACCAGCACAAGATCCAGTTGCCTCAATCATTTCAAGATCAAATTTAGTTCTTTCTTCTAATCTTTGTGCCTCTAATAATTTATTTTCAGCACGGTGTTTTTTTAAAGTAACTTCTAATTCTTTTTTAATATTAATTACTGCTTGCTCAATTGTAGGTTTTGGGGTGATGTAGTGACTATTAGCATAAACTTTTACTAAACTTAATTCTCTTACTTTATCACCAGTTAACGGATCAAACTCTTCTATCTGTTCTAATTTATCCCCGAATAGACAAAGTCTCCAAGCTCTATCTTCTAAATGAGAAGGAAATATTTCTAAATATTCTCCTCTTGCTCTAAATGTTCCTCTATAAAAATTTTGATCATTTCTTTTATATTGTAGAGCAACTAAAGATTTGATTATTTCTTCTCTATTGTAGTCATAATTTTTTTGAAGAGTTAGTGTCATTTTACTATACGCTTCAACTGAACCTAATCCGTAGATACACGAAACACTTGCTACAATTAAAACATCATCTCTTTCTAAAAGAGACCTTGTAGCTGAGTGTCTCATTCGGTCAATCTGCTCATTAATAGAGGCTTCTTTCTCTATATATGTGTCTGATCTTGGGACGTAAGCTTCAGGAGTGTAATAGTCATAGTATGAAACGAAATATTCAACAGCATTGTCAGGAAAAAAGGTTTTCATTTCCCCATAAAGTTGAGCAGCAAGAGTTTTATTTGGAGCTAAAATCAAGGCAGGTCTATTGGTAGCTTCAATAACTTTAGCCATAGTAAAAGTTTTTCCAGATCCTGTTACACCAAGTAAAACTTGATTAAATTGATCTTTGTTAGCACCATTTACTAATTTTTTTATCGCTTCAGGCTGATCACCAGCAGGTTTAAAATCAGATTTAATTTTGAATTTTTTTCCACCCTCTAGTTTTCCACCTATTTTAGGATTTTTACTCTGAATATCTGTAATTAAATCTTGATAAGTATTTTCCATATATTAAACAAGGTAGTAGAATTTATTTATATTTCAATGAGCATAATATCAGACAGTTTAAAGAAGATTAAACCATCACCTACTATTGCTGTTACTCAAAAAGCAAGAGAATTAAAAGCTGCTGGAAAAGATGTTATTGGATTAGGTGCAGGGGAACCAGATTTTGATACTCCAGATAACATTAAGCAAGCAGCTATAAAAGCTATTAACGATGGTGATACAAAATACACTGCAGTAGATGGTACTCCAGCATTGAAAAAAGCGATTGTAGAAAAATTTAAAAAAGAAAATAATTTAGATTATACAACTGATCAAATTACAGTTGGTGCTGGTGGTAAGCATGTAATTTATAATGCAATGATGGCCACATTAAACGAAGGTGATGAAGTTATAGTTCCTGCTCCTTATTGGGTTTCTTATCCCGATATGGTTTTATTAGCTGGAGGAAAACCAGTGATAATGGAATGTGATGAAAAACAAGGTTTTAAAATAAATCCAATTGATCTAGAAAAATTTATAACTCCAAAAACTAAATGGATTATTCTTAATTCTCCTTCAAACCCAACTGGAGCATGTTATTCAGAGCAAGATATCAAAGCAATTGCAGCAATCTTAGAAAAACATAATCATGTGTATATTTTGAGCGATGATATTTATGAGCACGTGACTTATGAGGGTTTTAAATTTTTTACAATTGCTCAAATTAATAGTTTAAAAGATAGGGTGCTTACAATGAATGGTGTAAGTAAAGCTTACTCAATGACAGGCTGGAGAATAGGGTATGCAGCTGGTCCAAAAGATATTGTTAAAGCTATTGCTAAAATTCAATCACAATCAACAACTAATCCTTCCTCTATTAGCCAAGCAGCTGCAGTTGAGGCACTAAGCGGAACACAAGGTTTTATTAAAGAAAGAGCAAACTCGTTTCAGGAGAGAAGAGATTTTGTGGTTAATGCTTTAAATGCGATAGATGGAATTGAATGTCTGAATCCAGATGGAGCGTTCTATGTTTTTCCAAGTTGCAAAGGTTTAATGGGTAAAAAAGATTCAAATGGAAATGAAATTAAATCTGATACTGATTTTGTTCAATCATTATTAGAGAATAGTGGAATTGCTGTAGTCCAGGGTTCTGCATTTGGTTTAGAAGGTTTTTTCAGAATTTCTTATGCAACATCAATGGATAATCTTAAGAAAGCAATGGATAAAATTTCTAGTTTTTGTAAATCCTTAAGTTAATGAAAACAGCCTTAGTGTTTGGTTCATCAGGTTTAGTTGGGGGGCATCTTGTTAATCAACTTATCCTGAATTCAAATTATTCAAAAATAAAGATTTTTGTTCGTTCAAAAATAGAACTTATAAATCCAAAAATTGAAATTATTGAAACTGATTTTAATGATTTAGAAAAGTATAGAAATGATATTACAGGTGAAGACTGTTTTTTTTGTATTGGTACAACAAGAAAAAATTCACCTAATAAAAATGAATATGAAAGAATTGAACTGAATATTCCTAGACAGATTGCTCAAATCGCTAAATCAAATTCAATTAAATCATTTTTTTTTGTTTCATCTGGGTATGCAGACCCAAAAAGTTCAGGTGATTATTTAAAATTCAAAGGATTAGTTGAGCAAGAAATTAAAAATCAAAATTTTGATAAAATTGGGATCATGAGACCATCTTTCTTATTGGGAAATAGAAAAGAAAAAAGAATAGGTGAAAAATTTGGTATAATATTATTTAAATTTTTAACCCCAATATTAGTTGGACCTTTAAGAAAAATGAGACCAATTAGGGCAGAAATAGTCGCTAAAGCAATGGTAAAGCTGGCAAATGAAAATATTAATCAAAGTATATTTGAATCAAATGAGATTGCTGAATTAGTGAGATAGGAATTTTTCAGCTTCTAATGCTGCCATACATCCCATACCTGCAGCGGTTACAGCTTGTCTAAATGTTTTGTCTTTTACATCTCCAGCTGCATAAACACCAGGAACATTTGTCTCTGTAGAATCTGGTTTAGTAACTAAATAACCCTCATTGTCCATTTCCAACTGATCTTTAAAAAGTTTAGTTGCAGGATCGTGACCAATTGCAATGAAAACACCATCTAGTTTTAATTCTTCTACATTATTTGTTTTTACATTTTTAATTTTTAAACCTTTAACATTTTTAGGATCTTTATCACCAATTACATCTTCAACCACCGAATCCCAAATAATTTCTATTTTTTTATTTTCCATTAATTTTTTTTGAAGCATCTTTTCAGCCCTTAGACTATCTCTTCTGTGAATTAATTTTACTTTTGAAGCAAACTTTGTGAGAAACATTGCCTCTTCTACAGCAGCATTTCCTCCACCAACTACTGCAACCTCTTTATCTTTAAAAAAGAAACCATCGCATGTAGCACATGCTGAAACTCCAAAACCTCTAAATTCTTGTTCTGATTTTATATTTAACCATCTAGCTTGTGCCCCAGTAGATATAATAATACTATCAGCAGTGTATTTCTGACCACTATCACCAATTGCTTCAAACGGTGAGCTTTTTAAATTTACAGATCCAATATGGTCCTCAATCATTTCAGTTCCAACTGCTTTTGCTTGTTCTTTCATCTGATCCATTAACCATGGTCCTTGAATAACTTCAGAAAATCCTGGATAATTTTCAACATCAGTTGTAGTTGTTAATTGTCCTCCTGGCTCAGATCCATAAACCAAAATGGGATTTAACATTGCACGAGCAGCATAAACTGCTGCAGTGTATCCGGCAGGGCCGGATCCAATTATTAACACTTTTGTGTGTTTAGTTGGATTTTGACTCATATGAAAGCTATATAGTGATTAATGTCTAAATTAAAAGGTATTTTATTAACCCAGGGAATGCATGGCATGATAAGCCAGGTAGAAGGTTTAGCCAAAGCTTTAGATTTAGATTTCACACACCATAAGGTTGAACTAAATAATTTTTGGAAAATTGTTCCTCCAAAATTAACTCCAATATCACAAAATGTTTATCAAAAAATAAACGAGTCTGATTTTGATGTAATTATTTCATGCGGAAGAAAAAGCGTGATTCCCTCAATACACTTAAAAAGTATTTCAAAAAAAAAAGTTTTAAATATTCATATTCAAGATCCAAAAGTAGATCTAAATCATTTTGATTTTATCGTTGCTCCAGAACATGATGGGATAAGCGGTATAAATGTAATTAAAACAAAAGGTGCAATTCACTATTTAACGGAAAATGAAATTGAAGAAAATAGAAGTTATTTAAATTCATATATCAAACAGGATAATAGAAAAGTTTGGTGTTTGATAATGGGTGGTCCTAATAAATATTATGACTACTCAACAAAAAATATGAAGCATATCTTTTCAATTTTTTACAAACTATTGAAAAAACATGATTTTCAACTTGTGGTGATACCTTCAATGAGAACGCCATTAAATACCATACACTATGCAAAAGAGTTTTTTGGAGAAAATCACACTGTGATTATGAATGTTGATAAAAAAGCCTATCTTTCAGCTCTAGCAATTTCAGAAAATATAATTGTTACATGTGATTCCAGCTCAATGATATCTGAAGTTGCTTTAACTGGAAAACCAATTTATGTAGCTAATATTTTACCAAAAAGAAAAGACGTCAGATTTCAGAATTTTAGAAATTTATTTAGAGAATTAAATATTACTAGAAACTTAGGTGAAGAAATTGTAAATTGGAACTATCAAAAATTAGATGAAACGAATAGAGTAGCAAAAATTATTAAAGAAAAAATTCAATTATAATGTCATTTTTAAATTCAATTAAAAATAATTCAAAAGAACATAATTTTCCTTTTAATCACTGGGTGTATAGTGATGCTTTGTCAGATGCAGCAATTGATGAAATAGTTAAAGCTGATATTCCTGATGTTAGTAAACATAATCTTAATTATGATGGAACAAGAGCAATAGATGGTGGAGCTGCAGAATTTAGACAAGGTATAGCTTCCGGAGGACAAGCAATAAAATTTAGATGTTTTATTAATAAAGAAAATGCATCACAATTTCCAAATTTAGTAAAATTTATAAACGAACTTCAATCTAAAGAAACATACGAAACAATTTCTAAAATGATAAATAAAGATTTATCAAATTCATATGTTAGGGTTGAGGTTATATGTGATAGAGAGGGTTTTTGGTTAAAGCCTCATTGCGATATAAAAGAAAAACTTATGTCAGGTTTAATATTTGTTAATAAAACAAATGAATCTGAAGATTTAGGAACTGATTTTTACAATGAAAAATTAGAGAAAGTTAAGACACTTTCTTACAAACATAATTATGGTTATCTTTTTACCAGCGGACCAAATACATGGCATGGTATGGAAAAGAAAAAAATTGTTAAAGAAAGACGTTGTATTCAAGTAAATTACGTTACTTTTGAAACTGATTGGAAAGTAAATCCTTAAACATCTTGTAAAGATGTAACTTCTAATTTTTTTGTTTTTAGCGACTTAATTGCTTCTAAACATGCTTGAGCTGTAGACATATTGGTACAATAAGGAACTTTATTTTTAAGTGCTGCTCTTCTAATAGCGATAGCATCACTCACTCTATACTCTCTTTTCCCACCGCCCGTATTAATAACGAGTGCAATTTTTTTAGAGTCCAAGACATCAACAATATGAGGAGATCCTGTGCTTACTTTATTTATAATTTTACATTTCATTCCATGTTTTCGAATATATTCAGCAGTTCCTCTCGTTGCGCATAAAGTAAACTTAAGTTTAAGAAGTTCTTTAGCTAAATTTATTCCTTCATCTTTGTGACTATTTTTGAGAGATACAAAAGCTAATCCTTGTTTTGGTAATGAGTTAGCTGCTGCGATTTGACTTTTGGCAAATGCCATTCCAAAATTTTTATCAAATCCCATAACTTCTCCAGTTGATTTCATTTCAGGCCCTAACAATAAGTCACTGTTTGGAAATTTATTAAATGGGAATACAGCTTCTTTAACTGCATACATTCCTTTAGATTTATCTTTTAAATTAAACTTAGATAACTTTTCACCAGCCATTACTCTTGATGCTATTTTAGCTAGCGGCAATCCTTTTGCTTTTGATACGAAAGGAACTGTTCGACTAGCTCTTGGATTTACTTCAATTACATAAATTTCATCTTTTTTAATTGCAAACTGTATATTCATGAAACCTTTAACATTTAAAGCTATCGCTAATTTTTTAGTTTGATTTTCTATTTCTTTAAGAAGATATGGTTTAATAGAGACAGGAGGTAAGCTACATGCCGAGTCTCCTGAATGAATTCCAGCTTCTTCAATATGTTGCATAATTCCTGCAACGTGAACTTGTTTTCCATCTGATATGGCATCCACATCTACTTCCATTGCATGATCAATAAATTTATCAATCAAAATTGGATTTTCCTCAGCAGCTTTAAATGCTTCCTCAACAAATTTTTTAAGTTGATTTTTTTCATGAACAATTTCCATTGCTCTTCCACCTAAAACATACGAAGGTCTTACCATTAATGGTAAGCCTATTTTATCTGCAATTTTTATTGCTTGGTTAAATGTCTTTGCAATTCCACTCTCCGCCTGCTTAAGTTTTAATTTATTTAATAAACTTCTAAATCGGTCTCTATCTTCTGCTAAATCTATAGAAGTATATTGTGTTCCTAAAATTGGAAGTTTGTTGTCATGTAAAAATTTAGCAAGTTTAATTGGAGTTTGGCCACCAAACTGAGCTATCACTCCTATTAGGTTTCCTTTTTCTTGTTCTTTTTTTATTATGTTAAAAACATATTCCTCTTTTAAAGGTTCAAAGTATAATCGATCACTCGTATCATAGTCTGTTGATACTGTTTCAGGGTTACAATTAACCATTATAGTCTCAAAACCTGCGTCTTTTAATGAAAAACTTGCCTGGCAACAGCAATAATCAAACTCAATTCCTTGACCAATTCTATTTGGACCTCCTCCAAGAATAATTATTTTTTTCTTATTGGATGGATCAGCTTCACATTCTGAGTTAATTGAAAAATTTCTTTGGTAAGTTGAGTACATATAAGGAGTGTAAGATTTGAATTCAGCTGCACAAGTATCTACTTTTTTATAAACCGGAAGTATTTTAAGTGCTGATCTTTTTCTTCTGATAATTTCTTCAGACGTTTTAGTTAATTCTGAAAGTTTTTTATCTGAAAATCCTATCGATTTTATTCTATTAAATTCTGAAAAATCCCTAGGAAGTCCTTTAGTTTTTAACTGTGTTTCACAATCAACTATCTCTTTAATTTGTTCT
>CACJTS010000009.1 GCA_902596355.1 uncultured Pelagibacteraceae bacterium | reverse complement strand
TCAAATACAAGGAGGCTATGCATTGGTGATGTTAACGCAAAACTCATTAATTGGAGTTAGAGATCCTTATGGAATTAGACCTCTAGTTATAGGTAAGCTTGGTAATAGTTATGTTTTAGCATCAGAAACTTGTGCATTTGATATAATTGGTGCAAAATTTGTAAGAGAAGTTGAAAATGGCGAGATAGTTTTAATTGAAAAAAACGAGCTGAAAAGTATTAAACCCTTTCCTGCTAAAAAAGTTAGACCTTGTGTGTTTGAGTATATTTATTTCTCAAGACCAGATAGCCTAATTGGAGGCAAAACAGCATATGAACATAGAAAAAATATTGGAAGAGAACTTGCAAAAGAAAACGATACTGATGCCGATATAGTAGTTCCGGTTCCAGATTCTGGAAATGCGGCTGCTATGGGTTTTGCTCAAGAATTAAAAATGAACTTTGAACATGGATTAATTCGAAATCATTATGTTGGAAGAACTTTTATTGAACCAAGCCAAAAAATTAGAAGCTTAGGGGTAAAATTAAAATTAAATGCTAATCAAACAACTATTAAAAATAAAAAAATAATACTAATTGATGACTCTCTTGTTCGAGGAACAACGTCATATAAAATTGTTAAAATGCTTTACGATGCTGGTGCAAAAGAAGTTCATGTTAAAATTGCTTGCCCTGAAATAAGATACCCAGATTTCTATGGTGTAGACACACCTACAAAAAAAGAATTATTAGCAGCAAATAAAACAAATGATGAAATTTGCAAATATATTGGATCTAAATCTTTAAGATTTTTATCAATAGAAGGATTGTATAAAGCTATTGGTTTTGAAAAAAGAAATGAAGCTTATCCTCAATTAACAGATCATTATTTTACAGGTGAATATCCTGTTAAATTAGTAGATGAATTGGGAGATAATAAAATTACGCAGTTATCTTTACTTAGCACAGGATCAAATAATTAAAATATGAAAACAGTCAATTTTACTCAAATGAAAAATGGAACTAAAGAAGATTATAAGCTTCTTGAAAAATTTGAGAAAAAATTTGAAAGACAAACAGCTGAGAGAGTTCTAAATTATTTATCTAAACAAACTACGACTTTGGAAGGTTACAAAATCACTAGACTAGAACATTCATTACAAGCCGCAACAAGAGCTTTTAAAAATAAAGAAAGTGATGAAATGGTTGTTGCAACTTTACTGCATGATATTGGAGATGATTTAGCACCAATGAATCATTCACAATATGCCGCATCCATACTTAGACCCTATGTTTCAGAGAGAACTTATTGGATTATCCTTCATCATGGTCTTTTTCAAACTTATTACAGTGCTCATCATTTAGGTGGCGATAGAAATGCAAGAGATCAGTTTAAAGACCATAAATACTATCAAGATACAATAGATTTTTGCGAAAAATATGATCAATGCTCTTTTGATCCTGATTATAAAAGTATGTCTTTGGATGATTTTAAGCCATTAGTTAAAAAAATATTTGCAAAAGAGCCTTATTATCATCTTTAAATTTACTTAGAAACTAGTACTAGAGCGCATGATTGATACAAAAAATAAAATTGTAGAATATTTTTCATCAGGTGTAAAAGAGCCAAAAAATTTTAAAATTGGAATTGAACATGAAAAGTTTCTTTTTAATAATAACAATAATAAAAGAGTTGATTATTCAAAAATAAAAGAAATGTTTCAAGCTCTTCAAGAGTTTGGTTGGAAGCCTGTATTCGAAAAAGAAAACATAATCGGATTAAATAAAGGAGGAAAAAATATTACTCTTGAACCAGGTAATCAAATTGAACTCTCTGGAGATAAATTAAATCATATGCACGAGGCTTGTGCTGAGTCTCAAGATTATTTGTTCGAACTTCAGCAAGTAACAAAAAAACTGGATATTAAAATTGTAAGTTCAGGTTTTGATCCTTTCTCTAAATTAGATGAAATTCCAAATAATCCCAAAGAAAGATATAAACTAATGACTAAAAGTATGCCTTTAGGTGGTGAATTAAGTTTGGATATGATGTACAGAACATGCGGAACTCAATTGAATATAGATTATAAATCTGAAAATGATTTTATAAAAAAATTTCTAGTAACAAATTCAGTAGTTCCAATTACAATAGCTCTGTTTGCTAATTCATCTATAGTTGAAAAGAGAAATAGTAATTATTTATCTTATAGATCAAAAGTGTGGCAAAGCACTTCCAGAGGTGGACTTCCAAGTTTATTTTTTGAGAATTTAAATTTTGAAAAATATGCTGAGTTTGTTATGGAATTTCCAATTCTTTTTATCAAACATAAAGATAAATATATATCTGGATCTAATTATAACTTTAGCGACTTTATGAGTGGCAAAATCAAAGAAATAGAAAATAGACTACCAACAGAAAACGACTTAACTATGCATTTGAGCACAATATTTACAGAAAATAGATTAAAAAAATATATAGAACTAAGATCGATGGATACATGTGGATGGGACTGTCTTTGTTCTGGACCAGCTTTTTTTATAGGAATGCTTTATGGTAATTTAGATGAAGTACATGAATTGGTTAAAAAATGGGATAAAAATAAAATTATTAATGCTTATCTCGAGTCTCCAAAAAAAGGATTTAATACAGAATTAATGGGGAAAGATTTACATTATTGGGCTTCCACTTTGTTAGATCTTTCGCGTAAAGGTCTTAATAATAGAGACATATTAAGCAGAAAAGGAAAAAACGAAACTTTATTTTTAAATCATTTAAGAAAAGTCATTTTTAACAAGTCAACAAACGCAGATAATATGATTGATAAATTTTCAAATAATGAAAATTTAGAAAAATTGTATGACCAATAAAATTGTCGCGATACAAGGAAACCATCCTTCGAAACTAAATCCTGTAACGGATACTAGTGTTTTTCTAGCGAATGAAATACAAAGTAAAAAATACAAAATTTTCTATTATGATCCAAAAAAACTTTCAATATTTAATTCAAAAGTCATTGCAAAAGGTTTTTTTATTAAATTTGATTATGAAAATAAAAAGTTTTTTAAAATCTTAAAAAAACAAGTCCTAGATCTCACAAAATGTGAGTTTATTTTAATTCGTCAGGACCCACCTTTTAATCTTGAATATATATCAACTACTTACATTCTGGATAGAATTAAAAATAAAGTTAAAATAATAAATAATCCAACTTCAATAAGAAATATATCTGAAAAATTATACTCAGTAAAATATCTAAGATTTATGCCTGGTACAATTTTCACTCGAGATTTAAGTGAAATTAAAATATTTTTAAAGAAAAATAAAAAAATAATACTAAAACCTATCCACAGTTTCAGTGGTAACGATATTCATTTATTAACAAAATTTAATTCAAAATTAGTTAATAAATTTATAAAAAAACATGGCCATATCATGTGTCAAAGGTTTATTCCTAAAATAAGCAAGGGAGATAAAAGAGTTTTTATTATTAATGGAAAAGTATGTGGTGCAATTTCAAGAGTTCCAAAGAAAGGTTCTTTTTTAAGTAATATGAGTAAAGGAGCAAAACCAACTAATATAAAATTAACAAGTAAAGAAATTAAAATTTCAAAACTAATTGCAAAAGATTTAAAAAAAGAAAATATTTTTTTTGCAGGAATTGATTTTATAGATCAAAAACTCAATGGAGATATAAATGTTACGTCTCCAACTGGACTTAAAACACTTTATGATCTATCAGGAATAAATTTAGCTAAAACTTTTTGGAAAGAACTTAAAGCGTGAATAATTTAAGTAATCAACAAAAAGGTTCATTGATGGCCTTTATAGGAGTTATGTTTATAACACCTGACTCTTTACTAATTAGATTGTCAAATATTGATACTTGGGGGATGCTTTTTTACAGAGGAGCAATACCTTTTTTGGTAGTTTTATTTGGTCTTCTTTTATTTTATAAAAATAATTTCTTAAAAGTTTTATTTAAAATTGGTTACCCGGGTATTTTTTATGTAATTAGTTTTTCTATTTGCAATATTACTTTTATTATCTCAATACAAAACACCAATGTAGCAAATACTTTATTAATGGTAGCTCTTGCACCAATGCTATCAGCAATATTAGGAGCTATTTTCTTAAAAGAAAAACCGGATAATAGGACTTGGATTGCTATAATAATTACCTTTATTGCTTGTGTTTATATTTTTTACGACTCTTTAAGTCTTGGTAATTTTTATGGAGATTTATTTGGCCTAATAACTTCTTTTGGATTAGCTTGTAATGCAAACATTGCAAGATATGCAAAATCTACAGATTTAGTGCCTGCTGCTGTAATTGGAAAATCGTGTGTTGCAATATTTGCCTTTTTCTTCGTTAAAGACTTTACATTAGTGGGAAATGATCTTTTTTATATACCTTTAATGTGTGTGATGTGTGTAGCTATACCATTTGTTTTAGTCACTATAGCACCAAGATTTATTACAGCAGCTGAAGTTAATCTATTTTTCCTACTAGAAACTATCCTTGGACCGATATGGGTTTGGATGGTTATTAAAGAACAGCCTTCTAACGAGACTATCTATGGAGGTATCGTTATCATTATCACGATAGCAATTCATTCTTTACTAGCCATAAAAAAAACACAAACCAAAACTACCTAGCCAGCATTATTAAAATTTAAAAAATTATAAATGCAAAAAGAAGTAAAAAAGTCTTGGGCTCTATTTATTGGGATTGGGGTAATGATGATTGCTCATGGATTGCAAATGCAAGTTATGGGTATTAGATCAGTGCTTGAAGATTTTAGTGTTTTTACAACTGGTATTTTCATGTCAGGATACTTTGTTGGTTACTTTGTGGGCTCAAGAACAACGCCTAATTTTGTTTCAAAAGTTGGTCATATAAGAGTATTTGCTGCATTCGCGTCACTTGCTTCTTTAAGTGCTTTAGTTGCTGTAGTTTATGTAAATCCATTTATGTGGACAATCAGCAGATTTATAACAGGTATAAGTTTAGTTAGTTGTTATGTAGTTACTGAAAGCTGGCTAAACGACAGAGCGACAAATAAAAATAGAGGACAACTACTATCTGCTTATATGATGGTAATTTACTTTGGTTTAGCTATAGGCATGTTGCTACTTAACATTAGTAAACCTGATGATTATGAACCATTTATTTTAGTTTCAATTTTACTTTCAGTGGCTCTAGTCCCAATTTTATTGACAAAAAGACCTGCTCCAAAATTTAAAAAAATAGAAACAATAAGTATTAAAGAATTATATAAAATTTCCCCACTTGGATCGTTGAGTTCATTTTTTACTGGTATTATACACGCAGCATTCTTTTCTCTGATTTCTGTTTATGCAACTATTGCAAAATTAACTTTAGCTGAAACTTCGATACTTTTATTTATCTCAACAATTGCAGGGGTGATTGGTCAAGGTCCAATCGGATATTTTTCAGATAAATTTGATAGAAGAAAAGTAATTGTAATAACAACTTTTGGAAGTTGTTTTTTAGCTTTAATTTCAATTTTAACTTCTAATGATCCTATTCAAAATATTTATTATATGGATGAATTTAGTCTTAGAAAAATTATATTTTTTGTTTCAGTAGGATTATATTCAAGTTTATGTCTCCCTTTATTTTCACTAAATCTTGCTCACACAAATGACTTTGTTCCTAAATCAAAATTCGTAGCAGCAGGTGGTGGTTTACAGTTTATCTTTGGTATAGGTGCAATTAGTGGTCCTATTTTGTGTTCTATATTTATGGAATGGTTTGGTTTAAATGGTTTATTTGTGTTTTTAATTATTGCTCATGCAATAATTGGAGGATTTGGATTATACAGGATGAAAGTTAGAAATACTGTTGAGAACCCAGACTCAACATTTACACCAGTTCCAGCAACAATTACACCAGCAGGATTAGAGCTTGATCCAGATGCGCCTGCAACACTTGATGAAAATACAGTTAAAGAAACTGCTAAACTTTAAAGATTAATTATTTCTATTTTATCACCTATATTTATTTTAGATGAAGAAAGGATTTGACATCTAAGGCCACCTTTTCTCATAAATTCTTTAAGAATATTTTTTTGATCGAGCATTTCAGTCAAATGTCTGCACGGACGACATAATTCAATTCCCTCCAATTCAACATTTCCTACCTTTAATTTTTTTCCAATTAAATCATTTAATTGAATACCTTTTGTAACAACATTCCGTCTAAAATTGATGTAAGGTATATCTAACCCAAATTTAATATTATATTCATCAATATTCTCGGACTCTATTAATGACAATTGATTATAAGGATCATTAAAATCATGAAAATGTCGATCGCCTACTATTCCTTTATTTTCTAAAACCTCAATTGAATTTACTTCCTTGATTGGTTGATTGTTGTTAGCAGCAATTCCTAATTTAAAAACTTCAGCCATAAATTATTGAAGAAATAGTTAAGCTCATATAATCTTTTCAAATAATATGACTTATCTATCATCAAATCAACTTAAACAGTATGAAGACCAAGGGTACATATGCCCTATTGAAGTTTTGTCTAGTAGTGAAGCATTAGAGGCAAGAGAAGAAATAGAATTAATTGAAAAAAAAATGCCAAATGAAATAGATAAGTCGGGAAGATATAATGTTCATTTAATTTCACCTAAACTTGATGCGATTGTTCATAATTCAAAAATTTTAGATGCAGTAGAAAGTATTATTGGAAAAAATATCTTAGTTTGTAGTACTACTTTATTTATTAAAAACCCTAACGAACAAGGTTTTGTAAGCTATCACCAAGATGCAAAATACATAGGATTAGAACCTCATAATTGGGTCACAGCATGGGTAGCATTAACAGAATCGAATGAAAACAACGGATGTATGAAAATGTGGCCTAAATCACATTTAAATATTAAAGATCATAACGAGAAATTTAATGAAGGAAATTTACTTACCAGAGGACAAACAGTGGAGAATGTTCCTGAAGACGAAGTTAAATCTATAGAACTAAAAGCTGGTCAAATGTCATTGCATCATCCAAGAGTAGTACATGGATCGGGTATAAATAAAAGTAATGATAGAAGAATTGGATTTGTTATACAAAGTTATATAGGCACAAATGTAAAACAGACATTAGGTAAAAATAGTGTTCAACTTGCAAGAGGAGAGGATAAATATCATCATCATGAAATTATAAATAGAACTAATACTTTAATGAGTGAAGAAAGTATTTTGCTTCGAAAAAAAGAAAATGATTACATGCAAGAAATTTTTTATAAAGGTGCAAAGCAAAAAGGTTCTTATTAGTTTATGAAAAAAACACTTAACCTTGGGGTAATCGGAATAGATCATGGTCATATTTTTGATATGCTAGATGAAATGATGAAAGAAGGTTGTGGCTGTAATTACTTTTGGACAGATGGGAATCCTTTAACTCTTCAAGAATTTAATAAAAAGTATCCAAATATTAAAAGAAAAGAAAATAAAGAAGAAATATTAAATGACTCATCTATTGATATGATTTTAATATCTTCGATCCCTGTAGATAGAGCTGGTCATTCGATAGATGCTTTAAAAGCTGGTAAAGACGTTATGGTAGATAAACCAGGCTGTACTAACTTAGATCAATTAAATAATTTGAAAAATACTGTTAAAGAAACTGGAAAGATCTGGTCTGTAAATTTTTCTGAAAGATTTCACGTTGCTGCGGTTGCTAAAGCTGAAGAATTAGTAAATGAAGGCAAAATAGGAAAAGTAAAACAAACTATTGGTACAGGTCCACATAGGCAAGGAAACTATGAAAGACCTGATTGGTTTTATAATCGTCAAAGTTATGGAGGAATTATTACCGATATTGGTTCTCACCAAATTCATCAATTTTTAGTTTTTACAAATTCTAATCAGGCAAAAATCAACCATGCATTAGTAGAAAATACGACAAAAAAAAATATACCTGGTTTTCAGGATTTTGGTGAAGTGAACCTTACTGGTAATGGTGGGCATGGTTATATTCGCCTGGATTGGTTTACTCCAGATGCCCTTCCAACCTGGGGAGATGGAAGATTGTTAATCCTTGGAGACAAAGGTTTTATTGAAATAAGAAAATATACAGATTTGGCAAAATCAGAAAAAGGTAATCATTTATATTTAGCTAATAATGAAGAAGTGAAATACATCGATTGCTCTGATGTTAAGCTACCCTACTTTAGAAATTTAATTAATGATGTTTTAAACAGAAGAGAAACTGCATGTCCACAAGATCTTACTTATCTTTCGATGGAACTTGCTATTAAAGCTCAAGAGCAAGCTGAAAAAAAATGAAAAAATATCAAGTAGCAATAATTGGAACCAATATAGGAGCAAAACATTTTGAAGATTTTCA
Source organism: uncultured Pelagibacteraceae bacterium (assembly GCA_902596355.1). Taxonomy (GTDB): domain Bacteria; phylum Pseudomonadota; class Alphaproteobacteria; order Pelagibacterales; family Pelagibacteraceae; genus Pelagibacter. The sequence goes on along the minus strand of CACJTS010000009.1, from coordinate 38,982 downwards.
AAAAGTTTCTGAGAGATTTAGTGTTCACACATTATGTGGTTTAACTCGTGAAGCTATTGATAAAATATTACAATCAAATAATGAGACAAAAGTTTCTCTAAACTTTGAAGATGTATTAAAAATTAAAGAAATTGATATCATTGATATTTGTCTTCCACCCCATTTACATTTTTCTGCTTGTAAAAAAGCTATGGAAGCTGGAAAGCATGTGATTTGTGAAAAACCATTAGTTTCAAGTCTTAAAGAGGTAGACGAATTAGAAAAGATCAGTAAAGCAACGGGTAAGATTATTTTCCCAGTATTTCAATATCGATATGGTCTAGGATTTTCAAAGTTAAAAGCATTGATCAAATCTGGTTTAGCAGGAAACCCTTTGGTTGCTTCTTTAGAAACTCATTGGAATAGAGGTAAAGATTATTATTCAAAACCTTGGAGAGGAACTTGGGAAGGTGAACAAGGTGGAGCTATTTTAAGTCACTCAATTCATATTCATGACTTAGTGAGTATGATCCTAGGTCCTGTTTCGAATGTTTTTGCAAAATTAACAACTAGAGTAAATGATATTGAGGTTGAGGATTGTGCTGCCCTTTCAATTGAAATGGAAAATGGAACTCTAGTGACAAGTTCAATCACATTGGGTGCTGCAAATGATACTAGTAGACTTCGATTTTGTTTTGAGGGATTAACGGCTGAGTCTAGTGCATCACCAGATAAACCATATAGTCCAGCTGATGATAAATGGGATTTTTTACCTAGAGCTCCTATAACTCAAGCTCAAATAGATGAAGTGCTATCAAAAGTAAAAGAACCAAAATCATGGTATGCGGGTATGTTTGAGGAAATTGCAAATAAACTAGATGGATCTCCTAGTGATGAAGTAACTTTGTCAGATGCTAGAAAATCTCTAGAATTTGTAACCGCTGTGTATGATTCTTCTAGACAAAATAAGAATATTAAACTTCCAATTAATAAAGATAATCCTTTATATAATTCTTGGTTACCTTTAAAAAATTAAACATGGGAGATTCAAATAAAGCACCAAACGATTTTTTTGATAATTGGAATAAAATCCAATCAATGTCATATAAAAATGTCATTGAGCTACTTGTGAAAAGAAGTGGCGAGAAAAAGATATTGGCTTTAATTCAATTCGAATTAGATCAATTTTCAGAAAATGTTCAAAAGGATTTAGTTATTTCTGAAACAAGTTCGTTCTATCAAGAAATATCTAATCTTTTCAGAGATTCAAACTGGTGGTCAACGGCTACAGTAACAGATGCTTGTAAATATTATTTAAACTGTGCAAGAAATAATATTCCTTATTTTAAAAACTATACAGAGACAGATAGTGATTTGTCCCAAAATGAAAAAAATGAGATATTTGCCTTGTATCAATTATGTACTTTATTTGTTTCTTGGAATGCTATTAAAGACAAATATATAAGAGAAATTATTGATATAAGAAAAAGTTTATTTTTTAGATAAATCAAATAGATGAAATTATATTTTTTTGTTAACATAAATTGTGTCAGATAATTTAATTAAAAAAGGTTTTAGAAGTAGAAAAAATTCAATGTATCAGAAAGGTTCAAATGAGCCTTTTACAATTAGCAGATCTAAATTTAGTAATTTTATTGATTGTCCAAGATGTTTTTACCTAGACAGAGTAAAGGGTTTAAAAGAACCAAGCATGCCTGGATGGGCATTAAACTCTGCTGTTGATGATTTGCTAAAAAAAGAATTCGATAAACATAGAAAAGAAAAAACTCCTCATTCAATAATGAAAGAATATAAATTAAATTTTATACCTTATGACCACCCAGATATTGATAAATGGAGACAATCATTATCAGGCGGTATTTCTTATTTGGATAAAGAAACCAATCTCTTTATTAAAGGTGGAATTGATGATGTTTGGTATGATTTAGATAAAGAAGAGTTGGTTGTTGTTGACTACAAAGCACAGTCAAATAATACTCCTGTGGAAACTGAGGCATATTTAGATAGTAAATTTCATCAAGGGTATAAAAGACAAATGGATATCTATGTCCATATACTAAGGAAAATGAATTTTAAAGTTTCCAACACAACATATTTTATGGTTTGTAATGGTGAAAAAACAAATGAAAAATTTGATAATAAAATAGATTTTAAAACTGTATTGGTGCCATATGAATCAGATCCTTCTTGGATACCAAGTAAAATTAAAGATATGAAAAAAACTTTAGAGAGTGATAAAGTGCCAGAATATAATGAAGATTGTGAAAGTTGTGTTTACTTATATTGCAACGAAAAAATTAACTAATAATTCAAGTAAAAAACATGTTTAACAATAGATGTCCAGAGAAAGTTTGCAAAGCATCGATAAAAAAATCTAAAGAAAAATTAAAAATTATTTATCATAAATTAAAAAATAAAAAACCAAATGATGAAGATAAACAAGATGTTCAAACATATGGTGTTGAGTGGACTAAAATTAAAGGATGGGAAAAAGGATATTATGTCTATGAGGAATGTCAGATTAATGGTCCCGTAGATATAATATTTATGAAATTTATTGATGGCAAAAGAATAGTTTATAATATTGACTCAAAAGGTATTCATCCAAACTGCAATTATTTTCCACAAATGAAAAGAAAAGTTTCTAAAGAAAAGTTTTTAGAAAGAGACATCATGTATAAAAGAATTCAATCAATAGCTTGGAAAGTTGAAGAAAAGAATTTTGTACACGAAGTTATAAAAAATGGAAAAAAAATAACCAAAAATTGTAATGGTTCCATAGTATTCAAAGATAAAAATAATAAATTAATTGAATTAAAGTGAGCAAAATATTCTTATCAATAGAAACCACAGGTCTTGGTATCTCTAGTAATAAAATTGTTGAAATTGCAGCCTTAAAAATTGATAAAAATAATCTTAAGAGTTTGTTTCATCACATTATTAATCCTGAAAAAGATATAGATAAAAATATTTCAAATATTATTGGTTATTCAAATGAGGAGTTAAAAAAATATCCCAAAATAACTGAAATCAGCGATAGTTTTATTAATTTTATTAATTCTTCAACTTTGATCGGATATAATAATGATTTTATATTTGGTTTTTTAAATAAAGAATTAAATGTTGAAATATCAAATGAAAAAATAGATGTTTTTGAGATTGCAAAAAAGAAATATCCAAATGAAAATAATTCAACTGATAATTTAAAAAAAAAATTAAATATTATTAATAATTCAACCTTTTCTTCATCATTAAATGAGGTATTGGAATTACCTAAGATCCTAGATATGATGACTTTGAAAAATTAATCAAATCCAATTAAAAAAAGGATACGAAAAAAGGAAAATTTTTTAATGGACACAAAAGAAATTTTAAAAAAGATTAAAAATAACACTATTTCTACAAATGAACTAAAAAAATTTGGTAAAGATAAGCAAGTAATAATTGCAGCAGTAAAAAAAAATGGAAGCAATCTTAAATTTGCCGACAAACAATTAAAGGCTGATAAAGAGGTTGTTCTTGAAGCAATAAAAAATGATATTGATTCCTTAAAATTTGCAGACAAAAAAATTATAAAATGGTTTGAGTCTTTATCACTATGGTCCCGTGATCAATTGCTAGGTCTTAACAAAGATAAAGATCCATTTGGAGATTAAAAAAAGATATAAACAATGAAAAAAGAAGATGCAATTGAACTAATGTATGAAGATGGTTGTAAGCTTGGTGAGTTATCTGAAGATTTGAGAAAAGATAGCGAGGTTGTGATGGCTGCAGTACAAAATTGTGGAGCTGCATTAGAACATGCGGACAAAACTTTACAAGAGGACGAAGATATAGTTTCTGCTGCTGTAAGTAACGATGGTGCGGCAATGCAATTTGCAAGTTCATCACTTCAAAATAATAAAGATTTTGTGTTGCAAGTTGCTCAAGATAATGGAACTGCACTTGAATTTGTTAATGAAAAATTTAAGAAAGATAAAGATATTGCCTTGGCAGCCATAGAAAGTGTTGGGGAGGATGCTGTGGATTTGATCGATGAGTCATTAAGAAAAGATGAAGATATTTTGAATGCTTTGAGCCAGAATGGTTAATAAACCACTTCTAAAGTAAATAGATGACCCCCATCATAAGTGATATACTCTTCTTTTTTACTTTTATCAGTTAGCTTTAAAGTAGGAATAACTGTCTCTGTTTCCCAATCTTTATCCATAAATCTTTCACTCTGATCATCATCATCTATTTCAAAATCAGCATTAACAGACTCTAAAATAATTTTTAACTTACCTTTATTGTTTTTGATCTTAAATTTAACATCAGATTTTTTAACTGAAACTTCTTGTTCTTCATATTCATCTGAATCTGGATTAAAATCGTTATATGCAAATGAAGAAAGTTCTACTTTTAATGATTTTGCATCTTTTAAAGAAATATCATGTTCAAAAGCTGATGGTTTGTTGCCATCTTTTTTTTGATAAATTTTAGATTTCATAAATATTATAAATCTTACTATAAATTTCTAATTTTAGCCATTATTTTTTGTTAAGAGTTAAAATCATTAAACCTAAAAACATTAAGTGAATAATAACAGAATTCATAAATCGAAATTCAATAATAAATTTGAATATAAAATGTCTAAATTAAGCGATGAAAAAATAGATCGTATAGAAAAAATAATTATTAAAAGATTATGCAAACTTGAAGCTGAAACATTAGATTTTTATGATTTTAAAAAAAATTATAAAGTAAAAGACAAAACCTTAAATGGATGAGATAAAACAAGGATTGAAGTAGTTTGAATAAAGAAAACGCAAGTAAACTCTGGAAAATTATTCAGGAAGCTGGCGATTATTTGGTAGGAGAATTACCTGACCACCCAAATCACCCTAAAGGAAGAAACCCCTACGCCCACGTTGCTATATGTGTGAAAAGTAAATTCAATGCAAGCTACAAAGATATTCCTGATGAAAAATATAATGATGTTATTAAATACATTGAATTTTTAAAACAAAATCCAAGTTAATTATTGTTTTGGAAAGTAATCTTTAAATTCACCCTCTCGGTAAACATCAGCAGTACAACAATGTAAACCCCCACCAAAAGCATAGGCATCTCTAAGTTCAACTGGCACAACTTCCATTCCTAATTTATCTAATTGTTCAGCTTGATAAGTTTCACTTTTTTCTACACACACAGTTTTAGGATCTAATACTAAAACATTCATTGATAACCAGGTTGATGAATAACATAACGGTGGTGGTTCGTTATGTGCTGGTTGTGCACTGTCTACAATTTCCCAACCATTGTCTTCAAATAATTTTCTTTGTTCTTTAGGAAGTCTTCTTTGTGGGTTATTGATAATTAAACCCTCTTTAATTGGTGTAAAAGTTGCATCAATATGAATTGGATAAGGATCACCTGGGAAGTTAACTGCATGAACTCTGTGATCTTTATAATGTCTCTTTAGCCAATCAATTCCTTTTAAATTTGTTGTAAAACCATGTTGAACAACTAAATCTTTACCAAATCTTAGTACGTCCGCTGCATCAAATAACGGTTCTTCTTCAGTAGTTACAAAATATTTTTTTTCAGTCCACTCTAATCTTTTTTGAACGCCTATTTTATCTGATAAATAATCCTTTCTATAATCTTCATCAGTTAATCTTGGCTTTGGAGCAGACTCGTGTCTCATATTAGGGTCTTGATTATAATAATCTTTTAGAAGTGATCTGTAACATAAATATTCAAACCATCGACAACGATAACTCATTGTAGCTTCTAAGATCTCATTACCCACTGTTAACAAAACATCTCTTGGAGGCATGCAGCCAAACATTGTTTCGGCTTCCCAATCAGGTGTAGAAGTTTTTTGATTAAAATCTATTGGTGTCGGTCGATCAACTTTAATGCCTCTTTTTTGAAGCATACTTGAAAAATCGTCTAAAAGTTGATTTGCTTTATCGACAGTATCTTTTGTTCTTGGTCCAAACTGACCTCGCATATCACTATCTTCGGGAACCTTTGCGTCTAATGCTGGTTCAGGCGCAGGTATGCAAGTGCCATCCGCTCTTCCGACAATGACATGTTTTAACGGATCCCACTCATTCCAACTATTAACAATAGTTTTACTCTCGGTCATAAAGATTAGTTTTTTATAATATTATGCTCTGGGCCGAAAGGAAATTTTGTAATATTTTCTGCTCCATCCTTACCAATCACTAAAATATCGTGTTCTCTATATCCGCCTGCACCAGGATTACCTTCTGGGATCATTATCATTGGCTCCATTGAAATGACCATGTTTTCTTCTAACACCGTATCAATATCTTCCCTTAATTCTAATCCAGCCTCTCTTCCATAAAAATGAGAGAGCATACCAAATGAATGTCCGTAACCAAAAGTTCGATACTGAAGATAACCAAGCTCAGCAAATAATTCATTTAGCTCATGACAAATATCTGAACATTTAACACCTGGTTTAATCAATTCTAATCCTCGTTTATGAACTTTTACATTTGCTTCCCATGCTTTAAGTGAAGCTTCATCAGCATGATCTAAAAATAAAGTTCGCTCTAGTGCAGTGTAGTATCCTGAGATCATTGGAAAAGTATTTACAGATAAAATATCTCCTTTAACTAATTTTCTATTAGTCTTTGGATTATGAGCTCCATCTGTATTAATACCAGATTGAAACCATACCCAAGTGTCCATGTACTCTGCACCAGGATAGCTTTTAACAATCTCTCTTTCCATTCTATCTCTTGCTGCAATTGCTACTTCGATCTCCGTATTATCTTCTCTAATATTTTTAACTATTTCTTCACCACCAATGTCTGCAATTCTTGCGCCATTTCTAATGATTTCAATTTCTTCGTTCGATTTAATCATTCTAAGTTTCATTAGAGCATTTGAAACATCACTAAATACTGAGAAAGTAAAAATAGACCCTATTTTTTCTCGCATATCTAAGGTGACATGATCATTTTCAATTCCAATATTTTTTGGAGGATCATCCCTTCCAATAATTGAGACAATAGCTCTTAAGAAATTATCTCTTTTCCAATCAGTATAAATAACATTATCGCAATGAGATCTTCGCCAAGGCTGACTTGCATCAATGTTAGCTGAAATTGTTGAAATTTTATTTTGAGTGATGACACATCCGTATGGTCTTCCAAAAGAGCAATAAATAAAACCTGTGTAATATGCAACGTTATGCATGGATGTTAAAATAACCATATCAAGACCATTTTGATCCATCACTGATCTAAGTTTACTTACTCGATCTTTATATTCTTTATCTGTAAAAGGTAATTTTACTTTTTCACCGTTTTTAAGTTCAAAAAAATCTGGTCGTTCCATATTAATTTAATGCTATATATCTTTTATTCCATCTCATTATTAAACTGTAATAGAATATAGATACGAAAAGAAAGAAACCACCGATTATAGTATTTGTGGATGGCACTTCATTAATGCCAAATAAAGGTAACCAAACCCAAAAAATTCCACCTACAACTTCAGTTAAAGATAATAAAGTTAATTCTGCTGCTGGTATCGCTTTAGATCCAATTGAATATAATATTAAACCAAAACAAACTAGTGTACCATGCAAAGAAAATAAAGCTCCATTATAGCTAGATGAAAAGAAAACTAAATTGTTTGATAAAATCATAATTGTTGCAAACACAAAACAAAAGAAACCTGCAAAAGCTACAGTTGTGAATTTTGGAGTTTCTTTTCTCCATCTTAAAGTTACAGAAAAAACTGAAAAACCAATTGAAGAAGTTAAACCAAACACGAAACCAATTAATGATTTTTCACCAGTATTTCCAAGTGCCATAATAATGATACCAACTGTTGCAATTATTATTGATATCCATACATTGAGAGAAATTTTTTCTCTCAAAAATAAAAATGCCAATAATGCAGTAAAAAAAGGCATTGCTGCTAAACAAAGCAAAGTAACTGCAGCACTAGTATTTGTAATTGAATAAATAAATGTAATCATAGCGATCCCCAATCCAGAACCGCCGATTACTCCAGATAAACCTATTTTTAAATAGTTTTTGTAGAAATTTTTTCCTTCCTCAAAAAATAAATAAAGATTTAATAGGATAAAAATTGTTAAACCTCTGCCAAAAATATATTGCCAAGGTGCCAATTGAGGATTATCCATGTATCGCACTACTAATGGGCCGAACGACCATAGAAGACCAGCAAACAGTACAACAGGAATAGCAATTCTTGGATTTCTTAGCTGTAACATAATCAGAAATCTAATTGTAAAAAGATTTTTCTACAACAAAAATACGTTTCTAAATTAAAGTTTGATTGAGGTGATTGGGGAAAAAACAATCTACTATCTCTCCTTTTCTAAATTTTGATTTACCAGCAGGTAACAAAGCCCAAATATTTGATTTTATAAAAGATTTAACTCTAAAAGACTCTTGTCCCTTCAATATTTCAACTTTTATTTTTCCATCTTTAGTTGTAGTTAATTTACTTTTAGCAAATCGAGTAAATTTCATTTTTTTTATAAAACTATTTTTTAAAATACCACGAACAGGTTTCTCAATACTTAAACCTAACACATTTGCTATATAAGGAATTACAAAAAACCTGAAACAAGCTGAGGAAGACATTGGATTACCTGGAAGACCGAAAATTACTTTTTGTTTTGACTTAATTTTAGCAAATAAAATTGGTTTTCCTGGTCTAATTGCAACACTTTTGAAGTATTCTGACAGTTTAAAGTTTTTAACTACACTCGGTATATAATCGTACTTGCCAGCTGAAACTGCACCTGATGTAATAATAATATCAGTTTTATTATTTAACATTTTTTTTATTTTACTTTTAAAAATACTTTGGTGATTATCTTTTAATATACCTCCATTTTCAAAATTAAATAAAAAGTTTTCATTTAAATTTTTGATATAATGACTATTTGAATTTCTAACCTTCCAGCTTGGAATATTATCTTTATCAGTAATTTCATTACCAGTAGAAAAAAATAGAATGTTGATTTTTTTTTTAACTTTAATTTTCTTTATTCCCAAAGTTTTAAAAGCTAAAATATGATTTGGTTGAACTATATTGTTTTTTTTAAGAATAACTTCACCTTTTTTAAAATCAGAACCAGCGAACCTAACATGATTGTGTTTCTTAATTTTTTGATCTATTAAAATATATTTTTTATTAGTTTTATTTGGATAAAAATTTATTTGCTCAATAGGAATAATCGTATCAAAACCTTTTGGAAGTATACCTCCTGTCATAATCTCTATTGCATCAAATTTTTTAATTTTTTTCTTTAATGGTTTAGAGCCAGCAGCAATTGATCCGATTATTTTAAATTGTTTTTTTGATTTTTTTTTAATTCGATTAGTATCTTTTGAATTAATTGCATATCCATCAAAAGCAGCATTATCACCAGTTGGATAATTTATACTTGAATAAACATTGCTAGAAACAAGTCTGTTTAAAGAATGAACACTATTAATTGTCTCATCTTTAATTTTAATTTTTGCTTTTTTTAATATTTTCTTGGATTGCTCGTAACTAATCATTTCAATATTTCTTTAGCTTTTTCTAAATCCTCTTTTGTATTTATATTAAAGAAAGGATCATTATTTGGAAACTCCATATTAATTATTTTAACTCCAACATTATTTGCCCATAACTCTACTTTTCTTTCTCCATCATTTAAGTCCTTTTCTAACTTGTCTAGCAATTTTATTGACCATAAGCCAAAAATATTGTGTCTAGTATTATTTGATTTAATAAAAAATAAATCACTTTCATTGAAATTAATATTTTTAATAAAGTCTTTAAGTATTTGTCTCTTAAAAAAAGGAGTATCCACAGGGAAGGTTGCTATCCACTGGCAATCTCTTTTATTTGCTTTGATCCATTTCATAGCAGATAAAACTCCACCTAAAGGACCAAGTCCTTTTTTATAGTCTTCAATTTTAGTTATTTTTTCTGAACTTTGAAAATTTATCGAATTATTTGAGACAATCAAAATCTCTTTAAATTCATCAATTATTTCTGACAATACATAATCTATTAATAGCTTGTTTGCTAAGGTCACTTGTGATTTATCTTCACCAAATCTTTGTGACTTTCCGCCTGCTAGCACTGTGCCTAAAATATTGTTATGATCCATTAATCAAAATATAAAACATTCAAACTTGAATTAAAGAAATTAAATGGACTTAAGAATTTTAGAAATTGCCTCACATACAGAAAACAACAAAGTCCTTGAAAATTACACTCATAAATCTAAACACAAAAATCCTTTATGTGGAGATGAAATGGAAATAAGCTTAATTGTTAAAGATGAAGTTGTAAAAGACATGGCTTATCAGTGCAAATCATGTGTTTATTGTCAGGCATCGGTAAGCTTATTATCTAGAAAAATAAGAGATAAAAAGATTAATCAAATAATGACCTTTATATCGCATGGAGAGAAATTGTTTGATGACATAAAGTCTAAAGTAGATAACGAATGGAAAAGCTTTAAAGAAATATTTAATAAGAAAAATATTAGTAGAAAAGAATGTTTGCTTTTGCCATTAAAAACAGTTCAAAAGGCTTTAGAAAATAAATGAATATAGATAAATCTACATTACAAAAAGCTTTGATTGCAGGTTTTTTTTCAACAATCACAATTGGTGTTTTAACTGTATTAACTTACAAAAGTACTTTGGGATATTTCATAGCTGGATCTTTTGGCTCATCAATGGTGCTATTATTTGGTTTTCCTGAAAGTCCATTTGCACAACCAAAAAATGTTTTTTTTGGACATTTGTGTACCGCACTTGTTGGTGTTATTTTTGTTAATTTCATACCTTTGCCTATATACATAAATATTGCCTTAGCTGTAGGTGCTGGTGTTTTCTTTATGATTTTATTAAATATTGTTCACCCGCCTGCTGGTGGTAATCCAATTATGGTTATTATTGGAAGTGCGTCATTTGAATACTTAATAAATCCAATAATATTCGGATGTATTATAATCTTAGGATTAGCTATATTAGTTAACAAACTTATTCTGAAAAAAAATTATCCCTCGAAATAAATTTTATTTATTTGTTATAAAAAATAATATTGAAGGAATAAAAAATTTTTAATAAATTAAGATTGTAGAGAAAAAAATAGGGTAAATAACCATAAGGGTAAAGAAATGAGAAAAAATAAAAATGAAAATACTTTGTGTATTATACGACGACCCTATAAATGGGATGCCCAAAAATTATCCTTTAGGGGATCTTCCAAAAATAGATAAATATCCTGATGGAATGACTCTTCCTTCACCAAATGGAAGAGATTTTAAACCTGGTGAGTTATTAGGATGTGTTTCAGGAGAATTAGGCTTAAGAAAATTTTTAGAGAGTAATGGTCACCAATTAGTTGTTACCTCTGATAAAGATGGAGATGATTGCACTGCTGATAAAGAATTAGTAGACGCAGATGTAGTTATTTCACAGCCTTTCTTTCCATATTATCTAACAAGAAAAAAAATGGAGTCTGCGCCGAATCTTAAAATGGCAATTACAGCAGGTATTGGATCTGATCACGTTGATTTGCAAGCTGCAATGGATCATAAAATTGATGTAGTTGAAGTTACCTACTGTAATTCTAGATCAGTTGCTGAACATATAGTTATGATGATTGTATCTATGGTTAGAGATTACCATTCGCAATATGCAATAGTAAATAATGGTGGCTGGAACATCGCTGATGCTGTTCAGAGATCTTATGATGTTGAAGGAATGCATATTGGTACAGTAGCAGCAGGAAGAATTGGTTTAGACGCTTTAAGAAAAATGAAACCTTTTGATGTTCATCTCCATTATTTTGATAGACATAGATTACCAGAAAAAGTTGAAAAAGAGTTAAATTTAACTTTTCATGACTCAGTTGAATCTATGGTTAAAGTTTGTGATGTTGTTACAATTAATTGTCCACTACATCCTGAAACTGAACATCTTTTTGATGAAACAATGATTAATAAGATGAAAAAAGGAGCTTATATCGTAAATACCGCCAGAGGCAAAATTTGCGATAAAGATGCAATTGCTGCAGCGCTTAAATCTGGTCAATTAAGTGGTTATGCTGGAGATGTTTGGTTTCCTCAGCCTGCACCAAATGATCATCCTTGGAGATCGATGCCTCATCACGGGATGACGCCACATACTTCTGGAACATCTCTATCAGCACAAACTAGATACGCAGATGGTGTTAGAGAAATACTGGAATGTTTTTTTGAGAAAAAAGAAATCAGAAATCAGTATCTTATAGTTAAAGATGGAGAGCTTGCAGGTATGGGTGCTCACTCATATAGTAAAGGGACTGCAACTGACGGTTCAGAAGAAGCTGCAAAGTATCAAAAAAAATAAATTCTTATAAAAAAGCGATTTATATCTTTTATAAGTCGCTTTTTTAAAGAAAATTCACATCAATAATTCATAAACTTATTTTTTTCATTCTTTCATATTTTTAAAGTTAAAATATACTGCTCGAATGAATTCTGAATACAAAGTATTTAAATTTAAATCTGAAAATCTAGATAACTTTAATGATCATATATCTATAGAGGAACCTGTAGAAATAATAATTAGATATAAAGACAAGGAAATTTGGGTTGAAAAAACTATTTCAGTTACGATGAGAACTCCAGGAGATGATGAAGATTTAGTACGAGGTTTTCTTTTTAATGAAAAAATAATTGAAAAAATTGATTATATAGAAAAAATTGAGCTAACTGGTAAACCTACAGAACAATACGGTCTAAAAAATAAAATTATTGTTACAATTAATAATTCAGATAACATTGATGTCGACAAAATAAAAAGAAATTTTCTAACAAACTCATCTTGTGGTGTTTGTGGTAAAAGTTCTTTAGATGCTTTAGAAATTATTAAAAAAGACAAAATTTTAAAATCTAATCCAAAAATATCAAAAGAGGTTTTAATGAGCTCACCAAAAAAACTTCGTCAAAATCAATCAGAATTTTCAAAAACTGGAGGTATTCATGCAAGTGGATTATTTACTACTCAAGGAGATATAGTTGCCATTAAGGAGGATGTTGGTCGTCATAATGCTTTAGATAAACTTATTGGTTATTCTCTAAAAGAAAATTTACTTGATAACACTTCACAATTTTTAGCTTGTTCCGGTAGACTTAATTTTGACCTAGTACAAAAAGCGCTTATGGCAAATATTGGGATTTTAATAGGTGTTGGTGCGCCAACTAGTCTTGCTATTGATTTAGCAAATAAGTTTGACATGACATTGGTTGGTTTTGTAAAAGAGGATAGCTTTAATATTTATAGCAATAAAGATAGGATTATAATAAATACTTGAGCTATTAAAAAAGGGTAAAGGGTAAATTGTCAAAAAATATAAGTAATCTATCAGGTAGAATTGGACTTAAAGAAAATCTGTTTAAGCAAATATCTGAAAATACATTGAGCGATAAACCGCAAGATATCAAAGAAATTGCTAAAAAACATAACCTTGGGGTTTCAACACTTCATGGAGCTGAATCATTTTATGAATTTTTACGACCATCTCATAGAGAAAAGAAAGCTTTTGTTTGCAATGGAAGTGCATGTATGTGTGCTGGCACACAAGAGAAGTTAAAAGATACTTTAAAAGAAAAACTTGGTGACGATAAAGTTGGAGAAATGTTTTGCTTAGGACATTGTTATGAAAACCATGCATTCCATTATGATGGAGAAAATTATGCTGGGAAGGATATAGAAAAAATTGACCAAATAATTAAAGGTGAAGAAATTAAACAAGAGAAATTTTTCTCAAAAAGTTTTGCAACAACAAGTTTCTTAATGGATGATAAACTTTCATCAACTGACCAATTTAAAGATCAATTAAATAAATTTTTAAAAACTGATAAAAAAGAAATTGTTAAATCACTCTTAGATTCTAATTTAACTGGTAGAGGTGGTGCGGGATTTCCCACAGGAATGAAGTGGGATTTTTGTAGTAAAGCTAAAGGAGAAAAAAAGTATGTAATCTGTAACGCAGATGAAGGTGACTCTGGAGCTTTTTCAGATAGATATTTATTAGAAGATCAGCCTCTGAAAGTTATTTTTGGAATGGTAATGTGTGGATTTGTAATTGGAAGCGATGAGGGAGTTTTATATATTCGTGGAGAATATCCAAAATCTATTGAAGCTATCAATGGATGTATCAATGAACTTAAAAAGTTAAATCTTCTAGGTGAAAATATTTTGGGAACTGATTTTTCATTCGATCTTGGAATTTGTATCGGACAAGGTGCATACATTTGTGGAGAAGAAACAGCTTTGATTGCATCTATTGAAGGAAGAAGAGCAGAAGTTGATGTTAGACCGCCTTTTCCTGTTACAGAAGGATTATATAAAAAACCAACTGTTGTTAACAATGTTGAAACTTTAGCAGCTGCTACAGGAATTTTAATAAATGGTTCTGAAAAATTTTCATCTATAGGAAATAAAAAATCTGCAGGCACTAAATTGGTTTGTTTGGATAGTTTCTTTAACAACCCAGGTGTTTATGAAATTGATATGGGAACGCCGATGAAAAAAATATTTAATGAAATTGGTGGAGGATACAAAGAACCATTAAAAGCTTTTCAAATTGGTGGGCCACTTGGTGGTGTGGTTCCATTAAGTGAAATAGAAAATCTGAATTTAGATTTTCAGGAGTTTACTGCAAAAGGTTTCATGTTGGGTCATGCTAGTGTGGTGAGTATTCCTAAAGATTTTTCTATGGCTGAATACATTCATCATCTATTTGAATTTTCTGCAGAAGAATCATGTGGAAAATGTTTCCCTGGAAGACTTGGATCTTACAGAGGTAAAGAAATGTTTGATCAAGCTAAAAAGAAAACTGCAAAAATACCTTTGAAATTGCTTGAAGAATTGCTTGTTACAATGAAAAAAGGTTGTTTGTGTGCTTTATGTGGAGCTATTCCCACTCCTATTCAAAACATCCTAAAATACTTTGGGGATGAAATGAAAAATGATATGGTTAAAGATAATTAATGAGTTCAGAGAAAAGAAAAATTGCTTATATTGACGGAAAACCGTACGAAATCGGTCCAAATCACTCGTCTATTTTAAAATTTGTAAAAAGCTACGTAGGTGAAAAAAAAGTTCCAACATTATGTGATGATCCAAATTTAGCACCTTATGGAGCTTGTAGAGTGTGTTCGGTTGAAGTTGCTTTAGAAAAAGATGGTCCAACAAGAGTAGTTGCTTCTTGTCATACTCCAGTTGCTGAAAATCAACATATCTTTACTTCAAATGAATCCTTGAAAGATCTTAGAAAAAATATTGTTGAATTAGTATTAACAGATCATCCAATGGAATGTGATAGTTGTGAAGTAAATAATAATTGTGAACTTCAAACTGTTGCCAATGATTTAGGGGTATCTGATCACAGATATAACAGTCCAAAACAACACAAAGGAATTCCAAGAGATACATCGCATGATTACATGAGAATGAATTTAGATAATTGTATCAATTGCGGAAGATGTGTCAGAGCGTGTGATGAAATTCAAGGTTCATTCGTTTTAACAATGAGTGGAAGAGGATTTGAATCAAGAATAACAACTGATAACGACATGATGTTTGGAGATAGTTCATGTGTTTCTTGTGGTGCTTGCGCTCACACTTGTCCAACAGATGCTATCTCGGATGTTTTTCAATCAAAGTCTGCTGCAGTAGATAAAAAAGTTAGAACAACTTGTTCATACTGCGGTGTTGGTTGTAATTTAGAGGCTTCAATTAAAGATGATAAAGTTGTAGCTATTGATACGCCTAAGCAAACAGAAGTTAACGCTGGACATACGTGTATTAAAGGAAGATATGCGTTTAGTTTTTATGATCATCCAGACAGATTAAAAACACCTTTAATTAAAAGAAATGGAAAATTTGAGGAAGCTTCTTGGACTGAAGCCTACGATTTTATCAAAAAGGAAATGAATAGAATTACAAAAGAAAATGGTCCAGATGCCTTTGCTGGAATTTCTTCTGCAAGATGTACAAATGAAGAAAATTATGTTTTTCAAAAAATGATTAGAGCTGCTGTGGGAACTAACAGTGTAGACTGTTGTGCAAGAATTTGTCATTCACCAACAGCTTGGGGAATGCAACAAACTTTTGGAACAGGAGCAGCGACTAACTCTACAGAAGATATTTATCATGCAGATTTATTTTTAGTCATTGGAGCTAATCCAACTAATGCACATCCTGTAACAGGTGCTAAAATAAAACAGCAAGTAATGAAAGGTAAAAAACTAATTGTTCTAGATCCAGTAACAACCGAACTTGCGAAACTTGCTGATTATCACATTAAACTAAGACCTGGAACTAACGTTGCAGTTCTAAATATGATGTTACATTTTATTATAAAATCAAAACTTTATAATGCAGATTTTGTTAGAGATAGAACTGAAGGTTTTGATAATTTCTTAAAAGAGATTGAAAGACAAGATGTAGATCAACTAGCAAAAGTAGCTGGAGTAGATAAACAATTAGTTAAAGAAGCTGCAATTGCATATGCAACTGCTAGAAATTCTATGGAATTTCATGGATTAGGAGTTACTGAACACGAACAAGGTTCAAAAACAGTAATGCTAATTGCAGATCTAGCAATGATTACTGGAAATATTGGAAGAAAAGGTGTTGGGGTTAATCCTTTAAGAGGCCAAAACAATGTTCAAGGTGCAGCAGATATGGGATGTCAACCACACCAAGGTGCTGGATATTTTCCTGTAGCTGATGAAAAACATCAAGAATTTTATACCGAAAAATATGGAGTAACACATCCGACTAAACCAGGACTAAAAATTCCTCAAATGTTTGAAGCTGCAATAGATAAAGAACTGAAAGGTTTATGGATTATTGGTGAAGATATAGTTCAAACTGACCCTAATAGCGCTCATGTTATTGAGGCAATGAACTCTTTAGAACTTTTGGTTGTTCAAGAAATATTTATGAGTGAAACGGCAAAATTAGCGACTGTTGTTCTTCCAGGTACAACTTTCTTAGAAAAGGATGGAACTTTTACAAATACTGAGAGAAGAATTCAAAGAGTAAACAGAGCTGTGCCTCCTTTACCAGGCACTAAACCTGATGGATTAATTGTGACTGAAATGATGCAAAAATTGGGTTTTGACCAACCAACTTATGATGCTGATCAAGTTCTAGAAGAGATTTCTGATATCGTTCCTTTCTTTAAGGGAGTTACTAGAGAGAGACTTGGCAAATTTGGATTACAATGGCCAGTTCAAGAAGATGGAACTGATACTAAAATTTTACATACTGAAACTTTTAAATTAGGTAAAGGCAGACTTAAAAACTTTGATTGGAAAGAATCATCAGAAATTGAAGCTAATAAAAAAGATTATCCTCTAATTTTAACAACAAGTAGAGTTTTGCAACATTACAACGCTGCGACAATGACTAGAAGAACAAAAAATATAAATATTGTTGATGAAGATGTTTTATTAATTCATCCTAAAGATGCTGAGTACAGAGATCTAAATACTGGTGATATTGGAAGACTTTATTCAGGTAGAGGTGAAGTTGCTCTTAAAGTAGAAGTAACAGATAAAGTTAAAGAAGGAATAGTGTTTACTACATTCCATTTCCCAGAGCATATGGTTAATATGGTTACAGGTCATGGTAAAGATGAAGAAACAATGTGTGCAGAATACAAAGTATCTTCTGTTGAAGTACAAAAAATCTCTAATCAATTTAAAACAGAAGTTAAACCAAAAGAAAATCAAGCTGAAGTTAGTTAATTAAAATGACCATTGGTTGGCATTTTGATAATACATATTCAAAGTTATCAAATACTTTTAAAGAAAGTATTAAACCAACTCCTGTTCATGATCCTGAATTAGTAATTTTAAATGAGGAACTAGCTTCTACTTTAAAATTAGATTTTTCAAAAACAGACAAAAAAAAATTAGCAGAAATATTTTCTGGAAACTCCATACCGGAAGAAACCAATACTATTGCGCAAGCATATGCAGGTCATCAATTTGGACACTTTACTATGTTAGGAGATGGTAGAGCAGTTTTATTGGGTGAGCATTTAGTTAACAATGACAATCGTTTTGATATTCAATTTAAAGGTTCAGGAAGAACTTCTTTTTCTAGAGGTGGTGATGGAAGAGCAGCACTAGGACCTATGCTTAGAGAATATATTATCAGTGAAGCAATAAATTCATTAAATATTCCAACTACAAGAAGTCTTGCTGTAGTTAAAACTGGAGAAAAAATTGTAAGAGAAAATCTTTTGCAAGGCGCTATATTAACAAGAGTTGCATCAAGTCATCTTCGAGTTGGAACATTTCAATATATCGCTGCAACTCAAAATATTGATAATTTAACTACATTGGTAGACTACACAATAAATAGACATTATCCTGAAATTAAATCATCAAAATCAAAGGCTTTAGATTTATTAAATTTAGTAATGGAAAGACAATGTCAGCTAGTAATAAATTGGATGCGTGTTGGATTTATTCATGGAGTTATGAATACTGATAATATGGCAATTTCAGGTGAAACTATTGATTATGGTCCTTGTGCATTTATGGATCATTATGATCCAAAAACCGTATTTAGCTCAATCGATAAATTTGGAAGATATGCCTTTTCTAATCAACCACCAATTACAAAGTGGAATTTAGCAAGATTTGCAGAATGTTTAATCCCTCTAATTGACAAAAATGAAAATACTGCAATTAAATTAGCAACAGATTTAATAGATAATTTCCAAAATATTTATGAAGATAAGTGGTTAAATATGATGAGAGATAAGCTTGGTCTATTTGGTGAGCATAAAAATGATAAAAAAATAATTAATGATTTGTTTAATTGGATGGAAAAAAATAAAGCTGATTATACAAATACTTTTTGTAATTTGATGGATATCAATTCTGATGAAATTTACAAAAATAATGATTTTATTAATTGGAAAAATGAATGGAAAAAAAGATCTGAGTTAAATAATTCAACTAAGGAAAAACAAATTAAACTTATGAAATTAAATAATCCAATTGTAATTCCTAGAAATCATAAAGTAGAGGAAGCATTATCTGGGGCAGACAAAGGAAGTTTAAATAAAATGAAAAAGTTATTAGCTATTTTAAAAAATCCTTATGATAATCAGAATAATATTGAAGAATATCAAACACCTTCTCCATTAAGCAATGTAAAATATCAAACTTTTTGTGGAACTTAAAATGCTAGTTTAATGGAAAGCACATCCATCCAGTTATAATATATTTTGTTTCTAATTTTAAAATCTCACCAGAGTGTGCGTGGGTCCATTCAGCTGGCCATATCAATGTTTTGCCTTGTTCAGGTTGAATTTGAATATTATAATGGGTAAAATTAGTAGTTCCGTTTTCTGCTTTAATATCATTTAAATATGTCATCCATGCAAAAACTCGATGCATATTTTTTGCATCGTCTCTCTCACAATGAACATGAGAAAAATGATCACCCGGATTATATCTTTGAACATTAAAACTTGGAATATCAAGAGTTTTTATTGTATTATCAAGAAATGGCCACTGTTTTTTATAATCTTTAAAACATTTGAATAATTCTTCAAAATAATAATTAAATATATCATATTCTTTTTTTTTAAGGTCTATAGGATCGATAGTTATATCTGTTGTTTTTTTTATTTGATCATCAACACGATCTGAAACATAACCTTTGTTTTGAAGTGCAGGGTTTTTTTCAAAAAAATTAATTATTTGATCAAACAATTTTGAATTTTCGATTTTCCAACAGCCAATAAAATTTTCATTTTCGGAAATTATCTTTTCTCTTTTCATCAAATTATCTTAATATCAGTATTGCCAAATCTAATTAATCCAGTACCCTTATAAGTATACTTAAAACTATTATTATAATCATTTTTAATCATATATAGATTGCCCAATCCCAAATTTGCTTTTTTATGATCTGGATTATTCTTAAGTGCAATTTCAAAATATTTTTGAGCATCATTATAATTTTTTTCCTCAACATATAAACTTGCTAGCTCACATAATGAGATAAGATTGTTATTTATATCAATAGCTTTTAAGTAGTTTGATTTTGCTGATTCTTTATCACCTTTTGAAACATACAAAACTGCAAGATTATGGAATATAGAAGGATTTTTGTTATTTAATTTAGCAGCTAATTTTAAATTTTCTTCTGCTAAATCAATTTTTTTTAAATTTAAATATATTGATCCTCTTAAAAAATAAATATTAGAATCTTCGTTTTTAACTTTATTTAATTGTTCTAGGGCTCGATTAAAATCACCAAATTTTATTAGTTCAACTATTTTTTTTATAAAATTATTTTCATCCATATACTTATGAATATAAATTTTTTATAAAAACAAATAAAGTTTTTTATAGAACGTAAGGTTCAGGTCGTGCAGTTTTTCCTAGAACTCTTTCAACTGCAAAATCACTGATGTCTATAGTTTGATAAGAACCTGTTGTAATTAACTCAGACAACGCTCTTCCAATACCTGGTGCTTGCATCAGCCCTCGCCCAGTGAATCCAGAAGCCATGTAAACATTATCATATTTTGGATGTTTACCAACTACTGCATTATTATCTAATTTATTACAGTCGTAATAACCTGCCCATCCACCAGTTAACTTTAATTCTTCAAAGGCAGGTATTCTTTTAGCTAGAGCTGGCCAAACTAATTCTTCAAAATCATTCCAAGCTGGCTCTAGATCTTCTGCATCGAATACAGAAATAGGCGAACCAGCTAAATATTCCCCTCCCTCTGGTCTCCAATACACACCTGTTGTTAAATCTCCGCTTAAAGGCATATCTTTTATATATGTTGGGCATTTAACTCTAAAAACAGTATGCTTTTGTGGAACAACTGGAATATCCTTTAATAATTCTTTTGTCCAGCAACCAGCAGCAGAAACAATTGTTTTAGCATTTATTTCGGAAATACTTTTTACTTCACCTTGAATAAATTCAGCTCCAAGCTCTATTGCTTTGCTCTTCAGAGCGCTATGAAACATAAATGGATCAATCCATCCTTCACTTTGATTATCTGTGTAAGTTGCTGTTTCAATTCCTTCACTATTAACATAAGGAAAAACGTTTGATAATTCTGATCCTTTTATATTTTTTGTTCCAGCATCACATTCTTTGTGATTTTCTAATGCTCTATATTGTTCTTCAGCATGTTCAGGACCAAACATTAAAAGATATCCATTGGTTACCATGCTAGCTGTAGGATTAGGATTTGTTTCTGTTTTTAATAGTTCTGGTATTTGAAAAATAAACTCTCTTGCAAACTTTCCTAACAAAATATTTTCTTTTTGGAAAAATTGTCTTCTAAAACCACCTAAAGATAATGGAAATGAAGCGGTTTTATAAGTAGGATCCCTTTCAATAACTTTTACTTTTCTGCCTTCTTTGGACAAAAAATAAGCTGTTGCTGTCCCAATTATTCCACCACCAATTACTACAACATCATCCATATTTAATTTAATATAATTAAGCTTGTATTCAGGATTAGTGCAAAGCTACACCAAAGTAAATATGGAATCATTAAGTATGCACTCAACATCTTGACGCGTTTAAATCTTGAAATTAGATTGATTATCAATGCTATTAGTATGATTATTATTACAAGTGCCAAAACCATATTATGGAAAACAAAAAAAACTACACTCCAAGTTGTATTGAATATTAAATGAATAAAATAAATATAAACAGTGTTCATATCTTTGTTTTTGTTATGCCAATAAAGCCATATGGATATTGTCATCATTATGTATAGAGTTGTCCAAACAGGACCAAATATCCAATCTGGTGGATTAAATGTTGGTTTATTTAGTAACGAGTACCATGGCTCTTTAAAAGTAATGGTAGCTAACCCCCCAATTAATGAAGCAGAAAATGTAATAGCGAGAAACAATATAAATGTTAAAAATTTATTTTTAAACATGCTAGATATATACATAACAAAAAATGAGTAAAAAAACTATTTGGATTACAGGTGGAAGCACTGGGATTGGTAAAGCCTTAGCAATTAAGTTTGCAAGCAAAGGATGGAATGTTGCTATATCTGCAAGAAGAGCTGAATTATTAAACGAGCTTTCAAATTCTTATGAAAATATTTCAAGTTTTCCTTTAGATGTAACAGATAAAGAAAAGTGTAAAGAAGTATTTAATGAAATTAAAAACAAATATGAAAATATTGATATTTGTTTTTTTTCAACTGGAACATGGGATCCAAAAAAAGAAAAAGATATTAATGTAGAACAAATGGAAGACGTCTTTAAAGTAAATTTTTTTGGAACTGTGAATAGCATTAAAGCAGTTGAACAATACTTTAGAGATAAAAAAAACGGTATAATTACTATTGTTTCTTCAATTGCAGGATATAGGGGGTTACCTAATTCAACTGGATATGGGCCATCTAAATCTGCATTAAATAACTTAGCTGAAAGTTTGTACTTTGATTTTAAAAGATATAATGTACGTATTTCTTTAGTATCTCCTGGATTTATTAAAACACCAATGACAGATAAAAATGATTTTAAAATGCCTTTTTTGAAAACTCCTGAGTATGCTGCAGATCAAATTTATGAAGGTTTAGTTAAAAAAAATATATTTGAAATACATTTTCCAAAATCACTTACAATTACATTAAAACTATTGAGTTTTTTACCGAGTAAAATTTATTTTAGTTTAGTTGGAAAACTAACGAAATATCAAAAAAAATAGTTAATCTTTTACAAATACAACTGTTAACTCGGCTACTTTAAAACCAAATTTAGTCATTGTTGCTCTATTAATTGCAACTCTATCATCTTGTTTAAAAATCCAATCATCAAAAGTTATTTTTAACTCTTTACCTTTGACAGGAACTAATAAAACATATTCAAATTTAAAAGCAGGTCCATAAGAGTATCCTATTGCTTTACCAACAACATCTCCTGCTGTTCCTTCATAATTATGCTCATCAATTTTATTTATTGTCCATTCTCTATCTTGAACTTCACCATCGTCCCAGTTAAATTTTTCTTTAAGGATTAGTTGCTTTCCATCCCAAGTCCCGTTTAGATCTGCAGAAAATTGTCTAGTAACTTTTCCTGACCTATTTTGTAGTACACCCCAAGCTTTAACATTTCCTGATAAATATTCCTCAATAATTAATCTTGGTTCTTTGTTTTTAAAGTCTTCTGGTTTCATAGCGCTATTATTTGAGCAACTTGTAATTAAGAATAATGAAATTATCAATGAAATTGACTTAATTATTTTTATATGTCGCATAAATGTCTCAATTATTTTTATTTGTTTTGCATTGAAAATTGTATTAGATCAATATTTTTAGACTTAAATCCTGCCTCACAATAAGAGAGGTAAAACTCCCACATCCTTTTAAATGTTAAGTCAAAACCTTGATTCTTTATTAAATCCCATTTTTTTAAAAACTCATTTCTCCATATATCTAATGTATTTGCATAGTGGTCAGCATAAGAGACATATGAATTTATAGTTAAACCGTTGTCAGAAACATATCGATTAATGCTATTTTTATTTGGCAAAAAACCTCCAGGAAAAATATATTTTTGAATAAAATCCTGCTTGTTTTTATATCTATCAAACAATCTGTCATCTATAGTAATTGCTTGAATAGCAGCCTTTCCACCATCAGATAAGTTATTTTTTATTGTTTTAAAATATCCCTCTAAATAATTTTGACCAACAGCCTCAATCATCTCTATAGAAGCAATTGAATCATATTTGCTTTTAAGGTCTCTGTAATCTTTTATTTCAATATTAACTTTTTCGTTTAATCCACAATTAAAAATTCTTTCTTTTGCGTATTCAAATTGTTTTTTTGATATTGTAATACAGTCTAGCTTTACATCGTATTTTTTACCTAGATACTCAGCAAAACCTCCCCAACCACATCCTATTTCTAAAACTTTGTCACCATTATTTGGTTTAATAAGATCAATTAATTTTTGATATTTGTTATTTTGAGCATCAGAAAGATTTTTTGATTTATTATCAAAAATAGCACTAGAGTATGTAAGTGTATCATCTAACCAAAGAGAAAAAAAATCATTTCCCAAATCATAATGTTTTGCAATATTTTCTTTACTACGGCTTTTTGTATTTTTGACTATTTTATTTTTAACAAAATTAATTATTGGAAAATCAAGAAGTCCTGAAAATTTATGTACTACTTCAATATTTCTCGCAGTTAATTCAATTAAATTTGATAAGTTATCAGTTTCAAATTCACCTCTCATGTAGCTCTCAGCAAATCCAATACTACCACACCTAATTAAATTATAATTAAAATCTGGTTTTTTGATTAAGATATTTGCATGTAATTTTTCATTTGAATTTCCAAACTTTAATACTTTCCCATCATATGTGATTAACTCTAGATAACCATGACTTATATTATTAAGAAATTTAAAAACTAATTTATCTGCTGCATTATTTAAAAACATTAATTTTCTACTGTTAAATTATTTTTAATTTTAAATTTTTTTTTAATAAATTTAATTCCTTTAATCCACAATTTAAACGCTTCAAAATGTATCGCAGAGATTATTTTAAGTGTCATTAAGGGGTGTTTTAGATAAGAATTCATTAAGTTTTTACTTGTCAAGTCGGATCTTTCGCCATCTTGAGACGCGAAAAGAATTTTTCCTTCTTGATCATATTGATCTATTACAACTGATAACTTATGACCTGGATTTAATATCTTAAAAAAATAATTACAATCCATTTCAATAAATGGTGACACATGAAATTTTTTTGAGCAACTATTTTGAATTAATTTATTTTGATTCTCTACTTTAAAAACATATGTATGTTGCTCATCAAATGTATTTTTAACTTCATATAAAATAGAAATTAAATTATAATTTTTATCATACACAAAAAAAATACTTAGTGGATTAAAAACATAACCTAATATTCTTGGATAACATAAAAGTTTAACTTTTATATCGTCTATACCGACTCCGTTATTAATTAGATTTTTCTTTACCCACTCAAAAAGAGATGACCCATCGCGCTCTCCATGATCTTTCTCATAAAAACTAATTAGATTAAATTTATTGAAAGAAAAAAATTTTAATTTTTTATTAAGTTCATTAAGTTCTGACAGATCAATAAATAGTGAAAATACTTTATATTTAAAAAAATGTTCTTTTGGTTTGAGTCTTTTGTGGATTACATTTCCATTATATATACAAGAATTAAACATTAAGGTTTTTCAGCATTTCAATAGATGATTTTATTCCATCTTCATGAAATCCGTAACCGAAATAACTCCCACAAAAAAGTAAATCTTTTTGATTTTGTATTTTAACAAGCTCTGATTGAGCATCCAGTGCTTTTTGATCATAATAAGGATGTGTAAATTTTACTTTTCTCAATATTTTTTTCTCATCAATTTTGAAGTAAGGATTTAGTGTTAAGAAAATATTTTCCTCACACTTTAAGTTTTGTAATAAATTTAACCAGTATGTAATTGAATTTTTCTCTAAATTCTTATCATCTATTGAAGAATTCCAAGAGGACCAGGCTTTTTTGTTTTTAGGCATAGCCCGCTGATCTGTATGTATATAGGCTATATTTTCTTTGTAGCTAAAATTAGAGAGAATATTTTTCTCATCATCAGTTGGATTTTCAATTAACTTTAAGGCTTCATCAGCATGTGTCGCCAAAATTACTTTTTCATAATCGAAAAATTCACTTTCTCCACCATAATATAAATCTAATCCTGATGATTTCCTTTTTATTTTTGTAACTTTATAATTTTTATAATGTTCACCGCTTATTTGAGAAAGTATTTTACTTACATAAGTTCTGCTTCTATTAGTTACCGTGTACCACTGTGGTCTGTTTTTTAATTTAAACAAACCATGATTTTGAAAAAATCTAAGAAAAAAACTTATTGGCATTTTACTCGCTTCATAAGGAGGCATAGACCAAATTGCAGATACCATTGGTATTATATGATAATCAACAAATGTTTTGGATAATTTGTTGATTTTTAAATATTCGCCTAGAGTAATTTTATCATTAGATATATTTGCTTGATCACTTTTTTTATAGAATTTAATTATATCAAAAAACATTTTTAAGAACTCTGTGTTAAATAAATTTGATTTATTTGAGAAAATTCCACTTAATCCTTTTCCACAATATTCAAAATTTGTATTATCTACTGAAACTGAAAAAGACATGTTGCTTTTTTCAATTTGAACGTCATTTTCATTAAAAAAATTAATTAAATTTGGATAAGTTTGAAAATTAAAAACAATAAAACCAATATCTACTGGAACTTTTTTTTCATCAAAAAGTAAATCTATTGTATGAGAATGTCCACCAAAATGGTCCTCTCTTTCAAAAAGATCTACCTGATGTTTTTTTGACAAATAATAAGCAGCACTTAATCCAGAAATTCCTGAGCCAACAACAGCAATTTTCATTAATTATTATGCTGCATCTTCTTTAAACTCATCCATGCTTGGACAAGTACAAAAAATATTTTTGTCTCCGTATACGTTATCAACTCTTGCAACTGGAGGCCAAAATTTATTTGCTTTTAAGAATTTTGCTGGGTATGCAGCTTGCTCTCTAGAATATTTATGACTCCATTCATCCGAGGCTAATTCAATATCAGTGTGAGGTGCATTTTTAATTGGATTATCAACTTTATCAAATTTTCCAGACTTGATCATATCTATTTCTGATTTAATGCTAATTAAAGTATCACAAAATCTATCAAGTTCAGATAAGCTCTCACTTTCAGTTGGTTCAATCATCATTGTACCTGCTACTGGCCATGACATTGTTGGTGCATGAAAACCATAATCAATCAATCTTTTTGCTATATCTTCTTCGGTAATGCCTGTTTCACTTTTAATAGATCTTATATCTATTATACATTCGTGAGCTACATTTCCGTTTGAGCCTTTATAAAGAATTGGATAATGGTCTTTAAGTCTATGAGCTATATAATTTGCATTTAAAATTGCAACTTGCGTTGCTAATTTTAAACCTTCAGAACCCATCATTTTAATATACATCCAAGAAATTGATAAAATACTTGAGCTTCCCCAAGGTGCTGCTGAAACTGCTCCTATTCCCGTTGCAGGTCCACAGTCTTTAACAACTGGATGATTAGGTAGATAAACTTGTAAATGTCTTTTACATGCAATTGGTCCCATTCCTGGTCCTCCACCACCATGTGGAATACAGAATGTTTTGTGTAAGTTTATGTGGCAAACATCTGGACCAAAATTTCCAGGTCTTGCTATACCAACAAGGGCATTTAAATTTGCACCATCCATATAAACTTGACCACCGTGTTTATGAATTAACTCACATATATCTGTAATTTTTTCCTCAAATACTCCATGAGTAGACGGATAAGTGACCATTAATGCTCCAAGATTTTCAGAATGCATTTCTGCTTTTTTCTTTAAATCTTCAAAATCAACATTTCCTTCTTTATCACAATCAACAACAACAACTTTCATTCCAACCATTTGTGCGCTGGCAGGATTAGTTCCATGTGCTGAACTTGGTATTAAACATATATTTCTATTTTCATCACCTCTGTCTAAATGATACTTTCTAATAACCATTAATCCTGCATATTCCCCTTGAGCTCCTGCATTTGGTTGAAGTGAAACACCAGAAAAACCAGTAATTGATCTTAGCCAATTTTTAAGATCAGTGAATAAATCTCTATATCCTTCCATCTGCTCAATAGGTACAAATGGATGAGGCTCTGCTAATTCTCTCCATGAAATAGGGATCATTTCCGCAGTAGCATTTAATTTCATAGTACATGAGCCAAGTGCAATCATAGTTCTATTAAGGGCTATATCTTTATCCTCTAATTTTTTTAAATATCTAAGCATCTCGGTTTCTGAATGGTATGAATTAAAAACAGGGTGTTCTAAATATTTTGAAGTTCTTAATAAATTTTTTGGTAAATTGGGTAAACTTACTGTTGGATCTTCTTTTTTAATTGATTCTGCTGCATTAAAAATTTTTAGTAATTGATTTACTCTATAAACATTTTTCTTTTCATCGAAAGAAACTGCTAGCATTTCAGAATTTACTTTTCTAATATTTACTTTTTGATCTAAAGCATTTTTATAGATTTGATCAGTTTTATCTTTAGTAACAATTGTAACCGTATCAAAGAAATGATCTGAATAAATTTCATATCCTGATTGTTTTAATTTATCTGCAAAGTTTTTAGCTAATTGAGAAACTCTCTCAGAAATAGTTCGGATACCCTCTGGACCATGATAAATTGCATATGCTGCTGAAACAATTGCTAATAAGGCTTGGGCAGTACAAATATTACTTGTAGCCTTGTCTCTTCTTATATGTTGTTCCCTTGTTTGTAGTGATAATCTGTATGCCTTGTTTCCGTGTCTATCAACAGAGACACCTACAATTCTTCCTGGCATAGATCTTTTGTATTCGTCTTTAGTTGCAAAAAAGGCTGCATGAGGTCCACCATAGCCCATTGGAATTCCAAATCTTTGAGAACTTCCTACAGCAATATCTGCTCCTAGTTCTCTTGGTGTTTTTAACTTAGCAAGTGCTAATAAATCACAAGCTAAAATTGATTTACCATTTTTTTTATGAATTTTACTTATTGCTTCACTAGGATCTTTTATATCTCCTAATGTTCCCGGATATTGCAATATGCCACAAACTAAATCTTCTTTTAATTGATCTAATACTTTATCTTCATTACCAACAAGTACTTTTAATCCCATTGGTTCTGCTCTTGTTTGGATCACATCGATTGTTTGTGGGTGACAATTTTCTGAGACAAAAACTAAATTGCTGTCCTTTTTATTTAATCTATGACTTAATCCCATTGCTTCAGCGGCTGCTGTTCCTTCATCCAATAAAGATGCATTTGCGATATCCATTCCTGTGAAATCAACTATCATTTGTTGGAAATTAAGTAGCATTTCTAATCTTCCTTGAGCTACCTCGGGTTGATAAGGTGTGTAAGAAGTGTACCAACCTGGATTTTCTAAAATATTTCTTAGAATTACATATGGCGTATAAGTGCCATAATAACCCATCCCAATAAAGTTAGAGTAAATTTGATTTTTTTTCGAAATTGCTTTTAATTTTCTTAATGCTTCATATTCTGAATTTGAGTCACCAATATTTAATTCATCCTTCAATTGGATTTTTTCTGGAACTGTACTTTTAATTAAATCATCTAGTGATTTGTAATTAAGTTCCTTAAGCATTGTATTTTGATCTTCATTTGAAGGTCCTATGTGTCTTTTTAAAAAATCTTTTTGAGAATTATGTAACATTAGCTAGTACTCTCCTTTGCAAATTTATCGTATTCTTCTTTGTTCATGAGACTATCCATTTCAGATTGATCTTTCATTTTAAGTTTAAAAAACCATGCTAAACCCTCTGGATCTTCATTAATTTTAGAAGGGTCATCTACAATAGCTTGATTAGTATCTACTACTTCACCACTAACTGGAGTATAAACATCACTAGCAGCTTTCGTAGACTCTACTACTCCTGCTGTACCATCTTTTTCAACATTAGATCCTTTTTCAGGAAGTTCTGCAAAAACTATGTCGCCAAGCATTTCTGTTGCATGTTTTGTAATTCCTATTGTGGCTACATCTCCCTCTAAAGTAATCCACTCATGTTCTTTAGAAAATTTTACTTCACTCATTAATTTACTCCTTTCACATAATTTTTTTTATAAAATGGTAATGCACAAACATTTGCTGGATGTTTTTTTCCTCTTACCTCAAGCAAAATTTTAGTATCAACTTTTGAAAACTCTTTATCAACATAACCCATCGCTATAGGTCCGTTCACACTTGGTCCAAACGTCCCGCTAGTTATCTCACCAATTTGTGTATCTGTATCATCAAATATTTTAGTTTTTTCTCTAGCAATCAATCTACCTTCAGGCTTTATCCCTACTCTTATTTGGCTTGCTCCATCCTGCATTTGGTTCATAATTTTTTTTGATCCAATAAAACCTCCATTTGATAATCTAGATTTTGAGATTGCCCATCTCAGGTTTGCCTCAACTGGTGTTTTATTAATATCTAATTCGTGACCATATAAACATAATCCAGCTTCTAATCTCAAGGTATCTCTTGCCCCAAGTCCTATAAGTTGTGCTCCCTTTTCTATTAGATTTTCAACAAATTTTTCAGCTTTATCGTTAGAAATTGAAATTTCAAATCCATCTTCCCCTGTATAACCTGATCTTGTGACAAATAATTTTTGATTATCAGAATCGAACCAATTTCCTGTCATAAAATTTAATTTATCAACCCCATTTATAATTGAGTTTAAAATTTCAACAGACTTAGGTCCTTGAATTGCTATCAAAGATCTATTGTTGTCTAAATTTATTTTAAATTTTGAACCTAGTAAATTAGATAAAATTTCAAAATCTTTATATTTGCATGCAGCATTTAAGATAATTAAATATCCCTCCTCTATTTTAGTAATAATTAAATCATCATAAATCCCAGCATCTTCATTCATTAAAAAACTATACTTAGAGCAATTTTGTTTTAGATTTTTTAAATCTAATGGAAAAATCTTTTCTAATTCTTCTGTCAAGCTTTCATCGCCATATATAAATAATTGACCCATATGAGATACATCAAATATTCCAGAATTCGATCTTGTGAATTTATGTTCCTCAATAATACCTTTGCTATACTGAATGGGCATTTCGTATCCCGCAAATTCAACAAACTTAGCGTTGTTACTTTGATGAAGTTTATTTAGCGATGTTTTTTTTATTTCCATATTAACTCTTCTGTGCCCCCTCTGTCTTGGTGCCTGAGAGATTTGCTCCTTCGGCGAGAATAATTCTCTTTCCAGAGTTAATATGTACGGTCCTTTTGCCTGAGAGTTTCCGGGGTGGTTGCTCCTTCGGCGCTACAAAAGTAGTCTCTCCCGTATGTAAATTTATATCACATTTAAAATGTTTATGTGAAATTTATTTAGCTACCTTTTTGACAAGTAATGGAGACAAAAACTGTATAACTACCGCTGTTATAACTACCGCGCCACCAAAAAGTACTGTAAGTGGCGGGTTTTCGTTTGCAAACATCCATGCCCACAAAGGTCCTAGGACAGCTTCGGTTAACATAATTATTCCAACAAATGCTGAGGGAGTTGATCTTGCTCCAATTGTTATAAGTATAAAACCAAGTCCAACTTGAAAAAATCCTGCTATAAAACCTAAAAAAATATCGTTTGTTGAAACAATAATACTTGGTGACATAAACAAACCTATTAATGTTGCGAAAATTCCAGCAACGAGTTGTAAAGGTATCATGTCAACTTTAGGATATTTTCTAACAATTAAAATTAAGATCGCAAATGATATTGGCATAATGAATGCAACTAGGTTTCCTATCATTTGACCTGGTGTTAGTGAAGTTCCTAACATTAAAATGATACCAACTACTGCTGTAATAATGCAAGTTAATGTAATTTTTGAAATTTTTTCTTTTAAGAATACATAACCAAAAATTGCTAAAAACAAAGCTTGAGTTTGAATTATAAAGTTTGCATTGGCTACTGTTGTTTCGTACATAGCAAATACGTAGCTAGCAAAACCAATAGATAATATTATTCCTCCAATTAAACCTGGAATTCCAGATTGATAAAGAGCCCTGAAAACTTTTCCTTTGTAATTAAATATTAAAAAAATTGTAATTACTCCAATAAAGAATAGTGATCTCCAAAATAATATTTGCCAAAGTGTAGATCCGTCGAAAGACTTAACAATTAAACCTCCAAAACTTAGTGCACATGCTCCCAAAAAAACTAAAAAAGGCCCTGGTATTTTTGTCAAAAAATTCATTAAATTTGTGAAAGTAAATTTTGAGTTTCCATTTCATATAGCTTAAACAAAGTCTCTGCGTCAGATAAATTAATCTCTTTAAATTTTATTTTTGATCCTGGTGCCATTTGTACTAATCGATCATAATCAACACTTGCAACAGCACCAATTTTTGGATAGCCGCCAACAGTTCCATGATCTGAAAGCATTATAATTGGATTCCCATCTGCAGGTACCTGAATAACACCTTTGATTAATCCCTCTGATTTAATATTAGTATTAACGATATTCTCTATTTTAGGACCCTCAAGTCTCATACCCATTCTGTCTGAAAGTTTTGACACAATAAATTCTTTCTCAAAAAATATTTGTTTTCCTTGCTCTGAAAAATAATCAAAATTTGTACCCTTCATTACCCTGATATTTTCTATTTTGATATTTATATAATTAATTTTTTTTATATCTTTATTTGAATTTATTTTTTTTAGATTAATTCTCTGTCCTACATCTAATTTTTTTCCATCATTGGATCCAATATTTGCTTTTGTATTTATTGAGCAACTGTTCCATTGAAATTTTAAATCTAGTTCTCCACCTAATGCTAAATATCCATAAACTGATTTATTTGTAGAAACGATATTTATCTCATCACCATTTTCAATTTGATAGCTTTGATAGCAATTACCCTTAATTTCAGTATCTTTTTTTTTAATTGAAAAAATTACATCTCCGGTAACAGCAAAATTAATTCTTTCTCCTGAATACTTTAAATGAGGACCTTGAAATGCAAACTCTATAACTGATGAGTCTAATTTATTATTAACAAGTTTATTAGCTATAAGGTAATTCCTATTGTCCATAGCGCCACTAAATGGGATGCCAATATGATATAGATGATCCCTGCCTTTGTCTTGAAATGTAGTATTAATTCCAGGTCTGATTATATCTAAATAATTATTACTCATTAAAATTTTTATACTGATCTAAAGTAATTTCTTTGAAAATTACTGTATCTCCTGGGTTAATTAGATTTGGTTTATCTTCTTTTGAACTATCAAATACATCCAAAGGTGTGTTTCCTAAAATATTCCATCCACCTGGACTTTCAAATGTATAAATATTTGCAAATTGCTCGGTTAAAGCAACAGAGCCCTTAGGAACTTTTACTCTTGGAGTTTCTAAACGTTGCGCTCGCATATTCTCATCTAAGTCACCAAGAAAAGGCATGCCAGCAATAAAACCTGTCATGTAACAGAAATATTCCTTGTTTAAAAAATTCTCTAAAATTTTTTCTCTACTCAATTTTAAAATTTCTTCCAATCTTTTAATATCTAACGAGAAATTTTCATGACAACAAACAGGTATTTCTAATTTTTTAGAAACTATATCTTGTGATTCCTTAGCATCAATATTTTCAACATAATTTTTAACTTCTTTAAAATTCGTTTTTTTTAGATCATAAGAAATAATTAATTTATTATATGAAGGTGTTAAATTATTTATCCCTTTAAATTTTTTTTCTTTAATGGTTTTAAAATATTTTATTACTTGTGAATTAATTGATTTATTAACTTCATTACCAAAATCACAGTACAAAGCTGCGTCACCAAGATTTGATATATTTTTTATCATGACATGTTATACTTAACATTAGACACTATGGAAATTAATATAAATTGCGATTTAGGTGAAAAATCAAAACATCATTCAAATAAGTATGATCCAGATTTACTAGAAATAGTTAATTCTGCAAATGTCGCATGTGGTTATCATGCTGGTGATGATGAATCCATGAGTCAAGTAGTAAAAATTTCAAAAAAAAATGGTGTTAGTATTGGAGCACACCCTTCATTTAATGATCCTGAAAATTTTGGAAGACAAAGAATGAGTCTTCCTCCTACCGAAGTAAGACAATTAATTATTGATCAATACGAAATACTGCAAAAAATTGCTCAAGATCATGGAGAAAATGTTACTCATATAAAACCACACGGCGCATTAAACAATATGGCTTGTGAGGATATAGATTTAGCTAATACTTTAGCAAAAGCTATAAATGAAATTAATAAAGATTTAATTTATTTAGTTCCTACTGGATCTAAAATGGAAGAAGCAGCAAAAAAGCTGAACATGCGTATAGCTTGCGAAATTTTTGCTGATAGGAATTATGAAGATGATGGTAATTTAGTTTCTAGAAAAAAACCTCACGCTCTTATAACAGATCCTGAAGAGGCAAAAAAACACGTATTAAATATGGTTAAAAATCAGTCACTTAATTGTCACAGCGGAAAGCAGATCCCTTGTGAAATAGACTCGGTATGCATACATGGAGATAATGAAAGTTCGTTATCTACGGCAAAATCAATTAGAGAAAACCTGATAGAGAATGGACTACAATTAAAACCTTTAAATAAAATGGAGAAATTTATAAATGATTAAAAAAATATTTGTATTTTTGATTTTGACGGTATTTACAACAAACTCTTTTTCTGCAGGATCAGACTCTACTTCTACAAAAGTAAAATCTAATTATGATAAGGCAGTACAATCAATAAAGTTTGCAAAAAAGTATGAAGCAAAGGGAAAACTTGAGAAAGCAAAAAAAAGATATGCTAAAGCTCAAAAACTACTTTTAAAATCAAACTTAGAAAAACCAAACAAAGCTGATACTTTAAATTATTTAGGGTTCACTACTCGAAAACTTGGTGATTATGAAAATGGTGAAAAATATTATCTACAAGGTTTAGAAATTGAACCTAACCATATAGGTATAAATGAATATTTGGGTGAATTATATGTTGCAACTAATAGATTAAACTTGGCAAAAGAAAGGTTAAAAATATTAGAAAACTGTAATTGTGAAGAGTATAATGAATTAAAAGAAATTATTGAGGGTACAAAAAAATCTAAATATTAATTTATATGCTTGATATTCAAGACCCAGTTGAAGCTCGTAAAGTAATAAGAGAAAACAAATATACTGAACAGACCGCTGGGTCAGCGAATAAATACGTCCAAGGTAACCTTTGTATTTTACCAAGTAAGTATGCAATGGATTTTGCATCTTTCTGCCAAAAAAATCCTAAACCTTGTCCATTAATTGGGTTTGGAACTAAAGGAGACCCTTCATTAAAAGATTTGGGTGATATAGATATTAGAACTGATGTTCCTCAATATAGAGTTTGGGAAAAAGGTAAATTAGTTGACGAACCCTATGATATAAAAAAATATTGGAATCAAGACTTAACAACTTTTGTTCTAGGTTGTTCAATGTCTTTCGAATTACCTTTAATTGAAGCTGGAATACCAATCCAACATATAGAAAACAATACAATTGTACCAATGTATAGAACTTCGATAGATTGTGAACCTGCAGGGCAATTTTCTGGAAAACTTGTTGTCTCAATGAGACCGTTGAATGCAAAAAATACAATTAGATCAATTCAGATAAGTTCAAGATTTCCAGCTGTCCATGGTGCACCTATCCATTTAGGTAATCCTGATGAAATTGGAATTAAAGATATTATGAAACCAGAATATGGTGATCCTCCAAGAGCTATAAAGAATGATGAAATTCCTGTATTTTGGGCTTGTGGTGTAACTCCACAGTCAGTTTTAGAAAATTCTAAACCTGAATTTTGCATTACACATAGTCCTGGAAAAATGCTTATCACTGATAAGTTAAATAATGATTTAGCTGCGTTTTAGTTAATTGCCTAAAAAAACTTTAGTGACTTTTTCATTATCTATTAGGTCTTCCGATTTTCCATCGATAACCAATCTACCACTTTCTAATACATAACCTCTGTCAGCCATACTAAGAGCTAATCTTACATTTTGCTCTACAAACAAAATTGAAATTCCTTCTTCAACAATATTTTTAAAAATCTTAATTAAGTCTTTCATAACCATAGGTGACAAACCTAAAAAAGGCTCATCAACCATTAAAAGTTTAGGTAAACCCATCATACCTCTCGCTATAGCTAACATTTGTTGCTCACCACCAGACATTGTTTTTGCTAACTGATCTGATCTAGTTTCTAACTTTGGAAAAATTTTATAAACCTTGTTTAAAGAATTTGATAACTCTTCTTTTGCCTTTGGATGCCAAGCACCCAATAAAAGATTTTGTTTAACAGTAAGATGAGGAAATACTCTTCTTCTTTCAAGCACATGTGAAATTCCTAATTCAGTTCTTCTATAAGTTGGAATATTTGAAATTAATGTATTATCAAAAGAAATAGAACCTTTTTTATGTTCAACTAAATTACTTATAGTATTTAAAACAGTACTTTTACCAGATCCGTTTGGTCCTAGAAGTGCAACCATTTCAGCTTTATTTACATTAATTGAAACATCCCAGATAACCTGAAAATCATCATACAAAACATCAATATTTTTTACATCAAGCAGCATCAAATGTTCCTAAATAAGCATCTATAACTTGTTTATTGTTTTGAATTTCTTTTGGCTCTCCAAATGCAATTCGTTTTCCTTGATCTAAAGCAAGCACATTGTCAGAAATTTCCATAATAATATTAATATTATGTTCAATTGTAATAATTGTTACTCCTGTCTTTTTTAATTTTTTAACAAGCTCAACAAGTCCAGGAATAGTTTTTTGATCAACACCTCCTGTTACCTCATCCATCAAAAGAAGTTTGGGATCAATAGCCATAGCTCTTGCCATCTCTAATCTTTTTCTCTGTCCAGTGGATAACTCTTTTGCAAAATGATGCCTTTTCTCAATCAAATCAACAAAGTCAATAATTTCTAAGGCTCTATCTCTTGCTCTTTTAATATCTTTTTCTTTAACAAATGCACCTATCATCACATTTTCAAGTAGAGTTTGATCTGCAAATGGTTTTAGTTTTTGAAAAGTTCTTCCTACTCCAAGGTTGCTAATTTTATCAGGACTAATTCCAAAAATATCTTTGTCAAAAAATTTAACTTTTCCAGTATCTGCTTTAGTAAAACCAGTAATCAAATCAAATAACGTAGATTTGCCAGCACCATTAGGTCCAATTACTCCTAAAATAGATCCCTCTTCTACATCAAAAGAAATATCTCTATTTGCATGAATACCGCCAAAAGATTTACTTAAATTTTGAACCGTTAATATTTTCATTGTTGTTTTTTTCTTTCTAAAATATTTTTAGGAATAAACGAAATCAGACCATTAGGTCGAAAAATACAAATAATCATTAATATCAAACCGTAAAATATTAAATCAACAGCACCTCCCGTTCCTCCTAAATAAATTCTTGAATATTCTGAAATTGGTACAAGTATTGCAGCGCCTATAATTGGACCCCAAACATTTCCAATTCCACCTAGTACTGTGATTAATAAAACTATAATTGATATCTCAATATTAAAAACTCTATCTGGGTCAATAATTAAAATATATTGAGCAAACAAACTACCCATAGGAGCCATAATTATTGCTGAAATTACATAAGCTATAATTTTATAATTCGAAACATTAATACATAAGCTTAATGCTGCTTGTGGATCATCCCTAATTGCTCTCAACCTATAACCTAATTTAGATCTACTTAGTAACCAGACTAAAAAGAATGTGATTAAAAAGAATATTAAAAAAACATAATAATAGGGAGCTTTACTAGTATGAAACTGCAATGCAGACCATGAGTCCTCTGGTGTCATTGTTACCCATAATCCTGATGCAGCTCCTACTAAATCCCATCTTTGAAAAACTACTTGGAAACTTATTCCAATTAATAAAGTAGCAATTGCAAAGTAATGACCACTCAGTCTGAGCATTGGTATACCAATTAAGACAGCAAAAATTGCTGAAACGAACATACCAAAAAATATACTGATCCAAGGTGTTACTCCGTACTCCATATAAAAAAATGAAGTTGCATAAGCACCTATTCCAAAGAATGCTCCATGGCCTAAACTAATTTGACCTGAAAAACCTGCTATAACATTCCAAGACTGAGCCATAACTGCATGCATAAAAATCATAATAAATAAATGCAGATAAAAAGAATTCATCCCAAACAACGGAAGTGCAAATAAAAGTATAATTAAGCCAGCTATAATTGATATTACTCTAATATTTGTATTCCAAATTGGTTCTGATTTTGCAATTGCTAGCTTAGTATCCATCAATACCTACCAAACAGACCTTGAGGTTTATAAATCACAACTAAAAGATAAATTGCAAATACATATAAAAGTTTAAATGATGGATCGATCAATAATCCACCAAGAGACTCAACTAATCCTATAATTATTCCAGCATACAGGCATCCAATGATACTTCCAAAACCTCCTAATGCTACAGCAACAAAAGCAAATAATGCAAAATTAATACCAACGTCTGTAAAAATAAAAAAATAGTTTGCCATCATTCCACCAGCTACTCCTACACAACCAAGTCCAATCGCCCAACCAATTGCAAACATTTTATTTGATGGAATTCCTAAAATCTCTGCAGCATGTCTATCTTGTGCTGTTGCTTGAAGAGCTAATCCAGTTTCTGTTTTAGTAACAAACCAATACAAACCAAAAAATGCAAGTAAACAAACAAGACTTGCATAAAGTTGAGGTTGCCCAATAAACACAGATCCAATTTCAATACGTCCTTCTAATAATGGCTTATCAACATTTCTAAAATCTGGTGTCCATAATAATTGAGCAATTGATCTAATAAAAATAGACAGTCCAAATGTTGCACAAATTTGGATAAGCATTTTTGCTTTTAAAATATATCTAATTAAAAAATAATGAGTAATGATCCCACAAAATGCTAATAAAAGAATAGTTATTGGTATTGAAAATAATGGATCTAAACCAAACAAAGACCAAAGCCAAAATGATGAGAACATTGACAACATTAAATGCTCTCCATGAGCAAAGTTTACGATTTCCATCAATCCAAAAATTAAACTTAAGCCTGCTGCAATTAATGCATAGATTAATCCCATCATTAATCCTGTGACTATAGCTTGAATTATAATTTCAGATGTCATTTGTTTAATTATTAATGGATATATATTTAAT
>CACJTS010000008.1 GCA_902596355.1 uncultured Pelagibacteraceae bacterium | reverse complement strand
TAAAAGAAATTAGTGAATTAGATTTTATCAAAGTAAGTAAAAATTATTTAGAAGTTGGTTCCGCTACACCTTTAATAAAATTTGAAAAAGAAATTAAAAAGCATTATCCAGATTTTTATTCGGTTCTTAAGAGATATGGCTCTGTTCAAATTCGGAATGTGGGAACTATAGGTGGCAATATTGCAACCGCATCTCCAATAGGAGATTCATTACCAATTCTACTATCATTAAATGCAGAGGTTTTAATTGAAAGTTTTAATAAAAGAAAAGTATTACCTTTAAATAATTTTTTTCTTGATTACAGAAAAACTAAACTAAAAAACAATGAATTTATACACTCAATTAAAATACCATTATTTAAGAAAAATATTTTTAAGGCATTTAAGATCTCAAAAAGATTTGATGATGATATTTCATCTGTTTGTGGATCTTTTAATTTTGAGATTAATAATAATAAAATTAAAGAGGTTTATATTGCATATGGAGGTATGGCTGCTGTACCAAAAAGAGCTAAAGCATGTGAGGAAATTCTTAAAAATAAGCCTCTTAGCATCAATACTTTTGATCAAGCAAAAAAATATTTAGAAAAAGATTTAAGTCCTATTGGAGACATGAGAGCTAGTAAAGAATATAGACTAGAGATAGCAAAAAATTTATTGATGAAATGTTTTGTAGAAATAAATTCTAATAAGTTATCAAGAGTAAATTAAATGAGCAAAGAGAACTATATTGAAGAAATAAGACCACATGATAGTGCCTATAAGCATGTCAGTGGATATGCAGAGTATACCGATGATATTAACGAGCCAAAAAATACAATTTATGGCGCTATTGGTTTAAGTAAAAAAGCCCATGCAATAATCAAAAATATAGACCTAACTGAAGTAAAAAAAAGTGAAGGAGTTATATCGGTAGTTACTCAAACAGATATCCCTGGTAGGAATGACGTAGGTCCTGTTTTTGAAGGTGATCCAATCTTTCCAGAAAAAAAAGTAGAGTTTTTTGGTCAGCCATTATTCGCTGTAGCTGCTACAACTACAGAACTTGCTAGAAAGGCAGTATTAAAAGCTAAAGTTACTTATAAAGATTTAAAACCTGTTATTACAATTAAAGAAGCTTTAAATAAGAAGCAATTTTTATTTAAACCTAGAAAAGTTAAAAAAGGTAACCCTTCTAAAAAAATAAAAAATTCAAAAAATAATTTAAAAGGAAATTTTACAACCGGAAGTCAAGAGCACTTTTATTTAGAGGGTCAAGCAGCTTTTGTTATTCCAAAAGAAGATGATAATTTTCTAGTCTATAGTTCAACGCAACATCCATCGGAAACGCAACAATTAATTGCAAAAATGTTTAATCAAAAAAGTAATTCAATAAATGTTGAAGTCAGAAGAATTGGAGGTGGGTTTGGAGGAAAGGAAACAAATTTTATGACAGCATGCATTTGTGCATTGTTGGCAAAAAAATCAGGGCAGCCAGTCAAACTAAGATTAGATAGAGATGATGATATAATATTGACTGGTAAAAGACACGAATTTTTATCTGAATATGAAGTTGGTTTTAATGATGAAGGTATTATTGAAGGATTAAAAATAAACTTATCCTCAAATTGTGGAATGTCACCTGATTTATCAGCTGCAATAAATGAGAGAGCTTTGCTTCATATAGATAATGCATATTATATTCCAGATATTGAGGTAATAAATAATCTATGCAAGACAAATATTCCAACTTCGACTGCATTCAGAGGCTTCGGTGGAAATCAAGGGATGATGGCTATAGAAAATATTATAGATAATATATCAAGGTATTTAAAAAAAGATCCTATAGAAGTCAGAAAGAAAAATTTTTATCAAAAAGATAAAAGGAATGTAACTCATTATGGGATGAAAATTGAAGATAACGTTATTAACGAAATATTTAAAAATCTAGAAAATAAATCTGATTATAAGAAAAGATATTCTGATATAAGAAAATTTAATGAAAAAAATAGATTTAAAAAGAAGGGTATAGCTATTACACCGTTAAAATTTGGAATTTCTTTTACAACAATTCATTTAAATCAAGCTGGAGCTTTAGTTCACATTTATACAGACGGTAGTGTTTATTTAAATCATGGGGGTATTGAAATGGGCCAGGGAACTCATACAAAGATTGCTCAATTAGTGGCAAACTCTCTAGGATTACCATATAATTTAGTTCATATCTCATCAACAAATACAGCCAAGGTTCCAAATACTTCAGCTAGTGCCGCTTCTTCAACAACTGATCTTAATGGTGCTGCAGCATTAAATGCAGTAGCAAAAATTAAATTAAATTTAGAAAAATTTATTAAGAAAAAATATAAGATCTATAATCAAGAGGCAGTCTATAAAGATCAATATATAATATTTGGAAATAGACAATTTGAATTTAAAAGCATAATTCAAGAGGCATATTTAAATAGAATTTCTCTTTCATCATCAGGTTTCTATTCAACACCAAAAATTAATTTTGATAAAAAAAAATTTAGAGGAAGACCTTTTTATTACTTTTGTTACGGAGCAGCTGTTTCGGAAGTAACTGTAGATACATTAACAGGTGAAAACATACTGGAAAGAGTGGATATCTTACATGATGCTGGGAAACCAATAAATCCAGCACTAGAACTGGGCCAGATAGAGGGCGGTTTTGTACAAGGACAAGGTTGGCTTACAATAGAGGAATTGAAGTGGAAATCAGATGGCCAGATTACAACTTTTTCTCCATCGACTTACAAAATACCTGCAGTAAGTGATATTCCAAAAAAATTTAATGTAGAAATTTTTAAAGAAGGATTAAATAAAGAAAAAGTTGTTAATAAAGCAAAAACAACTGGTGAACCCCCTTTGATGCTAGCCATGAGTGTTTTTTATGCAATAAAAGATGCAGTTGCTTCAATTGGAAATTATCAGTTTGCACCAGAACTAAATGCACCAGCAACCCCTGAAAGAATTTTAATGAGTATTAACAAAATTAAAAATAAAATAAAAAATTAAAATGGAAGATAAAAAAAAATTTATGGCGAAAGCTATTGAACTTTCAATAAATAGTGCAAATACAATTGGCGGTCCCTTTGGAAGTGTTATAGTTAAGGATGATAAGATTATTGCAGAGGGTTCAAATAAAGTTACTTCTTCAAATGATCCAACTGCTCATGGAGAAATAGTAGCAATTAGAGAAGCCTGTAAAAATTTAAATACTTTTGATCTCTCTGGATGCGAGATTTACACATCTTGTGAACCTTGTCCGATGTGTCTCTCAGCAATTTATTGGTCAAGATTAGATAAAATATATTATGCAAATACTAGAGAAGATGCAAAAAATATAGATTTCGATGACTCCTTTATTTATACAGAAATCCCAAAAAAAATTGATGATAGAAAAATTAAAATGGTTCAAATGCTCAGAGATGAAGCTTTAAAAGCATTTGAAATTTGGGATAAAAAAGTAGATAAAATAAAATATTAATGGAATTTTTACCTTATACAATAAAATGGTTAGAAGTTATTCTTAGATGGGGCCATGTATTATTTGCAATATTATGGGTAGGTAATAGTTTTTTATTTAATTACTTAGATAATAATTTAAATAAAAATATAACAAGTGATGATATCGATGGTGAAGGATATCTGATGCATTCAGGTTTTTTTTACAAACTTTCGAGGTTAAAAACATCTCCACCTCAGGATTACTTAAATAGATTGGTAATCTTTAAGTGGCAAAGTTACTTAACTTTTGTAACTGGAATGTTGCTCTTAGTTGTAATTTACTATTATAACGCTGGAGTATTGATGGTTGATAAGCGTGTTCTGTTAATGCCTCCAAGTTATGCTATTATTATCTCGCTTTTATCATTGATTGTAGCTTGGTTTATTTATGATCTTTTATGTAAATCAAAATTAATTGAGAATAATATTTTATTTATATCTTTAGGAATAATTTTGTTAGCAGTTGTTTCATTTGGACTTACAAAATTATTTGGACCAAAATTTGCAATTTTAAGTGTTGGATTAATCATTGGTACTAATATGTTTGGTAATGTTTTTACAGTAATTATACCCAATCAAATGAACATAATTAGTAGTAGTGAAAGAGGTGAAAAATTTGATATGAGTCTGTCTCTAGCAGCTAAACAGAGATCAATTCATAATAATTATTCCACTTTTTTAGTTTTGTTTATAATGCTTTCAGGGCATTCGAGCTTTTTAGTTTATCATCAATATAATTGGTTAATATTGTGTGCGATTGCTGTTATTTCTGGTGTAGCAAGACATTATTTTAATTTAAGAGGAAGAAACATTCATAGGTTGTATATTTTAATATCCTCAATAATAGCACTTATCGTTCTTGCAGTTTTAGTTTTATTATTTAAATAAGTACATATAAAAAATTATGTCTGAAAAAATGATTGTCAGCTGGGACGAGTACAACAAAACTGTTGAGAAGCTTGCAATCCAAATTGATGAGAGCGGATATAAACCAACCATACTAATTGGCATCATGCGTGGGGCAGCGCCGATGATAGATGTTCTAAGTAGAATTTTTAAATTAAAATGTGCGTATCTTGCAGTTGAGTCTTACAGTGGTAAGGGAGTAGAGGATGAGCAGGGTGATATTGTGTTTTCAAGAGAAATGAGTTCGATAGCACCTAATATGGGTGGAAAAATACTTTTATGTGATGATTTATCTGACACAGGAATCACTTTTAACAAAAGTATAGATTGGTTAAAAAAATACGAACCCATTAAGGATAAAATAGAAGACATTAAAACCGCAACATTATTTAAAAAAAAGAAATCAACATTTGAGCCAGACTTCTGTGCAAATAGACTTCCTGATAATCCTTGGATAGTACAACCCTTCGAAATTTATGAAGAATTAAGGATTGAAGAAATTAAAAAAAAACATCAGATATAAAAAAGGCCAGTTAAAAAACCGGCCTTTTAAATTTTTTAAATTGGAAATTGATTACTTAGGTATATCTCCTTCAACACCTTTAACGTAAGTCATCATTCCTGCGAGCATTCCATCATCTGCAGTTTTTCCTTCAGCAACCATCAAGTTACCTTTCTGGTCATAAATTGGTCCTGTGAAAGAATGAACTTTTCCAGATGCTAAATCTGCCTGAAGTTTTTTAACTTTTGATCTTAGGTCAGCTGGCATTTGTGAATCTAAATCTGATATCACAACCATACCATCTCCAATACCATGCCAAGTATCTTTTTGACTCCATGTACCATTTGCAACTGCTTTAACTCTGTCTACGTAATATGGGCCCCAATTGTTTTCAACTGAAGTTAATACAGCTTTAGGAGCAAACTTGTCCATATCACTTGCTTGTCCAAAAGCATATACTCCAGCTTTTTCAGCCATTTGAACAATAGCAGTACTATCTGTATGTTGAGCAATTACATCAGCACCCTGATCAATTAAAGCTTTTGCTGCCTCTGCTTCTTTACCTGGATCATACCAAGTGAAAGCCCAAACAATTTTAGTTTTAATATTTGGGTTAACTTTTTGAGCTGCTAAAGTAAATGAATTGATACCTCTGATAACTTCAGGAATTGGAAAAGATGCAACATAACCAATAACATTTGATTTTGTCATAGTTCCAGCAATTGTTCCTAAGATAGTTCTACCTTCGTAGAATCTAGCTGCGTATGTTGAAACATTTGGATGTTCTCTTTTGTATCCAGTAGCATGTTCAAATTTTACATTTGGAAACTCTTTTGCAACTTTGTTAGTTGGATTCATATATCCAAAGCTAGTTGTAAAGATAACGTCATGACCAGAGTTAGCTAATTGTCTAAGAACCCTCTCAGCATCAGCACTTTCTGGAACACCTTCTACGTAAGTTGTTTTAAATCCGGCAGCTTCAACAGCTTTTCTACCT
This sequence comes from uncultured Pelagibacteraceae bacterium, assembly GCA_902596355.1. GTDB lineage: Bacteria > Pseudomonadota > Alphaproteobacteria > Pelagibacterales > Pelagibacteraceae > Pelagibacter. The sequence continues at coordinate 41,746 of CACJTS010000008.1, read as the reverse complement.
ACATCATGCTGATATGTCCATCCATGGTCACCAGTTGGACCAATATAAACAAATGCTGCTTTAACATCTTTGGCAACTGCAGCTACAGTTAATGTAAATATTAAAACTAAAGAAGAGACGAAAGAACGAATTAAAAATTTATGCATAAATTTATTTCCCCTTTTGATTTTTTAATAAAATTAAATTTAGATTAAATTATCTAAAAAAAAATGATTATTTTTAAATTAATTGTCTTTATGAAAAGATTTCCCCAATGAACTAGGAGTACTTAGTCTTATTTTTCTACTATCACGAGAAATTACAACTAAAACTATTATTGTAACGATGTAAGGTAGAGCTGTTAAAAATTGCACAGGAATTCTTACTCCAATTGCTTGCATATGAAACTGAATAATTGTTAAGCCACCAAAAATCATAGCACCAATCAAAATTTTGATTGGGTTCCATGTTGAGAAAACCACCAGAGCTAATGCGATCCAACCTCTACCACCTGTCATATTTTCAATCCACTGAGGAGTATAAATCATGGATAAATATGCACCAGCAAGTCCACTCATTGCGCCTCCATAAAGTATACAAGCGTAACGAACTAGCCTAACATTTATTCCTTGATTAGATGCAGACTCAGGTGAGTCTCCTACAGCTCTTACAATTAATCCAATTTTCGTTTTTTTTAAAAAATAGCTAGTTATGAAGGGAAGGGCAAAAGCAAAATAAAAAACAATTGAATGTCCAAATAATATTGGACCTAAAAGTGGTATAGTGTCTTTTAAACCTTCAAATAAAACAGGAAACTCTTTTCCAGGAATACCTACAAAATTTTTTCCTATCATCGCAGAAATACCAATTCCAAATATGGTAAGCGCCAAACCAGTAGCAACATGATTTGTGATCAATGTTTGAGTCAGGAATGCAAAAATAGTTGAAATTAGAACTCCAGCTAACATTGCCCCAAAAATTGCAATAATTAAACTTCCTGTCACTGTCATTAGTGCAAAGCCTGATATAGCGCCGATGATCATCATTCCTTCAACACCAAGGTTTAAAACTCCAGACCTTTCTGTAATCAGTTCACCACAAGACGCTAGTATTAAAGGAACAGCAGAGGCCATGATTGATGCAATTATCAGTCCAATAAAATTTATATCGATGATCATTTTTTTAAACCTATAAATTTAATTTTGAAAAAAAGTAAATAATCTGATGCAAGAAGAAAAAATAAAATCATTCCTTGAAAAACCTGACCAGTATATTTAGGTATTTGCATAAATATTTGAGCTGTCTCAGCACCCAGATAAGTTATTGCAACAACTAAAGATGCAAAGATGATACCAACAGGATGTAAACGACCCAAAAACGCTACAATTATCGCAGTAAAACCATAATCTGGAGAAATTTCTCTATGAAGCTGTCCAATAGGTCCAGTTATTTCTCCAACTCCAGCTAAACCTGCGCAAGCACCACTTATTAGAAAAACGAGGATGATCATTTTTTTACCTTTGTATCCGGCATATTTTGCTGTCTTTAAACTAAAACCCGAAACTTTCATTTGGAACCCTAAATACGTTTTATAAAAAACAAACCAACTGATAACCACTGCAGCTAATGCTAAAAATATTCCCGCGTGAATTCTAAGTCCTTCAAATAACAACGGAAGTTTAGCAGAGTCACTGAACTGTCTAGTTTCAGGAAAATTAAATCCCTCAGGATTACTCCAAGGACCAACAACAAGATAGTCCAAAATTAATTTTGAGACATATACCAACATAAGACTTACTAATATCTCATTTGTATTAAAGTAAGTTTTTAAGATTGCGGGTATTGATGCATACAGCATACCACCAATTGCACCAGCTAAAATTACTATTGGAAGAATGTAAAACCCTTCTTGCTCATAAAACAATAATGCTACTCCTCCAGAAACTATCGCCCCGAAAGTTAATTGTCCTTCGGCTCCAATATTCCAGTTATTACTTTTAAAACAAAAAGATAAACCGATTGCTATTAAACAAAGAGGTGTAGCTTTTAATAGTAATTCACTGAAACCATATTTATCTGCAATTGGAACTATGAAAAAAAATTTAAGAGCTTCAAATGGTTTAAAACCTAAGATAAAAAAAATCAAACCTCCCGCTACTAATGTTAGAAAAATAGCTAACACAGGTGTAAAGAAAAAAATAGCTCTTGATGGTTGATCTCTTTTTACGATTTTAATCAATTTGCTCCTCCCATTAGTATCCCAAGTTTTTCAGAGGTAACTTCTTCAGCATTCATAATTTTTGACAATTTTCCTTTATGAATTACTGAAATTTTATCACTTAATTTTAACAGCTCATCAGTGTCTGTAGATATTAATATAATTGATTTATTTTGTTCATTGATTTTAATCAATGTTTCATGGATATAATTTATTGCTCCAACATCTAGACCCCAAGTTGGATTAAAACAAATTAATAAATCTGGAGAAGTTATTAATTCTCTTCCAATAATTAATTTTTGAAGATTACCTCCGGACAAAAATTGGCTTTTTAATTCAATGTTGTCTGTATTAACATTAAAATCTGAAATTATTTTTTTAGAATGCTCTTTAATTTTGTTTTCGTTTATTAATCCATTATTAAAAAAATTTGATGATTTAAAATTGTTTAGAGCTACATTTTCAAAAATTTTCATTTGTGGAATTGCAGCCTGCTCAAGCCTATCCTCTGGAGAAAAGGCCATCAAATATTCTCTTCTTTCTTGAGGATTTAAATCACCTATGTAATTATTGTTAAATTCTATAGAATTCTTTTCCGAAATAATTTCACCACTTAATACTTGAAATAATTCACTTTGTCCGTTTCCCGATATACCAGCAATTCCTAAACATTCCCCTCGATTAACAGAAAAATTAATATCAATTAAATTTGTTTCAAAAGGATCTTCACTTGTAAAATTAAGATTAGTTATTTTAATTAATTGATCTGATGAAGTTTTTGCCTTTTTTTTCTTAATTGTTTTTAGGTTCTGACCTACCATTTTGTTAGCAAGTGACTCAATATTCTCGTTCTTTATTTCACTTACAGAAACTAACTTTCCTCTTCTCATTACAGCAACTTCATCACAAAGCTGCATAACTTCCTTTAGTTTATGTGTAATATAAATAATTAAAATTCCTTCTTCTGAAAATTTTTTCAAAGATAAGAATAATTCACTCGTTTCTTGTTCTGTTAATACAGATGTTGGTTCATCCATAATTAAAACTTTTGGATTCCTTATTAGGCATCTTATTATTTCCACTTTCTGTTTTTGACCTGCTGATAGATTTAGAATAGGAATATCAAGATCAATTGAAAAATTATATTTTTTCATAATTGTATCAATTTTTTCTCTTAAACTTTCTCTTTGTTCATCTGAGTCTATTATTAAGTTTTCAAATACGGACAATGTTTCAAAAAGATTAAAATGCTGGAATACCATTCCAATATCATTTTTTTTTGCATCTAATGGCGAATTAAGCTTTAGATTATTTTCATTTAAATAAATTTTACCTTCGTCAGGAATGATGACGCCTGATAGAATTTTAACTAGTGTAGATTTTCCAGCACCATTTTCTCCAAGAAGAGCATAAATTTTACCGCTATTAAACTCGAGTGAAACATTGTCGTTTGCAACACACCCAGGATATATTTTAGTTACATTTGAAATTTTAAGGTTTGTATTCATTAATTAATTTAATGGTATAGAATTTCCATCCTTATTTTCCTGATATTGATTTGATAATTTTTGATATTTTTTTTTAATTTCGTTTAGTTGATTTAAAATTTTTTCTTTTTTTGAAGAAGGTAAATTTTCAATAAGTAAATTTATATTCTGACTTTTCCAATAGGAATTTTCTTTATTATATTCTCCATCATTAATTTTAAATACTTCTTTGAGTATATTTAAATCATGTGGAATATTAAATTCATCATTTGTGGCAGTATATGGAAACAAATAATAAAAATTATCAAAGCCAGAAAATGTGATTGCACTCAAACACATGCTGCAAGGCTCATGTGAACTTAAGAACATGCAGTCTTTTTCTTTTGGTCTTGTATTTGTATCTAATTCATAAAATTTTTTAAGAGTATGCATCTCACCATGCCACAATGGATTTTCTATTTCATTGTTTGTTTCTGCAGCTACAAGAGATAAATCTTCTTTTTTAATTATTGCGGCACCAAATATTTTACTACCTTTGGCAACACCTTGTTCAGTTAAGGGTAAAACTTCTTTTAAAAATATATTTAGTATCTTTTCTAGGGCTTTTTCATTCATATGCTTGAACCATCAAATAAAGAACACAATTGTTACTATAATTAAACTTAAAAGTAATAAGAAATGAATTATTTATACAACTTAAAAGTTAATAATGAATGTAACGAAAAATGTTAATTTAAACTTATGTCAAAATTAAAATCAGCATTAAGTCTTGTAATTATATTAATTTTTTTTTCAGGGTGCCAAACTGTTAAAGATAAAACAGATGCTATTGTTGAAAAGGAAAATGAAAAATTGAGTAAATTTCTAGGAAAATCAGCTAGTGAACTTCAGATGGAGCTTGGAAAACCAGACGAAGACTTTAAAAATGCTAAAGGCAATTTCGAGTTTGTTTATAATAGCAAAAAATACCTTGTTCCATGTGAACGTAGGTTTGAAATAAATTCAGAAAATATAGTTGTGGGTTTTGTTTCAAACGGTTGCTTTTAAAATTTATTAATTAAAATAAATCTGCTCATTATAGGTTTTTTTCACTATCTATAGTGGAGTTCTTCTAAACAAATCAGTTTTTTTATATTAATTCATAGCCAATAATGTAACGTATATTCAGTTAACGACGGAGGTTATATGGCTTCAAGAAAAACAAAAGCGGGCTCTACAAACAGTCCGGATAAAAAACTTCCATTAAATAAATCCATACCTTTAGGAATTCAGCACGTACTAGCAATGTTTGCTGGTAATATAACGGTTCCTATTATTGTGGCTGGAGTTTTTGGTCAAACGCCTGAACAAAAAATATTTTTGATTCAAATGGCTTTGTTTGTTGCAGGAGTTGCAACAATTATCCAAACAGTTGGATACAAAGAAATTGGTGCAAGACTTCCTATTGTTCAAGGAACAAGTTTTGCGTTTATACCAATTATGCTACCATTTAAAGCAGCAGGATTAGGTGCTGTATTTACAGCAGCGTTCATTGGAGGAATTTTTCAAATTTTTATTGGAAAAGTTTTAAAACCAATAAGACATCTATTCCCACCATTAGTCACTGGTATAGTTGTACTAATGATTGGATTTAGTTTGCTTAAAGTTGGTTTTATGTATGCTGGTGGAGGTGGATGGTTAATGAATAATAAACCTGAAATCTTTGCAAATGCAAATCATTTAACAGTTGCTTTCACAGTGTTTATAGTTGCTATCTTTTTTAATCTTAGAGGTAAAGGGATGGCTTCAGCAGGATCAATTTTAATTGGAATAGTAGCCGGCTTCATAGTTGCAGCTGCACTTGGAATGGTTAACTACGGAAAAATTGCTTCCGCATCATGGTTTGCATTTCCAATGCCACTTCAATATGGAATCGATTTTGTACCCGGTGCAATAATTCTAATGTTGTTTATGTCAGTTGTTACAACAATTGAAACAATTGGAGATATAAGTGCTACAACAATGGGTGGTGCTAAACGAGAGGCAACAGATAAAGAAATATCAGGTGGAATTATGGCAGATGGTGTTGGTACTGCATTTGGTGCAATATTTAATGCGATGCCAAATACATCTTATTCGCAAAATGCTGGACTAGTTGCGTTTACAGGAGTTGTAAGTAGACACGTTGGAACTATAGCTGGAATAGTTTTGGTTCTTATGGGATTATTTCCAAAATTAGGTGGAATAATTGCAGCGATGCCAGAGTCTGTGATCGGTGGAGCAGCAATTATTATGTTTGGTATGATTGTAGCTGCTGGTATTAAATTGATTTCAAGGGCAGAAATGGATCAAAGAAATTTATTAATCTTAGCTCTTTCTTTGTCTTTTGGAATTGGAATGTCATTGTTACCGGACTTTGTGAAAAATATTCCAGATTTTGGAATAAGTTTAAAACTACTGTTAACAACTGGACTTATACCTGCTGGATTACTAGCATTTGTTTTAAATGCTATAATGGCAAAGAAATAATTAATTTAAACTTGTGGGGAGAAATCCCCACAAGCAAGGTTTAGGACTTATTTAATTTCAATAAGCTTCTTTTTTTTATGTTCTGGAATTATTCTTTCACAAGATATTGTTAAAAGACCATCTTTAAGCTCAGCACCATTAACTTTTACATCATCAGCTATAGTGAATGATCTTGCAAATTGTCTTTGAGAAATACCTTTATGAATAATTTCTCCATTAACATCACTGTCCTCAGACTTATTAACTTGTTTTGTTCTTACGGTTAATAAATTGTCCTCGAACTCAACCTCGACGTCTTTTTTGCTAAAGCCAGCCAATGCTACTTCAATTGCATAGTTGTCTTTACCTGTCTTTCGGATGTTGTAGGGTGGATAATTTGACTGCATTGTCAAATTCCCATTTCCTAGCATATTTTCAAATTGGTCGAACATGTCATCAAAACCAATTGAAAAAGGTCTAAGTGAGTTAAATATAGATAGATCCTTACTTGTCATAATATCCTCCTTTGTTAAGCAAGTTTATTTTTGCAAGCCCCATTAGGCGACTTACCAAATTTATATGGTAATTAATTTGTTTTTTTCAAGATTTAAAATGTACTAAATTTTTTTAGAAATCTTTAATGCAAATGCATAGTCAATAGCAATTTCTTCTATTGCCCCATCTCTTCCAGATTTTCCACCATGACCAGCATTCATTTCGGTTTTTAAAAGAAGTAAATTATTATCTGTTTTATAGTCTCTAAGTTTTGCTGTGAACTTTGCAGGTTCATCAAATAAAACTCTATTATCACTTAAACTTGTTGTAATAAAAATATGTGGATAATCCATTTTTTTAATATTGTTGTAGGGCGCATATGAAAAAATATAATCAAAGTGTTCTTTATTCTCTTTTGCATTTCCGAATTCGTCAAATTCTCCCACAGTTAAAGGTAAAGAATGATCAAGATTTGTTGTTAAAGAATCCACAAAAGGAACAGCCATTATAATTCCTAAAAATAATTCAGGAGATTGATTGACTACAGCTCCCATTAATAATCCTCCAGCTGATCCACCCATTCCAATAATATTTCCTTTTGACGTATAATTTTTTTCAATCAAATATTTTGCTGCGTAAATATAATCTTCAAAAGTATTTTTTTTGTTTGTTAATTTTCCCTCTTTCCACCATTTCATACCTTTTTCCATTCCACCTCTGATATGAGCTGTAGCCCAAATTATATCTCTATTTATAAGACTTAGTCTTGTAGACGAAAAACTTGGGGACATAGAATTTCCATAAGACCCATATCCATACAATAAAACATTTGCAGACCCATCAATTTTTGTTTTTTTGTGTCTAGTAATTGTTAATGGAACCATTCTTCCGTCATGAGATTTAAACTCAACTCTCTCAACAATATAGTCATCTTTATTATGTCCAGATGGGATCTCTTGTTCTTTAACAAGTTCTTTAGATTTTGTTGCTAAATTATATTTAAATACTCTAGAAGGAGTTTTAGGTGATGAGTATCCTAAATAAACTTCATCAGTATTTCTATCTTTTTGAGTTAAGCTTACTCCTGGAACATAAACAGTTTCATCAGAAAAAATTAATTCTTCTTCTATATTTGTAGAAATATTTTTGACAAATAATTTATCAAGTGCATCTGATGTTTCACCACGAATAATCCAATTTTTAAGGAATGTTAAACCACCAATTAAAACTTCATCTTTTGCTGGAATATATGTTTTCCAATTTTGATTTTCTAAATTGTCACAAATATCAATTTTAAAGTCTTCAGCATTTTTATTTGTATGATTATAAAATTTACCATCCCATGAATTTACAGAATAAAGAACACCTCTTTCTCTTTCAATAATAAGTTTTGGAGATGGATTTAATTCATTTGATTTAAAATAATATTGCTCTGAGGTATTGTGATCAGAGGTATTTATAAAATAATATTTTTCATCTGAGCTTTTTCCAATTCCCACTGTAAAAGCTTCACTTTTCTCCTCAAATATTAATTCATCTTTGCCATCAAAATCTCCTATTTTGTGCCTGTATATTGTTCTTGCTCTATGATTTTCATCAAGTTTAGAATAAAAAATATATTTATCATCTAAACTAAATGTTATTCCACCTGATGTTTCTGTAATTTCTTTTGAAATAATTTTGTTTGTTTTTATATCTCTTAAATAAATTGAATAATATTCAGAACCTTTAAGATCTAAAGAGTATCCAAGATATTTATCATTATTACTTACTTCTAAATCTCCAACCCCAAAATATTCAGTTTTAAGCTTTTCTTTTTCTTTATCTCCATTCCATATTTCTTCTACATTTTCTGAACCAATTTTTTTTCTCAATTTTATGGAATAATTTCCTTTTGTTGTAGTTTTTGTCCAATACTCATAAGAATGATCTTTGTAAGGTAGAGATTCATCATCTAATTTAATTCTTCCTTTAATTTCATCAAATAATTTTTTTTGGATATCTTTTGTATCTTTTAAATGATGATCTGTATAAGCATTTTCATCTTCTAAATAATTTTTTACCTCAGGATCTAACTTACTTTTATCTTTAAGGACTTCTAAAATATTATCTTGATGAATCCAGCTGTAATTGTCTTCCCAATCAATATTGTGACAAGTTTTTATCTCTAGTTTTTTTTTAAGTTGTGGTACTTTCATTTAATAAGGAAATATATGAATATTATTATTTATCTACTTGTAATTTTAGTCATCTTATATTTTTTATTAAGATGGTGGTCAAATATTTCTCCAAAAAAAATGTCAAAAGGAGTGAGGCTGATAACAATTTTATTATTGGCTTTATTAGCAATTTTATTTGCTATTGGTGGAAAATTTCTACTTACGTTGCCATTAACTCTTGCAAGTCTTGCTTTAGTTAAACTTAAAGGTTTATCATTGATACAATTGCTTTCTCTTTATAGGCTTATTCAAACTTTAAGAAATTCTGGAAGATTTTCTTTTAATCAATATCAAAATAATAATTCTTCATCATTATCAATATCTGAGGCATATAAGATTTTAAATTTAGATATTAATAAAAAACCAACCAAAGAAATAGTTAATAAAGCTTATCAAAAAATCCAAAAAAAAATACATCCAGATATTTCTCCTGAAACATCAAGACTTTCAGCAATAGTTAATGAGGCTAAGGAAATTGTATTAAAAGATATTAGTTAATTTTTAATTTATTAATTATTTCAACTACATCTTTTACTAAAATTGAGTTTGGATCTGCATTAGTGCCATGAGTTATTTCATCAATCTTATATCCATCGGGAACTATTCTGTAATAGTTCTTGCTATAGTCTGTATACGCTTTTGGAGCGTCTAAGAGAAATACAATGCTTTTTTTTCCACACTGTGAAACAACATGTGAACCAAATGAGTCATTACCAATATACATATCTGAAATACCGAGGTATGGAATTAAATCATATATTTTTTTGCTACTTAAAGTTAAAAAATTTTTTTTCTTTAATTTAGATACAATCTGATTTTCAATCTCTTTTTCATTTGGACCACATAAAATAAAAAAAAAATAATCATCTAGTTCATTTAACTTATTTATTAAATCAGCATAATTCTTTGCACCCCATCTTGTAGTTGGACCTGAGGAACCTGCACCAATTACTATTTTATAACTATTATTATTTAATTCCTCTCTAACTTTTTTGATTCTATCTTTATCGATAAAAAAATTAGTTTCAGTAGGACAATTATCAATATTAAGAAATTTTTCTGTAAATTCTTTTGCTGATTTAACTAGGTGTAAATTTTTTTTATTTTTTGATTTATATGACCATATGTTATCAATACCAGCTATTTTTGCTGCAAAATATAATCTTAAACTTGGATAATAAATTAATAAATTTTGAAAATGAAATTGTTTAAGAATCTTACTAAGATTAAAAATGTCTAAAAGTTTTTTGTGATATTTTTCTAAATAATAAACATTCTCAATAAGAGGATCATCAGCTAGTGCCTCTTTTAAATTTTTACAGAGAGTTATAATAGTTACCGGTCCATGTTTTTTGGCAATTTGATGACAATAGGAAAGATGAAGTAAATTTGCACCCAAGCCAATATAACTTAAATAGATACCTGTCTTCATAAACTTTTATACATTTTTTTAATTAATTTTTTACCAAAAATATTAAATTTAAAATTATGTTTATTTTTTAAGTATAAAGAATTTTTATTTGATCCAATTAAAAATTTATTTTCTTTCTCTCTAAAAAATTTTTTACTAATTGAAAAATATTTTCGATAATCTAATTTGTTAAGATTATAAGCTGTTTTAATTATTTCAATGCCAGAAAGTTTTTTTCCTGCTGAAATAATATAATCTTTAGATTTTAAGTCAGATGTGAGTAGTATTGCTTTAACTACCTCGGTAATCCAAGAATAATCTCTAAATGTATTTAAATTTCCAACAATAATCTTTTTTTTATTTTTAGCTCCCAAACAAACTTTTTTGATAAAAAAATCATTTTTTCTTAATGGGGACTCAATTTGCATAAATATCAAATTTGATAAATTTAATCCAAATTTTCTATATATTTTCATTAATTCAAATACTTTTTGCTGAGTTTTGATATATGGGTTATTGTTGGAAGAGAATTTACAATTTAAATGAACAAGCCCGTTTTTTGGTGAAAATATATAACCTGAGTTAGCTTTAAAAAATTTAGTATCTAATTTTTGACTTTTTAAAATATCTAAGAAATTTTTAGTACCGTTATAATGTGAACTTAGAGTTTCCTTTTTACTTTTAATACTTTTTATTAAAGAGCCTTGCCCGCTGAAATAAAATATTTTTTTTGGATTATATTTTTGAATAATATTTTCAATTTGACTCTTGTTGCTTGTGTTAAGTTTTTCAAATTTAATTTTATGTTTTATTTTAAGATATTTATAATTTATAAATTTTTTATTTACTGATCTCGAAGTTACAATTACTTTTTCGTTTTTTTTCAAAAGTTCAGCTGATAAATACGCGCCTAATACTCCTGAACCAATAATCAAGTTTACTCTTTTATTCATTATTTTTTTAATTATTATATGTTTTAAAAAATATATGAGTTTAATAAAAGGAATATATGCAGCTTCAATGTCAGTGTTAAATGATGATTTAACACTCAATGTTGAAAAAACTATTAAACACGCAGAAATGGTTATTGATAATGGTTGTCATGGAGCAGCTATTTTTGGAAGCACTGGACAGGCCCAACTTATTCCTATCTCTGAAAAAATTAATTTGTTAAATCATCTGACTTCAAGCAAATACAAAGAAAAGTATATTATTGGCACTGGTTTAAATTCTTTAGGTGAAACAATTAATTTGATGAGAGTTTCTAAATCTTTAGGTTTTAACAGATTTTTAATTATGCCACCTGCTTACTATAAATATGGAGATAAAGAGGTAATAGAATTTTATAGCAAAATAGTAGAGGTAATTTCTGATTGTGAAATAGTACTATATAATTTTGAAAAACTATGTGGTTATAAGTTTAGTGCTGAGTGTATTGAAGATTTAGTTAAAAAATATCCAAAGAATATTATTGGAGTAAAAGATAGTTCTTACAATCTTTTTGAAAACTTAAAAATTGATAATTTTTCAGTTTTACCTGGATCAGAATCTAAATTATTTAAAGGACTTCAGTTGGGCTGTTCAGGAATAATTACAGCTACATGCAATGCTACTTCTGCACTGGCAAGAAAAGTATATGATGATTTTAATGATGGACATGATCAGACAATAAACCAAAATCTTTGCGATGTAAGAGCTGAATTTGAAAAATATAATTTGATTTCAGGTTTACATACTTACTTTAGTAAAAAAGAAATACATTATAAAAATCTTTTACCACCACTTAGCATTTTAAATTCCAAAGATGAAATAGATTTAATAAATAATTTAGAGAAATTAAATTTCTCATTAAAAAATACCAAGGCGGCTTAGATGCAACTAGCTAGATTTTTAAACAATGTGTTTAAAAAAGACGGATTTATATTAGTTGATGCAAATTCAAAAAGTTACATTATTGGAAACCCAAAAAGTGAAAATCCTATAAAATTAAAAATATTAAATAAAAATCTTCATTATAAGTTATTATTCAATCCAGACTTATATTTTGGGGAGGCTTATACTGATGGGGAAATAATTATAGAAAATGGAACACTAACTGAATTTTTAGACCTTTCTTTAATGAATTTTGGTAGAGGAGACCTAAATTTTTTTAGTTATTTAATTAATCGATTAAGAGGTTCATATAGATATTTAACTAATTTTAATTTTATAAAAAAATCAAAGATGAATGTTTCTCATCACTATGATATTTCGGATGATCTTTATGACTTATTTTTAGATCCTAAAAGACAATATTCATGTGCATATTTTAAAAATGAAACAGATACATTGGAAACTGCACAAAATAATAAAATTCAACACATAATAAAAAAACTTAACATAAAACCAAATCAAAAAGTTTTAGATATTGGATGTGGATGGGGTTCTCTAGCAATAGATATTGCAAGAAGTGCAAATTGTGAAGTAACGGGTATTACACTTTCAGAAAATCAATTTAATTACTGCAAGAAAAGAGCAAAAGAACTTAATTTAGAAAATCAATTAAACTTTAAGTTAATGGATTACAGAGAACTCAATGAAAAATTTGATAGAATAGTCAGTGTTGGAATGTTTGAACATGTAGGAAGAAAATTTTATAAAAAATTTTTTTTACAAGTTGAAAAACTTTTAAAAGACGATGGAGTATCATTAATTCATACCATAGGATCAGTTAATCCTCCAAGAGATCCACATCCATGGATCACAAAGTATATTTTTCCAGGAGGTTATACTCCTAGTTTAAGTGAAGTAACAACACCGATTGAAAAAGCAGGCTTAATTGTTGCAGATATTGAGGTTTTAAGACTTCATTACTCACATACACTAAGACATTGGAAAGAAAATTGCATTCGAAATAAAGACAAAATAATTCAAATGTTCGATGAAAGATTTTTTAGGATGTGGGAATTTTATCTTGCTGGTTGTGAGATGGCATTTAAATGGGGTGATCAAGTTGTATACCAATTTCAATTAACAAAGAATTACTCGTCTACACCTGTTACAAGAGACTATATTTATCAATAAATAATTGGTAGAAACTAATTCCCTTAAAATGAAAAAAAAGAAAAAAAAAATAAAAAAAAGTATTTCTAAAAATCAAAGAAAAACCAAAAAAAAAGTTAAAAAAATATCTAAAAAGTTAAATAAATTTAAGATTAAAAATAAATCTGTAAAAAAAATTAATAATCGAAGAAAACAAAAAAATAATAAACACAAAAAATCAAAAAAACTAAAACAATCAAAAAAGATTTCAAAAAAGTTTAAATCTACTATACCAAAGAAACCAGATTTTCTTTTAAAGGTAGTTAACTTTCAAAATTCTCTAAAGCCTGAATTTAAGTTTAGATTAAATTTTGGTTTCGAAAAATATATCCAAGCATTTTTTGATAAAATAGCGGACATAATTTCACAGTATAAAACTCTAAAAAAAGATGAAGCAAGAAGGTTAAAGTTAGAAAAACAAGAAAAAGAACGATTAGAAAAGATTGAAACTGCAAAAGAAAAGCAAAAAGAGGCTGAATTAAAAGTTAAATTAAAAGAACAAACTTTAAAAGATGAAATTAGATTAGAAAAACAAAGAACAAAAGAAATAAAATTATTCTTAAGAAAAGAACAAGCTCTTTTAAGAATTGAACAAGCAGAAAAACAAAAGCAATTTTTACAACAATTAAAATTAGATAAGCAAATTGAAAAATTCAGAGTTAGAGAGGTTAAAGAATTAGAGAAATTGGAAAAAATTTCCTTAAGAGAAAAGAGAGAGGATTATGTTGGCTTACAACAAAGAATAGAAAAATTAAAAGAAAAATATCGAATTATAAGAGATCAAAAAATTAGAGAAAGAGTAGAGGCTTTAGGAGTTAAAATTCAAGGAGATGAAGATAGAGAAACACTTTTACAAAAAGAAAAAGAATATACTTTAGCTAGACAGAAAATTGAATTTGCTCTCGAAAGTTTTTACAGAAGTGCTAGCAGTTTAGTATTTCAATTAAACAAAAGACACATAACAAGACATATGTCCATCTTTAGATGTATAGACAGAAGATTTGAAACAGGAGAAATATTTGTTAAATGGGATGAAGCCTCAGACGATGAATGGCTTTTATTAATTTATATAAAAAATAATTCACCAGATGAAGGAATAGTTATTGAAGATAAAACCAATCCCGAAAAAAATATTTCTCACGAGTTTAAAAACAATGAAATATTTAAGGCCTCAGATACTATGGTTGATGCTCTTACGCAGTTAATCGCAAGAAAAAGAGCCAAAATTATCAATTAAATTATCTTACATAATTAAGTATCATTAAGAATGTTACTTTCTTCAACATTAATGATTATTTTGTATCTAATATTAAAATATGTTCTTGCCTGGATAAAATATTTTAATAGTCTCGACTCTAGATTAGGCCAATCTACATGGCGATGGAGTTATGATTATCCAGTAGTTGGTGAAAGAGATATTTCAGATCTAGATGATAAAATTTTTGTTAGACTGAGGAGAAAAAGAAATAGAGTTATAACTCTCATGTATTCAATATTATTAATAATGTTTTTATTGTCTATGTCTTTACTAAGCGAATTTTTAATATTTTTCTTAACTTAGTTTTTGAGTTGCTTTTTATTTTTTAAATATAAAAAAAAAGCAATAATTTCGTACCCATATTTAAAGATTGTGAAAATTATTGGTAATCTAAAAAATTTATATAAAAATTTATATTTTGGAATTTTTTTCCAAACATAAAGAAATGCTTCTGCGCCCTGAATAATCTTACCATTTTCTTCAACATGTAGTCTTCTTAACAATTCTTTATCATTTCTAGATGTTTCTTTTTCAGCATTTGAATTATTAGTAATATCTATCCAGTCAATATCTTCGATATTTTCTTTTTTATATAAGTTAATTTCTGATCTACAGATTTTACAAGAATTATTAAAATATACTTTCATTTAATAATACTTAACTTTTAGTAATAGATTGTACATGCGTAAAATGATCAGTTGAAAATTATCAACAAACCACTATCTAAGATGAATGAGTAATTTCTTTAACAAATCTGATTTAACAAGACAAGATGCAGATAAAATAGTATCTGAAACACTAAATAATTGTGATGATGGTGAGCTTTATTTAGAGGAGTCTAAATCAGAGTCAATTTTGTTAGATGACAATAAAATAAAAAGCTCAAACTATAGTTCTGATTTAGGATTTGGTTTCAGAGCTATTTCAAACGAGGTTGTTGCTTATTCATATTCAAATGAAATATCAAAAGACTCATTAAAAAATTCCTCTGAAAATCTTAAGTCAACTCTTAAATCAATTAAAGGTACATATAATCATGAAATTCCAAAATCTAATAAAAAATTTTATGAAGATATTAATCCAATTGAGCAAAAAACTTTAGACTCTAAATTAGAAGTTTTAAATAAAGTAAATGATTTTTTAAGAAAAAAAGATGGATCTGTAAAACAAGTGACTGCTAGTTTTGCTGGTGAGCAAAAATCAATTGAAATTATTCGATCAGGTGGAGAAGCGCTTACAGATGTACGTCCATTAATTAGATTTAATGTCTCTGTAATGTTGGAAAAAAATGGAAGAAAAGAAACAGGTGTATATGGAATTGGTGGAAGGCAATCTTATGATGATTATTTAAAAAATGACAATTGGAAAAATGTTTGTGAAGAGGCTTTTAGAATTGCATCAGTAAATTTAAAAAGTAAACCAGCACCTGCTGGAGAGATGAAAGTAGTCTTAGGACCTGGTTGGCCAGCTATCTTAATTCATGAAGCAATTGGCCATGGTCTTGAGGGAGATTTTAATAGAAAAAAAACATCAGCATTTCACGATCTTATGGGAGAAAAAGTTGCAAGTGAGGGAGTAACAATTGTTGATGATGGTACGATAGATAATAGAAGAGGTAGTTTAACTATTGATGATGAGGGAACACCAACTGAGCGAACAGTTTTAATTGAAAATGGTATTCTTAAAAACTTTATGCAGGACAGGCACAATGCAAGATTAATGAATACAAGATCTACTGGATCTGGAAGAAGAGAAAATTATAGACATATTGTTTTGCCAAGAATGAGAAATACAATGATGTTAAGTGGAAATCAAACGCAAGATGAAATGATTAAATCTGTTGATAAAGGAATTTTTGCAGTCAGTTTTGGAGGTGGCCAGGTAGATATTACATCTGGAAAATTTGTATTTAATTGTACTGAGGCTTACGAAATAAATAATGGTAAAATTGGATCTCCAATTAAAGGTGCAACACTTATTGGTGATGGACCATCAATACTTAAAGAAGTATCGATGGTAGGAAATGATATGATGTTGGATCCAGGCATAGGAACTTGTGGAAAAGCTGGACAAGGAGTTCCTGTGGGAGTCGCTCAACCTTCAATTTTGATCGATAAAATGACAGTAGGTGGTACAAAACTTTAAAATATTATGGTTAAGGATCAAGAATTTCTAAAATCTAAAGCTTCATATTGTTTAGATTTGGCAAAAAAAATGGGAGCAACTGATGCAAGTGTTACAGTTGGTCACTCAATTTCAGAAACAGTTAATTTTAGAAATAAATCCTTAGAAGCCTCAGATAGATCAGATGGATTAGCATTAAGTATAGAAACTTATTTAGGTAAAAGAAGATCTTCAATTTCATCATCAAATTTATTAGATGAAAATATAAAAACTTTAATTGAAAAGTGCTTTGAAACTACAAAAATTACACCAGAGGATGAATTTAATTCTTTGCCTGATAAAAATTTATTAGCCAAACAAATTAGTAGTCTTAATTTGTATGATGAAACAAGATTTGAAAACGATAAAAAAATAAAATATTTAAAAGATTTAGAGGAATCTGCTTCATCAGATAATCAAATTATAAATACAGAATCTAGTTTCACCGAAAATAAATCAAATTTTATATTAGCTAATAGTGAGGGTTTTTGTGACGGTTATAAAACCTCTTCTTTTGCTGCTTCTTGTGTAACAGTTGCAAAAGATGAAAATAGCATGGAAAGAGATTACGAATTTTCTAGCAAACGTCATTTGTCTGATATTAAGCAAGCATCAGATCTTGGAAATAAAGCTGCCAAGCAAACTATTAGAAAATTGAGTCCAAAAAAAATTGGAAGTGAGAAGATCAGTATAATTTTTGATAAAAGAATTTCAAAAGGAATGTTGAGTGCTTTTGCAAGTGCAATATCTGCCTCTGCAATTGCAAGAGGCACTTCGTTTTTAAAGGATAAGATTGATCAACAGGTTTTTGCTAATTCGATAAATGTAATTGATAAACCTGATATAGTTAAAGGAATGGGTTCTCAAAATTTTGATTCAGAGGGTGTAAATTCAAACACATTACAACTTATTGAGAGTGGAATACTTAAAAATTATCTTGTGGACACTTACAATGGAAAAAAATTAAATTTAAAATCAAATGGAAGAAGTGGTGGAACTACCAATTTATATTTTGAAAAAGGAAATATAAGCTACGAAGATCTTATGAAAAAAAATTCAAGAAGTCTTTATATTACTGAAACTATTGGTCATGGATCTAACCTTGTAACAGGAGATTATTCAGTAGGTGCCACTGGTTTTTTAGTTGAAGATGGAGAATTAAAATATCCTGTTAATGAAATAACAATTGCTGGCAATTTTAAGGATATGTTTAAAAATATAATTTTAGCTAATGATTTAGAATTTGAATATTCAGTCAATTCACCAACTATGATGATAGAAGGTATGACTGTTGCAGGAAAATGAGCAGTTATTGTGTAATTGGCTCTGGAATTTCAGGAGCAACAATAGCTAATTTGTTAAGTAAAAAAAATTCTGTACACATTTATGACAAAGCTCGAGGTCCAGGTGGCAGATCTTCTTTTAAAAGATTAAATAAGTCAGAGGGATTTGACCACGGGGCACAATATATTTCTCCAAAAACAATTCAATTTAAAAAATTTATTAAAAATTTACGTAAAAAAAAAATTCTAAAAGAATGGAGTGGCAAACATATTTTTTTAAACAAATTAAAAAAAGAAAATAAAAATCACATTAAAATAATTGGTTACAAAGGTAATAATGATATTAGCAAATATTTAATAAAGAATATAAAATGTAATTTTCAAATCGAATTAGAGAAGATTAAATATATAAAAAATAAATGGAAATTAGATTTTAAGAACAACCAAACAAAATATTATGATAATTTAATATTAACTTGTCCGTTCCCTCAATTAAAAAAATTGTCAAAAAAATTTATAAAAGATTCCTTCATCAAAGAAAAAATTAAAATGGATGCAAATATTACAGTCATGATCGAAATTAAAAAAACAAATAAAAACATATCAAGTTATTTATTTAATGATAAAATTTTAGGGTGGGCCGCTAAAGAAAATAGTAAAAAAAGATTTAAAAGTAATAATGATTTATGGACTTTACAAAGTACAAACCTTTGGGCAAATAAAAAAATAAATAAAAATAAAGAAAATAAAGAAAAAAACTCAAAGATTTTAATTGATCAATTTTTTAAACTTACTGGAATTAAAAAAACAAAAATATTAACTTCAATAAATCATGGTTGGAAATATTCTTCAAATTCTAGATCCTTAAAAATAAAAAGTTATTGGAATAATAAATTAAATTTAGGAGTGTGTGCAGATTGGTTTGTAGGTCCTAGAGTAGAGGCTGGATGGATAAGTGCAAACGATCTTTATAAAAAAATAAATAGATAATTTTATTTAAGATTTTTTAAACGATATTCCCAATTTCCCATTCTCTCATATGTAACTTTGACAATAATTGAAGTTTTTTTATCAAGCCAAATGTCAAAATTTAATTTTTTATCCTCTGGAAGAGACATATCTTCAGATGTAAGTTTAAAATGATCTGTATCGTATTGTTTGCCATTTATTGAAATACTTTCCTTTCCAATAAAAGTAACTACTTGTTCTTTTATACTTCCAGAAATAGGACTTATTTGGCTTTCTGCTTGCAAAATTTTATGACTCCACCAATTTCCAATAATATTTTTTATAGATGCTTCACCTGAATATGAGGACCCTTTGATATCAAACTTTTTATTACTTTTATCCAGTTTTAAGTTTACAAATTTTTCTTTTTTATTTTGAAGTGTCTTTGATTGAAAAGATATTAAATTATCTTTTAAATAAATTTCCTCTCCATATCCTTCTACTTTAAATATTGTTGCTGATAGTAATTTTACCTCAAATTTATATTGATTTTTTACTGTCGTTTTTTCACCATCTCTTTCAAAATAATAATTGTTATATCCAATTACTTCATCATTTCTCAAGATCTCCATTTCTATTTTGTCAAATTTGTTATAATGACCTATATGAGCTAAAGAAATTGATGAGAAAAATACAACAAGAAAAAAAACTGCAAACCTTTTCATTTGGTGCTTACAATATTAGAATTTTTCATTAATAGATATAGCTTATTACAATTATGTTTTTAAAAATAAAAAAAATTCCAAAAGTAAAATGGAGCTCAGAAAAACCATTTAATTTTAAACCAAAGTTTTCTACATTTTTTTTCTTATGTTTTGGTTTATCTTTATTTGGAATAGGTGAAGGATTGCTAATTGTTTCATTCACAGGAGCCTCTCCTTGGAGTGTTTTAGCCCAAGGTATTTCCTTAAATGTTAATTTAAGTATTGGAACTATCACATTATTAATAAGTATTGCTGTTTTAATTTTATGGATACCTCTTGGGCAAAAACCAGGGATGGGTACAATATTTAATGCTTTGATTATTGCAATTATGATTGATCTTTGTATCAAGTATGTTCCAACACCATCAAATTATATTCATCAATTATTTTTAGCTGTAATTTCTGTTATCACAGTTGGAATAGGTGGAGGTATTTATTTAGTGTCAAATTTAGGAGCCGGCCCCAGAGATGGACTAATGATAGGATTACAAAAATTAACTAATTTTCCTATAGCTGTTGTAAGAGCAACATTAGAAATTTCAGTTGTTAGTATTGGATGGTATTTAGGAGGTACAGTAGGGATTGGAACTTTGTTATTTGCATTTGGCATAGGTCCTTGCGTTGCTTTAGGACTTTATTTAGTTGATAAAACTTTTGATTAAGCAGCAGCTATAGCTTTTTCGCTTTTTTTTCTTTCGTGTGGATCAAGAATTGCTTTTCTTAACCTGCATGAGTCTGGTGTTATCTCTAAAGCTTCATCTGTATTAAGCATACTCAATTGTTCAGCGATAGACATTGTTCTAACGGGTGTAAGCACTACATTTTCATCAGTGCCTTGAGTTCTCATATTTGTCAGCTTTTTACCTTTCATAACATTGATTATCATGTCACCAGGTTTTGGTGAAAGACCAACTATCATCCCAGGATAAACAGCATCATTATGAGTCACAAACATTTCTCCTCTTGCTTGTAGATTAAAGATAGCGAATGCAACAGCCTTTCCTTGTTCCATTGAGATTAAGGCTCCATTTCTTCGACCTTCCATTTCTCCTTCAAAAGGACCGTAACTATGAAATATTCTATTGATAACACCATTTCCTTTAGTAAGTGTAAGAAATCTGCTTGTATAACCCATTAAACCTCTTGTTGGTGCATGAAAAATTAACCTTTTTTTATTTACTCCAGTATCTTTTAATTCGATAAGTTTACCCTTTCTTCTATTCATTGAGTCAATTACCTTCGATGAATGTTCATCATCAATATCCATGGTAATTTCTTCAATCGGCTCAAGTTTATTTCCACTTTCATCATTTTTGTATAAAACTTTTGGTGGGCTTACTGTCATTTCAAAACCTTCTCTTCTCATTTGAGTTAAAAGAATTTCTAACATTAATTCGCCTCTACCACTTACAACAAAAGAGTCTTTTCCATCGTTTTCAGAAAATGTAATTCCAACATTATTTTGAGCTTCTTGAACTAGTCTATCTCTAATTTGAGTACTGGTAAGTTTTTTACCCTCAGTTCCAGCCAAAGGTGAAGTATTTACAGTTATTGTAATTGACATTGTTGGTGGATCTATTGGAGTTGCAGGGATTGGATCGTTAACCTCTAAGTTACATATCGTATCAGCAACATTTGCTTTTTCTAATCCAGCAACAACTACAATATCTCCAGCCTCACCAACATCTATTGGTACTTTTTTAGTTCCTTCGTATCTAAAAATTTTAGTTAATTTTCCCTCATCAACTTTTTCACCATTTAAATTAATTGCTTTTATAGATTGATTAGCCTTTGCAGTCCCTTGAGTAATTCTTCCAACCAAACTTCTGCCTAAAAAACTATCTGCATAAAGTAGTGTTGACAACATTGCAAAAGGCTTAGTTTTATCAAGTTCTGCAGGTTTTACATGATCAATAATTAAATCTAATAAAGGATTTAAATTTTCTCTTGGACCATCCACTTCATGATCTGCCCAACCAGATCTTCCACTTGCATAAAGAACTGGAAAATCCAATTGTTCCTCATTTGCATCTAAACTTACAAATAAATCAAATGTTTCATCTAAAACTTCATTAGCTCTTTGATCTGCCTTATCTAATTTGTTTATAACAACTATTGGTTTTAATCCTTGTTTGAGTGCCTTAGATAATACAAATTTTGTTTGAGGCATAACACCTTCTGCAGAGTCAATTAATAGCAACGCTCCATCTGCCATACTTAATACTCTTTCAACTTCAGCAGCAAAATCTCTGTGACCGGGAGTATCGATAATATTTATTCTAGAATTGTTCCAATTAATTGAAGCAGGTTTAGCTAAAATTGTAATTCCTCTTTCTTTTTCAAGCTCACCCGAGTCCATTAATCTTTCATCAACAACTTCATTATCTCTAAATGAGCCACTTTGTTTCATTAGGTTATCAATTAAAGTAGTTTTGCCATGATCAACATGGGCTATGATTGTGATGTTTCTTATATTATTGCTCATAAATTCTGGCTCTTATACATATTTAAAAGGATATTAAAACTTAAAAAAAATCATAACTGGCTTGAATAATTTTCAAAACTCAGGGTTAAATTGTCTTTTTTTGCTTATCTTTTTTCAGTTTTCTTTTTTCTTTAAAACTCAATTTAGGTTTTTTTTTTACACTAGAATCTTTAAATGATTTACCACTATATCTTTTAGACATAAAAAATTATTATTAATATATTCGAAATAAAAATGAATAAAAATCTATTTTTAAAATCAGAAATTCTATTTAAGATTTATCTTTTATATTATGGATTAAAATACAAGTATTTTATAAACAAAAAAACCTATTCCCAATTTGGAGAAGATTTGGTTATTACTAAATTTTTTGGAAATTTTATCGGCAAATATGTAGATATAGGCTGCTATCATCCCGTAAAATATAGCAATACTGCCTTGTTGCATAAAAAAAATTGGATTGGTACCAATATTGATTTTAGTCAAACTAGTATTCAATTATTCAATTCTTGTAGAAAAAAAGATATAAATATAAAAGCTTGTTTGTCTGATAAAAAAGAAACTGTTACATTATATTTAGATTCAAAATTAAGCCCTTTAAATTCTGTTAACAAAGAAAATATAGAAAAATTTAAAATAAAAAAATTTACAAAAGTAGAAGTAGAAACAAATATATTTTCTGAACTAGTAAAAGAAAACTTTGATTTTTTAAATATTGATTGCGAAGGTAGTGATTATAAAATTATTAAGTCAATAGATCTAAAAAAATATACTCCAAAATTAATATGTATTGAGGTAAATTCAGAAAATGAGTTTTTAATATATAATTATCTTAAATTATTTGATTATGAATTGTTTGAAAAAAAATCTTTAACACGTATATATAAAAAAAAAACATAGTTACTTAAAAATAATAATATTTTATTTAAATAATGAATTTAATTCAAATTGGATCTGGCTCAGCAAATTTTGATACAAATTTTGAGGATGGTTTTTCAAATTTTGTAAAAAGAAAAAAAATTAAAAAAAAAATATTTATTGTTGAGGCAAACTCTATTCACTTAAAAAATTTGAAAAAATTTTATTCAAAAGAAAAAACTATAATATTAAACTATGCTATAATACCAGACAATATGAATAAAAAAAAAATGGAATTTTTTTATTCAGAAAAAGATAAACCAAATTATCAAATATTTTCAAACTCAAAAGCTTTTGTAAGAAAACATTTTCCACATGGAGAAATAAAAAAAAAAATTGTAAACTGTATAAAACTTTCTACATTTTTAAAAAAATATAAAATATCCAATATTGATTATTTATCTCTCGATATTGAGGGGATGGATTATGACGTTTTATTTAATTTCAATTTAACTAGTTTTGATATCAAAAATATTTCTTTTGAACATTTGCATTTAACATTTTATCAAAAAATAAGAATAATTTTTAAATTGATTTCAAAAAATTATTTTTTTTCAGGAATGGGATTTGATATTAGAAAATCTGATTGGATGTTTACTAAGAATTTTAAAAACAATAAAATTACTACTTGTTTACTACCCTTTACCCCAAGAAGAATTTGGAAAAGATATTCTTTTGCTAAATTTTATTAAAGTTTTTTTATAAAATATTTTAATAAAAAACCCCCGAAACTTTCGTTTCGAGGGTTCTAATTTTTGTTTAGTGTATGTATTTAGAGTGTTCTAAACGGGAATCGTATTACATTCCCATTCCACCCATTCCTCCCATACCACCCATACCACCAGGCATTCCACCAGGCATTCCTCCAGCAGCATCTTTTTCCTCTGGTTTATCAGCGATCATTGCTTCTGTAGTAACTAATAATCCAGCTATGGAAGCAGCATCTTGTAGTGCAGTTCTTACAACTTTAACTGGGTCTATGATCCCTTTTGCAAACATATCACAATACTCTTCACTTTGAGCATCGTAACCGTGAGTTTTTTTCTTCTGCTCTAATAATTTACCAACTACAACCGAACCATCTACACCAGCATTCATTGTAATTTGTCTAATTGGAGACTCTAAAGCCTTTCTTACTAGATCAACACCAGCTTTATGATCATCACCTTTTGATTTAACTTTATCAAGTTCTTGAGCAGCATAAAGAAGTGCACATCCACCTCCAGTTACAATTCCTTCTTCAACAGCAGCTCTTGTTGCATTTAAGGCGTCTTCAACTCTGTCTTTTCTCTCTTTTACTTCAACTTCTGTTGCACCACCAACTTTAATAACTGCAACTCCTCCAGCTAACTTAGCAAGTCTTTCTTGGAGTTTTTCTCTATCATAATCGGAAGTAGTTTCTTCAACTTGCTGCTTAATTGAAGCACATCTAGCCTCAATATCAGATTTTTTACCACTACCATTAACAATAGTACTATTATCTTTATCAACTTTAATTTTTTTGCAAGATCCAAGATCGTCAAGTTTAACATTTTCAAGTTTAATACCTAGATCTTCAGATATAACCTGACCACCAGTTAAAATTGCAATATCTTCAAGCATTGCTTTTCTTCTATCACCAAATCCTGGAGCTTTAACAGCAACTACTTTTAAACCACCTCTTAATTTGTTAACAACCAAAGTAGCTAAAGCTTCGCCTTCAACGTCTTCAGAAATTATCATTAATGGCCTTCCAGCTTGTACAACAGCTTCTAATAGAGGAACCATTGGTTGTAGGTTAGTTAGTTTTTTTTCATGTAAAAGAATAAAAGGGTTATCTAACTCTGTAGTCATTTTATCACTATTAGTTATAAAGTATGGTGATAGATATCCTCTATCGAATTGCATACCTTCAACCACATCTAACTCAGTTTCAATTCCTTTATTTTCTTCAACTGTTATAACACCCTCATTCCCAACTTTTTGCATCGCTTTCGCAATCATTGTTCCAATTTCTTTATCACCATTTGCTGATATTGTTCCAACTTGAGCAATTTCATCACTGTCTTTTACTTTTTTTGCGGATGCAACAAGGCTTTCTTTTACTGTATCTACAGCAGCATCAATTCCTCTTTTTACATCCATTGGATTCATTCCAGCGGTAACATATTTTACGCCTTCCTTAACAATAGCTTGCGCAAGTATAGTTGCAGTAGTAGTTCCATCACCAGCTTCATCGTTAGTTTTGCTAGCAACTTCTTTAACCATTTGTGCACCCATATTTTCAAATTTATCCTCAAGATCAATTTCTTTAGCTACAGATACGCCATCTTTAGTAATTCTTGGTGCACCATAAGATTTATCCATTACAACATTTCTTCCTTTAGGACCTAGAGTTACTTTAACAGTATCAGCTAAGATGTTCACACCTCTAATCATTGCTGCTCTTGCTTCAGCATCAAATTTAACAACTTTTGCCATTATATTTCTCCTTTAAATTAAATTACTTACTTGAAATACCCATAATGTCAGACTCTTTCATTATGCTGTATTCTTTACCATTAATCTTGACTTCAGTTCCTGACCATTTGCCAAATAAAACTTTGTCACCAACTTTAACATCCATAGGAATTTTTTTCCCATCTTCTGTTTTTGCACCACCACCAACAGCTACTACTTTACCTTCTTGAGGTTTTTCTTGAGCTGTATCAGGTATAATTATTCCTCCAGCCGTTTTTTCACTGCTATCAAGTACTTCAATTAAAACTCTGTCATGTAACGGTTTAAATTTCATAAATTCTCCTTTATAAATCTTTATAAATATGAGCTTCATATAGATATTTCGCCGTCTATTTCAAGAAGAGAAAATTCCAGAACATTAATATTGCTAGTAAATTCGAGATTTTATGGTTTATACCTTAAATTATGACCAAAAATTTAGATTTTAATGGCCTACAATCAATAGCTAATAATTATGATCTTTTTTATATAGATCTATGGGGGGTTATTCACAACGGGATCAATCTTCATGCAGAGGCAATAGCTGTCCTTAAAGAACTCAAAAAAAACGATAAAATGTTTGTACTTTTAACCAACGCACCTCGACCAAATGAAACTGTTAGAAATTTTTTAAATAAAATGGGGATGGATAAAGATTTGAGAGAACATGTGTTTACTTCAGGTGAGGCCGCATTAAATTATCTAAAAAAATCTTTCATATCAAAAAAATTTTATCATATAGGTCCTCCTAGAGATTTTGACTTATTTAATTTATTTGAGAAGAATAAGTGTAGAGAAATTATTGATAGTGAATATTTATTATGCACTGGACTATTTGATGATCATGATAAGGATTTGATTTACTATAAAAGTTTACTTGAAAAGCATATAAACAAACTAATGATTTGTACTAATCCAGATTTAATCGTAGATCGTGGTGAAGTCAGGGAGTTATGTGCCGGTTCTGTAGCTATGGTCTTTGAAAAGATGGGTGGAGAGGTTGTGTATTTTGGAAAACCACATCCAGAGGTTTACAATCAATCAATAGATAATAATGATAAAAAAATATTAGCTATTGGAGATAATTTAAATACTGATATCAAAGGTGCAAATCTTTTAAATTATGATTCTTTATTAATTAGTAACGGAATACATAGAGATGAAATTAAAAAAAAAGGTATCCAAAATGTTGCCAAAGAATATGAAGCAATAGTTAACTATATTCAGTCAGATTTAAAATGGTAAAACATTATACAAATTTTAATATCCAAAAAATGCATAGAGGATCAATTATTTTAATTGGCAATTTTGATGGTTTACACTTAGGACATCAAAAATTATTTAAATTTGCGCAGATATATAAGAAAAAATTTAATTCAAAGATTGGTGTTGTTAATTTTGATCCAATGCCAAAAATGTTTTTCAACAAAAAATTAAAAAATTTTAGAATTTCAAACGTCAATCAAAAAATTAAATTACTCAATAGTTTTAATGTAGATTTTGTTATTACAAAAAAATTTGACAAAAAATTTTCCAAAATAAAAGCACTAACTTTTATTACTCAAACTTTAAATAAAAAATTATCTCCAAAATTTATTTTTGTTAGTAATAATTTTAGATTTGGAAACAAAAGGGAAGGAGATGTAAATTTATTAATAAAATATGAAAAAATATTTCATTATAAAGTTGTTAAACCAGAACCATTAATTAAAAGTAAAAAGATTGTGTCTTCATCTTTAATAAGAAATTATTTACAAAAAGGTTTTTTAGATAAAGCTAATAATCTTTTGAATAGAAATTGGACGATACAAGGAATTGTAAAGAAGGGAAGACAGGTAGGAAAAAAAATTGGTTTTCCAACCTGTAATATAGATATTCAAGATTACGTACTAGCAAATCCAGGAGTATATGCAGTTAAAGTTTTAAGGGAAAACAGCACCAAATATCTAAAAGGAATTGCTAATCTCGGATATAGGCCAACATTTAATCAAAAAAAAATATTATTAGAAGTTCATTTATTTAATTTTTCTGGAAATCTTTATAATAAGCTTTTATCAGTAGAGTTTTTAAAGTTTATAAGGAAAGAAAAAAAATTTAAAAATGTTAATCAATTAAGGGCTCAAATTAAAAAAGATTTAAATATTGCTAAAAACTCAAAATGACTAAATCACAAATAAATCTACCAAAAACAGCTTTTTCCATGAAAGCTAACTTACCTATTAGAGAGCCAGAAATTCTTGAATATTGGAAAAAAATAAATCTTTACGATGAATTACGAAATGCAAGTAAAGGAAAGGAAAAATTCGTTTTACATGACGGACCCCCTTATGCGAATGGAAATATTCACATGGGAACAGCTCTTAATAAAATTCTTAAAGATATAATTGTAAAATTTCACCAAATGGATGGAAAAGACTCTATTTATGTTCCAGGTTGGGATTGTCATGGCTTACCTATCGAGTGGAAAATTGAGGAACAGTATAAAAAAAATAAAAAAAATAAAAATGAGGTCCCAATAGTAGAGTTTAGAAAAGAATGTAGAACATTCGCTGAGAAGTGGATTGATGTTCATAAAAGTCAATTTAAAAGATTAGGAGTTGTTGGTGATTGGGAAAATTATTATTCAACAATGAGTTTTGATGCAGAAGCACAAATAGTAAGAGAACTTGGTAAATTTTTAAAAGAAGGAAGTCTATATAGAGGTTTTAAACCAGTTTTATGGTCAACAGTTGAGAAAACTGCACTTGCAGATGCTGAGGTAGAATATCAAGATCATAAATCAGATACAATTTATACCTCATTTAAAGTTAAATCATCTAATTTGAAACTTTTAGTTGGGAGTGAAATAGTTATCTGGACAACAACTCCATGGACAATACCTGCAAATAAAGCTTTAGCATATAATGGGTCTCTTGATTATGTCATATTGGAAATTAACGACGAAGGTCACTTCAAAAATAGAAAAATTGTCATTGCAGATGCTCTATTAGACGCAGTTGTTAAAGAGTGTGAATTAAAAAAATATAAAAAAATTTTTACATTCAAAGGTAAAGAGTTTAATAACACTATTTGTAGTCATCCTTTTTTAAATCTTGGTTATGAATATGATATCCCAATGTTGGAGGCTAGATTTGTAACAACTGAGCAAGGAACTGGAATTGTTCACTGTGCACCAAGTCATGGGCCTGATGACTTTAATTTGTGCTTGAACAACAATATTAAAGCTATTGAAACTGTTGATGGAGATGGAAAATATACAAAAAATGTTAAGTTGTTTGAAGGAATTCATATTTTCAAAGCCAATACAATTGTGATCGAAAAACTTAAAGAGCAAAAAAATTTACTATTTAACAGTGTATTGATTCATTCATACCCACATTCATGGAGATCTAAGGCTCCACTTGTTCATAGAGCTACACCTCAATGGTTTATTTCAATGGAGAGTCATAAATTAAGAGATAAAGCTTTAAAAGCTATTGATGAAACTACTTTTTATCCAAGCAAAGGTAAAGAAAGATTAAAATCAATGATTGAAACAAGACCTGATTGGTGCGTTTCAAGACAAAGAGTTTGGGGTGTACCACTACCTATATTTGTTAATAAAGAGACCAAAGAAATTTTAGTTGATGACGAAGTTATAGAAAATATTGCATCAATTTATGAAAAAGAAGGCTCAGATTGTTGGTTTTCAGATGATCCACAAAGATTTTTGGGTAGTAAATTTAAAGCTAATGATTATGAAAAACTTAGTGATATTGTTGAAGTTTGGTTTGATAGTGGATCAACACATTCATTTGTTTTGGAAAAAAGAGATGATTTAAAATGGCCAGCATCAATGTATTTAGAGGGTTCAGATCAACATAGAGGCTGGTTTCATTCATCTTTATTAGAGTCTTGTGGAACAAGAGATAGAGCCCCATTTGAAACTATTTTATCTCATGGTTTTGTCGTAGACGGCAAAGGTTTGAAGATGTCTAAATCTTTAGGAAACGTAATTGCGCCTGAGGATATTTTGAAAAAGTATGGTGCTGATATTTTGAGAATTTGGGTAGCATCATCAAATTATGCAGAGGATTTAAGAATAGATTACTCTATTTTAGATCAACATGCAGAGTCTTATAGAAAAATTAGAAATACTTTCAGATATTTACTTGGAAATATAAATGATAATTTTGAAATAATAAATTTTGAAAAGCTAGATGTGGCTAAGCTTCCTGAGTTAGAGCAATTAATGTTGCATAAAATCTATATTTTAAATTGTAATTTTAAAAGGTATTTTAATAATTATGATTTTCATAATTTGTACAAAGAATTGCTAAATTTTTGTACTGTTGATTTATCTGCTTTTTACTTTGATATTAGGAAAGATAACCTTTATTGTGATCCTATAGACTCAAATAAAAGAAAATCGACTATAGTTCTTCTTAATATAATTTTAAATGCACTATTAAAATGGTTTGCTCCCATCTTGTCTTTTACGACTGAAGAAATTTTTAAACTATTATTTAAGGAACAAAAAAGTATTCACCTTGAAAATTTTCTAGAATTTCCAGATAAATTTCAAAACCAAAAACTAAGCGAAAAATGGAGCGAATTAATTAAAATAAGAAATATTTGTAATATAAGTATTGAAGAAAAAAGAGCCAGTAAAGAAATTGGATCTAGTTTAGAGGCAGATTTAAAAATTAAAATAAGTCAAAAATTAAAAAATCTTACAGAAAATACAGATTTTTCAGAACTTTGCATTACTTCAAAAGCTGAAGTTAGTTATGAAGATAATATTGAGACAACAGCAATTACTAGTAAAGCAAAAGGAATCAAGTGTCCAGTTTGTTGGAAAATAAATGAAGGATCTTGTTCAAGACATCCTTAATGATTTTAAAAAATTTAAATAAAAGTTTATTAATTAATGCATTATTAACTTCCTTTATTTTTCTACTTGATAGAATTTCTAAAATTTATGTAATTAATTTAGATAAGAAATTTCTTGGATCTGAAATATTTTCCTCTAAGTTTTTAAATATATATTTAGTTTGGAACGAAGGAATAGCTTTTGGACTTTTTTCATCAAATGAAAATAATTTTTATAATATTTTAACTTTTATAATTATTTTTATAATTATTATTATTTTATATATGATAACTCAAAGCAAAGGTTTACAAAAATATTCATTATTAATGATACTTGGGGGTGCTTTAGGAAATATTTTTGACAGAATATTCTACAAATCAGTTCCAGATTTTATCGATTTTCATATTGGTGATTTTCATTGGTTTATATTTAACATCGCCGATATATTCATTACTATCGGAGTAATTTTTATGATATTACTAGAATTTACTGATTTTAATAAAGAAAAAAATATATGAGATATTTAAAAATTTTAATTTTTGTTAATCTAATTTTTTTAATTAACTCATGTGGTACATTAAAGGAAGGGTTCACAAATCAAAAAAAAAATAGTAATGATGAGTTTTTAGTTGAGAAAAAATCTCCATTAGCTATGCCACCAGATTTTAATGAACTACCAATACCTAAGACAAATGTTAACGAAAAAAATTCTGATGAAAATTCAATAAAAGATTTAATTACTACCAATAACGATAAAAGTGAAGAACAAGATAAAACAGAGGATTTAAATAGAAATTTTGAAGAATCGTTATTAGAAAAAATAAATCAAAATTAATGATTTCTACAGGAATAGAATTTAAAAATTTTGAAAATAAAAAAAAAACACCAATTTTTAAAATTAAACAAACACTAAAGTTATTAATTAAAGAAAATAACGAAGTAATTAAGTCATTAAAAAAAAATTATAAAGATAGTTTTTCAAAAAAAAGTCTTAAAAAATATAAAAAATTTAAATATTTTAGAATTATCGGAATGGGTGGATCTACACTTGGTACACAAGCGATTTATCAATTTTTGAAAAAAAAAATTAAAAAAGATTTTGTTTTTATTGATAATTTACAAGCTAATACAAACATAGGTAAAAAAAACAACTGTATTAATATAATTGTTTCAAAATCTGGTAATACAATTGAAACAATTGCTAATACGAATTTTTATTTAAATAATTCTAATCAAAATATTTTTATTACTGAAAATAATAAAAATCATCTTTTTCTTTTAGCAAAAAAATTAAAATCTGAAATTATACACCACAATAATTTTATTGGAGGAAGATATTCTGTTTTATCAGAAGTTGGGATGTTGCCTGCAGATTTAATGGGATTAGATAGTTCTAAATTTAGACAATTAAATTTATTAATTAATAATAAGAAATTTTTTAATTCATTGATTTCAAATGTATCATCAATAATTCAATTAATTAAAAAAAAAAAATTTAATTCGATAATAATTAATTACGATGAAAAATCTGAAAATTTATTTAAGTGGTATCAACAGCTTATTGCAGAAAGTCTTGGAAAGAAAAAAAAAGGTTTATTGCCAGTTATATCAACTATGCCAAAAGATAATCATAGTGTAATGCAATTTTATTTAGATGGTCTACAAAATAATTTTTTTACTTTTTTTTATGTCAAAGAAACCAATTCAAAGAAAATTCAAAATAAATATATTTTGCCTTCTTTAAACTTTCTGAAGAATAAAAATTTTTCAAACATAATACACGCTCAAAAACGAGCTACAGAGGTTATATTCAAGAAAAAAAATATCCCATTCCGAAGTTTTGAAATAAAAAAAAGGGATGAGAAAACACTTGGTGAATTATTTTGCTTTTTTATTTTGGAAACAATCCTCTTGGGCAAATTTCTTAATTTAAATCCTTATGATCAACCTGCTGTAGAGCTAATAAAACAAGAAACAAAAAAAATTTTAATTTAAAAATTTAAAAAAATTATTTTTGATATACCATATTTTTTCTCTTCAATAACTTTGAATTCAGATGGAAAAGTATCTTTTTCATTTTTATGTCTATGTAAAATCACAATTCCTTTATGATTTAGAATTTTTAATTTTATAATTTTTTCAAGCAATTTATATAAATTTTTATCTTTATATGGTGGATCTAAAAAAATAATATCAAACTTGTCAAATAAATTTAAACAAGAAATCTTTTCATATATATCTTTTTCAATTATCTCATAATTTTCAGTTGAAGTTAGTTGAGTTAAATTTTTCTTAAGGATTGGTATAACTTTAGAGTAGTTTTCCATAAAAATAACTTTTTTAGCCCCTCTAGATATACACTCCATCCCAAAGGAACCTACCCCTGAAAATAAATCTAGAATATTTGCATTTTCAATTTTTGAGTTAAATTTATTTGAATGAGAAATGATATTAAAAATAGATTCTTTTGTTAAATCTTTCAAAGGTCTAGTTTTAATATCATTTGGTTGATGAATTTTTTTTCCTTTAAAAGAACCTGATATTATTCGCATTATTTTATTACCTTGTAACCGATATCTTTTCGATAAAAACCACCAGACCAATTTAGTTTTTCTAAATTATTCAAAATATTTTCTTTTGAATTGTTAAAATTTTCAGAAATTGAGACGAAATTTAACACTCTTCCGCCTATGGCATAAATTTTATCCTGTTTGTTTATAGTCCCAGCATGAAATAAAAAATCACTTTCATTAACTTTTATTTTATTTAAGTGTTCTATTTCAACATTTTTTTTAAAATCGTCTGGATAACCTTTCGAACACAAAACAATGCATAAGCTTTTATTATTAGACCATTTGACATCTATTTCATTAAGCTTACTGTTGCAGCAAGCTAATATAATATCGTAAAGATCGCTATCAAGTCTGGGTATTATTGTTTGACATTCTGGATCCCCCATTCTTACATTATACTCAATTAGATATGGTTCATTTTTCACAATCATTAAACCTGTGTATAAAAAACCTTTATATTGTATCCCTCTTTCTGATAAACCCTTTAAGGTAGGTTTTATAATCCTATTTATAATTTTTTTTTCTAATTCCTCATTAATTAATCTTGATGGAGAATATGCACCCATCCCCCCAGTGTTTTTACCCTTGTCTCCCTCTAGAACTCTTTTGTGATCTTGAGCTGTACCAAAATTTTTAAATGTTACTCCATCATGGATAGTAAAAAAACTCATTTCTTCACCATCTAAAAACTCCTCAATTAATAAGTTTTTTGCATATCCAAATTTTCCACCAAATATTTCATCTATTGCAATTTTTGCTTCGTTTTCATTTTTACAAATATAGACACCTTTGCCCGATGCTAAGTTGTCAGCTTTAATAACTGTCGGAAAACTTGTTTTATTAAGAAACTTTTTAGCTTCTTTTGTGTTTTGAAAAATTCCAAATTTTGCAGTGGGTATATTAAATTTTTGACAAATTTTTTTTGTAAATATTTTTGAACCTTCAAGTTGTGATGCTAACTTATTTGGTCCAAACACTTTAATTTTAAATTTTTCTAAATAATCAACTATACCTTCAACCAAAGGTTTTTCTGGGCCTACAAAAATTAAATCAATTTTTTTTTCAAATATAAAATTTTTTAAAATTTCAAAGTCATCTAAATTAATTTTTATATTCTCTGCTATATTAGATGTTCCAGCATTTCCAGGAAAACAGTATATTTTATCGATTTTACTAGAATTTTTCAATGCGCTACAAATAGCATGCTCTCTTCCTCCACTTCCTATTATTCCAACTTTCATATAAAACTATATAAACTAAAAATGTTAAAAAAATTAGCAAAATTAAAATATTTGCCAAATAATTTTCAGATAATTGAGCCTGGCGATTATGTTGAGTGTGCAGTTAGTGGTAAAAAAATTCAACTTGAAAATTTAAATTATTGGAATGTTGAATTGCAGGAGCCATATTTTTCTTATATTGAAGCATCAAAAAAGAGGAAGTAAGAAAAAAAATCCTAATATTTATTTCCATCGGTTATGTGACCATATCCATTGCTCTGGTTTATTTAAAATCATTTTTTCAAGTTCTTTATTTAATTTGTCTGTAATATTTTGAATTGTATCGTTATTTGAAAACAAAAGAGGCTTATTTATCGTAACTTTGAAATTAATATTTTTTGTTCTCTCAATGTAAATCGGAATAACGGGGATTTTGAATTTTTTTACAAGTTGTGCAGGCACAGTTGTAGTTAATGCTTTTCTGTTAAAAAAATTTGATAAAATGCCTTCAGATACTCTTTGATCGATCATGAGAGCTGTAGAAATATTATTTTTTTTTAAATTTATTAACTTTTTCATTCCACCGATACCTTTTTTAATTTGATGTTTGCATATATATTTTTTTCTTATTCTTTCCATCATGAAATTTAAAAAAATATTATTCAATGGTCGATAAATTGTAGATAAATTTATACCTGTTTTTTCCAAATGCATTGCCATCAGCTCAAAATTACCAAAATGCCCTGAAACAAAGATTGCTTGTTTATTATGTTTTTTTATATCATCAAGTATTTCTTGTCCCTCTACTTGAATTTTTGAAGAAAGCTTACCCATTCTAAAATTTTTTATGAACATGTACTCCGCAAATACTCTTCCATAGTTATTCCACATTAGTTTAATTATTGTATTTAAATTATTTGAACTAACACTAGGAATTGAGTTTTTGATATTTGCATGAATTAATTTTTTTGATCTAAAATAAGGTCCAATTTTTTCGAAAATTTTCCCTCCTAAGTCAGAAGAAATTTTAGGTCCCAACAGTTTGCAAATACTAAAAAAAATAATTGCAAACAAAAATTGAATAAAATATTTTAAATATTTCATATTTATATTAAAAATTTGAAAAATTTTTCCTCATTAATTATTTGAAGTTCTGATTTTACAAATTTAATTTTGCTATGGTATTTATAATCTATTTTTAAGTGGTCTTTTTCAGTTGTAATGATTTTACAATCATGGTTAGCAGCTAAATCTAAAATCTTATCTATATCATTATTTGTGTAACTATAATGATCAGGAAATTCAATTTCATTAAAAATATTTAAACCACTCTTTTTTAGCATGGAAATAAATGTTCCATGATTCCCAATGCCTGAAAATACTAAATATTTATATTTTATATCAAACTGATCTAGATTTGTTCCAATATACTTTCCAATATGTATGTTAATTTTAGGATTAATATTTAATACATCTTTCTTTATATTATCCAAATTTTCCAAATTACCATTTAAAAAAATGTGTTCATATTTTCTTAAATTAATAATACTTTCTCTTAATGGGCCTGCTGGAATTATCATTCCATTTCCTATCCAATTTATGTTATTAAAACAAACAAATGTAGCATCATAATTAATTGATTGATCTTGAAGTCCATCATCTAGTATTGCAACCTCATAATTTTCGTTTTCAGCCTGTCTCAGTGCATCAATTCTTTTATGAGATAAAAAAAGCTTTCCATTATTGCTTAATATTTTTTGTTCATCTTTCTGGTTATTATAAAATTTTTTTATAAAACAAGATTTTATTTTTTTTTTATTCAATATTTCATTAATTTTAATGCTAAGTGAGGTTTTGCCAGTACCTCCAATATATATATTACCTACACAAATTGTTTTTATTTTGAATTTTTTTTTGTTTTTTTTGATTTTAAACTGATTAAAAATATTCACTAATAATGATAACGGAGACAGTATATATGCATAAGTATTTGGTTTTTTATAATCCCAAAATTTAGGTTTTTTTAATTTCATTTTTTATTAAATTATCTAATTCTCTTATAGTTTTTTTTAATATTTTTTCTCCCATATTCTTTATTTTTAAACCTAAATTTTTATTTTTTTTGAAAATTATTAGAGAAGATAATTGTTTAGGTGTTTTAATTTTTTTAGAAATATTTAAATCTCTCAAAAGATTATATACATCCTTAAAATTACTTACATTTGGACCATGCAATATTCTCGACCCATATCTTGCGGCCTCCAAGGGATTTTGTCCTCCTCTATTTATTATAGATCCTCCTAAAAAAACCGAGGATGCAATTTGATGGAATTTTTTTGTTTCTCCAAAAGTGTCAACAATATAAATATCTGTATCTTTTATTTTTTTTAATTTGGAGCTGTGTAAAGAAACACTTAGTTTAAGTTTTTCTAATTTTTTAATTATTTCTTCAACTCTATGTACATGTCTAGGAATAATAATTGTTAATAAATTTTTGACTTTTTTTCTCAGTTCTAAATGAGTTTGAGCACAAAATAATTCTTCACTTTCATGCGTACTAGACGCAACCCATATTTTTCTTTTTTTTAGTTCCGATTTTAAATTTTTGTTTACTTTATTTTCATTTATATCAGGATCTTCAATAAATTTAAGATTTCCAGTATTACATATATTATTTAGTTTAATTTTTTTTAAAAAAAACTTTGTCTCAGAGTTTTGAGGAAAGGCAATTTTAATCTTGTTAAATACTACTTGAGATATTTTTTTAATTTTTATCCATCTTTTATAAGTTTTTTTTGTTATTCTTGCATTAAGTAAAATTAAAGGAATTTTTTTTTTATCTAAATTATAATACATGTATGGCCAAATTTCTGACTCTATAAATATTGCTAATGTTGGTTTCCAAAAATTTAAAAATTTATTTGTAAAAAAAAAATGATCAATGGGATAAAATTGATGAACAGTTTTTTTTAAATTAAATTTTTTAAGAATTTTTGATGAACTTAAAGTACTAGATGTAATCAATATTTGATTTATTTCTTTATTTTTCTCATAATGTTTTATTATTGGAATTACACTTATTATTTCTCCCACACTTGCTCCGTGAAACCATATTAATTTTCCTTTTTTTCTTTTTTTTGTAGATATACTGAATTTTTCAACAAATCTGTGTTTGTCTTCTTTATTCTTAAAAATTCTATAAATTATTATTACGGGCGATATTAATAAAATTATTGTTACAAATGTTTGGTAAAGTAAAAACATGTTTATTTTTGTATCTGTTTTTCATAAAAACTTTTATATAATTCTGAATTATTCATTAAATACTCGTGCTTTCCACAATCAACTACTTTTCCTGAATCAATTACATAAATATTGTTAGAATTTAAAATTGTAGATAACCTGTGTGCTATTACAATTGTTGTTTTATTTTTAGTTAATATTTTTAGAGCTTCCTGTATTTTAGCTTCAGTATCAGAATCTAAAGAAGAAGTAGCCTCATCTAACAAAATAATAGAACTATCTTTCATCATAGCTCTTGCAATTGATAACCTTTGTTTTTGACCTCCTGATAATCTTACTCCATTCTCCCCGATTAATGTGTCGTATTTTTTTGGTAGATTATTAATAAATTCATCACAAAATGACAATTTTGAAACTTTATAAACTTCCTCATTTGTTGCATTTTCTTTCGCATATTTGATATTATTTTTTATTGTATCATCAAATAAAGTAGTTTCTTGACTAACCATTGAAATTTCATTCCTAATTGATTTTAAAGTACTTTTGTAAATTGATTGTCCATCAATTGTAATATCTCCTGACTGAGCATCATAAATCCTTGGAATTAAGTTTAGCATTGTAGATTTGCCTGATCCACTATGACCTACTAATGAAGTCATCTTTCCACCTTTAAATTCTAGATTTACTGATTTTAAAGTTTTGCCATCTTCCAAAGAATAAGAAAAATTAATATTTTTAAAATTAATATCAGAATTTTTAACCTGAATAGGTTTAGCATCATCGATTTCATTAATATTATTTTTTTGGTCAATAATAGGTAAAATTCTTGAACCAGCGGATAAGCCTTGGTTTAATACCATATTAAGTGTTGATAATGCACGAACAGGTTGGTAAGCCAACATCATTGCGGCTAAGAATGAAAAAAAATTATTAATATCAATCTCTCCTTTTGTCATAAGAATACTTGCATAGAAAATTAATATAGCGATCATAATTCCAGTTAAAATTTCCATAATTGGAGACATTCTTACAAAAACAGTTAATATTTTTTGATTTTTTTCTTTTAATTGATTTAAGTGTTTGTCAGCTCTATCTTTTTCATAATTCTCTTTTTGAAAAACTTTAATTAGTTTGTGATTTTTAAATAGTTCAACAAGATAGGTTGTTAAGAAACCTGATTTTTCTTGCGCTTCTGTAGTGACTTTACTAATTCTTTTTCCTAGAGTTTTTGCTGAAATACTAGCAAGAGGTATCATTATTATTGAAATAAGTGCAAGTTTCCAGTTCTGCAAAAACATTACTGTTAATAAACCAATTAATGTTAGTGAATCTTTAAATAAAGTTAATATTGCATTGCTTAGTAAGTTAGTAATATGTGTTACGTCATATGTAAGATTTGAGATAAATTTACCTGAATGCTTTTTATCGATAACTTGAGTATCATTTCCAATTAATGAATTAATCATGTCGTATTGTAATTTTTTTTTTGTTCCTTCACCTACAGCTATCATTGTTGTTTTAGCAAAGTATAAAGACAAGCCTTTTGTTGTAAAAGCAAGTACAATCATTAATGGAATATAAATTATTAATGTTTGATCTTTTTCAATAAATAATTTCTTTATTGCAGGATCTAAAAGCCAAGCAATTGAAGATGTGCTGCCAGCAACCAGTATAGAAAAAAAAGCAGATAAAATAATTTTATTTAAATATTTTTTGGTGTAATCGTTATAGAGTCTTTGAAAAATTTCAATTTTTTTCATCACAAATTTTTTATAATTAAAATATTAAGAAATATAATTAAACCAAAAAAATTATTGCTTTTGAATGCTTTTAAACAACTGTTTGAGTTGTTAGGATCAAAGGTTCTTATTTGATAAAAAAACAAATGCCAAACAGGTATCAGGATCAACACGTAATATGTAAAACTAAATGACATATATAAACCACCTAATATAAAAAAAATTAATAACGTAGCGTAACATAATGATAAAAAATTTTTTGCTCTACTCTTAAATTTAATTGAAGTTGACTTTAATCCTATAATTTCATCATCTTTAATATCTTGATACCCATAAATTGTGTCATATCCCAGTGTCCAAAATATGGCCCCTAAATAAAATAGAATTGGTGCAAGGTCTACTTGGCTATAAATTGCAGTCCAACCAAGAATTAATCCATAATTAAAAGTGATACCCAAAAATAATTGTGGCCAATAAGTAAATCGCTTCATCAGAGGGTATGTAAATGCAAGGGGCATTGATCCTAGTGCTAAAATTATTGTGAACAAATTAAAATTCAAAAGAACTAAAAGAGCTAAAAAACACAGCACAAGAGAATAAAATATAGCTAATTTTACAGAAATTTTTCCAGATGCAATAGGTCGATTTTTTGTACGATATACTCTTGCATCAAATTTTCTATCCAAAATATCATTCACTATACAGCCCGCAGATCTCATTAATACTGACCCAAAAAAAAATAAAATTAAATAAAAAAAATAAGTATTTAAGTTTAGTGAAAAATCATAAGCTAATGTTAATCCCCAAGCACAGGGCCAAAATAACAACATATAGCCAATTGGTTTTTCTATTCTAGTTAAATTGATAAAAAGTTTTAGTTGGTTCATAATATTTTACTTGTAAATAACAAAGCCTAGTTTCATAATCAAATTGATTCGTATGAATATAGATTACACAGTCACAGCTCTAATGTTTCCCGCAATTCCTTTAATGATGGCTGTTTACAGTAATAGATTCCATTCTTTAAGTATATTAATTAGACAGCTTCATGATGAGCATGTTTACGAAAAGCATATTCCGCCGGAGTGGAAAAAACAGTTTATTAATCTTAGTGGTAGAATAACCCTTTTAAGATGGACAATACTTTTTGCCTCATTTGGGTTTCTTTTTAATATGTTGACTGTATTTGCTTTGTATCTAGACGAAGTTTTTTTGGCCAGAGTAATTTTTGGATCATGCTGTTTGTCGATGATTATATCTATAATTTTTTTTATTAGAGAAATTCAAATTTCAACAAATGCACTTAAACTTCATATGTCAGATATGGATGTTGATGTTAATTAGGAACTATTACAGCTGGACCCAAAATTTTTCTTCCTTCAAGATCTTCATGAGCTCGAATAACATCTTCTAACTTATACTTTTTAAAAATTTTAATTTTAACTTTACCAGAGCTAATTTTTTCAAACATAGTTTTTGAAGCCTCATCCAATTCTTCTCTTGTTGATAAGTATTGTTGCATAGAAGGTCTTACAAGATATAGGCCTTTTGGTTGGATAACTTTTGGCACATTTATATCTGACAAAGGTCCAGATGCATTTCCAAATGAAACCATCATTCCTCTTATTGCCAAACATTCAATTGATCCATTTAATGTATCTTTACCAACTCCATCATATACAACAGGGACACCCTTACCATCGGTAATTTCTAAAACTTTTTTTGCAAAATCTTCTTTATTGTAATTAATTACATGATCATAACCGTTTTCTTTTGCTATATTTATTTTTTCATCTGAACCAACTGTACCTATAACATCACAACCTAAACTTTTGGCCCATTGGCCAAATATCTGACCAACACCACCAGCTGCTGCATGAAATAATATTGTTTCTCCAGATTTGACTGGATAAGTTTTATGTAAAAGATAAAAAGTTGTTAATCCTTTAGTCATCAAGGTTGCTGCTATCTCAAGATCAATACCATCAGGTACTTTTACTAAATTCTTAGTCGGATAATTTCTATGGGTACAATACGAACCTAAAGGTATACCAGCATAAGAAATTTTATCACCGATTTTGAAGTCTTTTACATTTTCTCCAATCGCAGTAATTACTCCAGCACCTTCTAAACCTAAACCAATAGGGAGTTTTAAAGGGTATAGACCTGATCTATGGTAAGTATCAATATAGTTAAGACCAATAGCTTTTTGTTCTATTGTTACTTGATCGGAACCAGGTTTCTCTAAAGATATATTTTTAACCTCTAAAACCTCAGCACCACCAGTTTTATTAATTTTTACAGCTTTCATAATTTATTTTACAAATGTACCATTATGATAATCTTGAACTGCTTGCAAGATCTCTGCTTTAGTATTCATTACAAATGGTCCACCTCTAGCTATTTCTTCATTAATTGGTTTACCTGAAATGATTAAAAATTTAG
>CACJTS010000007.1 GCA_902596355.1 uncultured Pelagibacteraceae bacterium | reverse complement strand
TTTTCTAATAAATTGAACAAATAATTTATTTCCTTTTTTGGTCTTTTCCAATTTTCAGTTGAAAAAGCAAATAAAGTTAAAAATTTTATTTTATTTCTAATTGTTTCTTTAATTATTTTTTCTACTGTTTTTAAACCTGCTTTATGACCGGCGTTTCTTGAATTTTTATATTTAATGCCCCATCTTCCATTACCATCCATGATAATGGCTACATGATTTAGAGGGTTCATATTGTCATTATTTCTTTTTCTTTAGATACTACTTTGTCATCAACGGATTTAATATGGCTATCTGTGATATTTTGAACTTTTTTTTCATGAATTTTTTCATCGTCCTCACCAATTTCTTTATCTTTTAATAACTTCTTTAAATCTTCATTTGCTTCTCTACGAATATTTCTAATAGAAACCTTACATTTTTCACCATAAGATTTTATTAACTTTTTAAGTTCTGTTCTTCTTTCCTCATTTAATTCTGGGACAGGTAATCTTATTAATTGACCATCAATTTGTGGATTGAGACCTAAGTCTGATTTCTGTATTGCGGCATCAATTAAAGGAACATTATTAACGTCCCATACTTGAATGTTTATCATTCTTGGCTCAGGCGTTGTTATGCTTCCTACTTGGTTGATAGGCATTTGCTGGCCATAAACGTCTACTTTAATCAAATCCAACATAGATGCGTTAGCTCTTCCAGTTCTAAGTGATGAAAGTTCTTTAGAGAATACATCAATGGCCTTATCCATTTTTAGGCTGTATGATTTCTCATCAAACATTTATTCTCCAATTTTTATTCTATAGAACTCTTTAATTTTTAAATCAGCTATAGAAAGTTCTTTTAACACATCTTGAACTTTTTTTTTAGGTTCCATTACCCATGCTTGAGTTAAAAGAGCATTTTCTTCTTTAAACTTATTCATTTTACCTAAACTGATTTTTTTAGCAATATCTTCAGGTTTTCCTGAATTTTTTAACTCTTCAGTTACTAATTCTTGTTCTTTATCAATAATTGATTGATCTATAGAACTTGACTCTAAAGCCAACGGATTTGATGCAGCAATATGCATGGATAATTGTTTGCTAAATGTTTTTACAGAATCTGAGTTATCTTTTGTATCAAGGGAAACCATAACTGCCAATTTTGCAACATTATCTTTTACAACTGTATGTAAATAATGATTATTTAAACCTGAAGTATTTTGTATTGTTTTAGCTTTACCAATTGTTATTTTTTCACCAATCTTAGCAATTAATGCTACCAAATTATCTTCAACCGACTGGCCATTTTGCATTTTTGTGGATTTTAATTCTTCAATATTTGAATTTATTTCATTATTAAGTTCGCTTAGTTCTTTAACAAAAGTTATAAAATCCTCATTTTTGGCAACAAAATCTGTTTCACAGTTTACTTCTATTACTGATGTTTTTGTTTCATCACCACTAACAACCACAACTCCTTCTTTTGCATCTCTAGACATTTTTTTTGAAGCTTTAGAAATTCCTTTAACCCTCAAAATTTCAATTGCTTTATCTAAATCGCCATTGGACTCTTTAATTGCTAAATTACAATCTTTAAATCCAGCACCAGTTGCTTCTCTTAGTTTTTTAACTTTTTCTACATCACTCATTAGTTTAATTTCTCCTTATCTTCACTAGAAAACTTTTTTTCTAATTTTTCTCTATCTAATTCCTGAATAGTTTTTGTTTTTTTCTTATCTTTAAAATCCTTAGTTTTATCATCTTTTGAATCGGCTGTTGTTGCTGAACTTTTTGCAGCATTGATTGTTTCTTTTATTAAATTACAGTAAAGATCTATTGCTCTTCTTGCATCATCATTGCCTGGAATAGGGTAATCAATATTATCTGGGTTTGAGTTACTATCCAAAATAGCAATGATAGGTATCCCTAATTTGGCAGACTCTGCAATAGCTAAAGACTCATAATTAGTATCTATAACAAATACTAAATCTGGAACTTTTTTCATCTCTGCTATACCTCCTAATGATCTTTGAAGTTTATCTTTTTTAACACTCATTTTTAGAAGTTCTTTTTTAGTAAAACCTCTATTCTCAGCAACTAAATCTGACTCTAGTTTTTTCAATTTTTTTATAGAATTTGAAATTGTTCCCCAATTAGTTAACATTCCACCCAACCATCTATAATTTACAAAATATTGATCAGTTTCCTTAGCAACTTCTGCGATAGCTTCTGATGCTTGTTTTTTAGTAGATACAAATAAAATTTTACCATTATTTGCGACTGTATTATAAACTTTTTCAAGGGCAACTTTTGTTAATTCTAATGTTTGAGTTAAATCTATAATGTGAATTGAGTCTCTTTTTCCAAAAATATATTTTTTCATTTTTGGGTTCCATCTTAAAGTCTTGTGACCAAGATGAACGCCTGCTTCTAATAATTGTTGTATTGTAACGTTAGGTATTTTCATATTTATTCCCGGTTAAGCCACCACAGTAATTTCCAATTAAGGACCGGAGGTATAAAACCAAAAACTGTGTGCGTGTTAATTTAATTAGAGGAGTATTTACAAATATTTATTGAAATTAACAAGTAATTATTTAACTAATAATACCCTGAATTTCTTGATTTCTTATTAGATTTAGTAATTTTCTGTCCAATTTCCGATTATTTTTCAATCTGAATTTGAGACTATTATTTTCAGTAATTATATTAATATTTACTTTTGTTTTGCCTGTTTCTTTCAAAATTTTTGATATCGTTTCAATTTGTTTTTCAGACTTGAGATCAAAAGAAACCTCATTTACAGGACTGTTAAATAAATCTTTGAGAGAGGCTATTTTTTGAACATTAATTCTAGTTAATCTATTTTCATCATTACTAATATTTTTAAACAAAGTCAAAATTAATGAACTACCTTCCTTTAAATTTTCCCTATTTAATTCTAAAACATCAGAAAAAATAAAAAGTTCAAATACACTTGAAAGGTCTGTCAATTTTAATACGGCATAAGCATTGCCTTTTGCTGTTTTTCTTTCCTGAATTTTTAATAGTGTTGCTGCAATATTTGAGTCTTTTTGATTATCATTGGAAATAAAGCTAGAATAATCAATTATTTTATAATCGTCGAATATTTCAGTAAACTGGTTTAAAGGATGATCTGAAATATAAAAACCTAATGCTTCAAATTCTTTTGATAATCTTTCTTCAAATTTCCAATCATCAGTTTTA
Organism: uncultured Pelagibacteraceae bacterium; assembly: GCA_902596355.1. Classification (GTDB taxonomy): domain Bacteria; phylum Pseudomonadota; class Alphaproteobacteria; order Pelagibacterales; family Pelagibacteraceae; genus Pelagibacter. Next base: position 55,615 of record CACJTS010000007.1, on the reverse strand, counting down.
ATTAAAAGATCATCTTTAATACTTTCGTCCTCAGAAAATAAATCAATTTGATTAGCAGATTTGTTATCAAATATATTTTTGCTTTTAGAAATTATACCAGGAATAGAATTTAACAATGCTTTTCTATTTGAATTTAATTTGTCAAAAGCACCTGCTTTAACTAAACCTTCTAATTGAAGTTTATTTATATCTTTTGGGTTTACTCTAGTTATAAAATCATGAATTGATTCAAATTTTCCATTTAAAATTCTTTCTTCTATAATATTGGATATTGCTTCAAAACCTACTGCTTTAATACCACCTAAGGCATAGTAAAATTTATCATCATTTGTTCTAAAATCAGCAAAACATTCGTTTATATCTGGACGGACAACTTCAACATTTAACCTTTTTAATTCCTCATAAAACTCACTTAACTTATTTTGATTAGATATATCCATGGTCATTGATGCTGCAATAAACTCTTTTGGATAATATGTTTTTAAAAATGCAGTTTGATAAGAAATAATTGCATAAGCTGCAGCGTGACTTTTATTAAAGCCATATTCTGCAAATGGTTCAATTTTTAAAAAAATTCCAGCAGCAACATCTTTTGCTATCCCATTTTTAACAGCTCCAGCAATAAATCCCTGTTTCTGTTTTTCAAGTTCTGCTCTTTTCTTTTTACCCATTGCTCTTCTTAAAAGATCAGCTTGTCCTGCTGTAAATCCAGATAACTTCTGTGCAATTTGCATTACTTGTTCTTGATAAATAATTACTCCATAGGTTGGTTTTAAAATATCTTCTAGCAGTGGGTGTAAATAATCTGGTTTTAGTTTTCCATGTTTGCAATCATTGTATATTGGAATATTACTCATTGGTCCCGGTCGATATAGAGCAACTAGTGCAATAATATCTTCAATATGATTTGGCTTCATTTGAGTTAAAGCTTCTCTCATCCCAGCACTTTCAATTTGGAATAAGCCAACTGTTTTACCTGTAGACATTAAATCAAAAACTTTTTGATCTTCGTAACTAATTTTTTCTATATCAAAATCTTTAATTTTTTTTCTTACAAGTTTTTGTGTATTATTAATTACTGTAAGTGTTTTTAAGCCCAAAAAATCAAATTTTACTAAACCAGCATTTTCTGCTGAATACATATCGAATTGTGTAGATGGTAATAATAAATCTGCAGAAACATCTTTATATAAAGGAACAACTTCAGTAAGTTTTTTATCTGCTATTACTACTCCAGCAGCATGAGTTGCAACATTCCTATTAAGACCCTCTAATTTTAAAGATAGATCAGTAAGTTTTTTTACTCTTAAATCTTCATTTATAAGTTTTTGTAATCGTGGCTCCCCAGCAATACACTGGGTTAAATTTTGTGGTCTAGATGGATCAAAAGGTATCATCTTAGATATACTGTCAACAAATCCATATGATAATCCCAAAACTCGTCCTACGTCCCTAATAACCATTCGTGCTTTTAATTTACCAAATGTTATAATGTGGGCTACGCTGTCTTTATATTTTGTTGTCAGATACTCGAAAACTTTATCTCTTTTATCCTCGCAAAAATCTATATCAAAATCTGGCATTGAAATTCTATCTGGGTTCAAGAATCTTTCAAAAATAAGATTAAATTTTATTGGATCAACATCTGTAATTGATAAACACCAAGCTACTAAAGAACCCGCGCCTGAGCCCCTTCCAGGACCTACAGGAATATCATTTTTTTTTGCCCATTTTATGTAATCGGCAACTATAAGAAAATAACTAGAATATTTCATTTCTATAATAATAGAAAGTTCATGATTTAACCTATCCTTATATTCTCTATAAGAATTATTATTTTCTAAATCATCATCAAGTAAATTAAAAATTTTATTGAATTTGATTTTTAATCCTTCTATTGAATCTTTTTTTAAAATTTCATCTGCATTTCCATCTTTTTCACTACTAATATTAGGCAATATTGGATTAGAAAATAATGGTCTATAACTACATCTTAATGAAAAATTGTAATTATTTTCCAGAGCCTCAGGTAAGTCTGCAAATAATTCCAACATCTCTGAGTTAGTTTTTAAATAATGCTGATCAGTTAATCTTAATCTGTTTTTTTCATTAACATAGGTCTTGTTACCAATACAAATTAAAGCATCATGGGCTTCATGCATTTCTTTGTCTAAATAAAAAACTTCATTAGTCGCAATAATAGGTATTTCTAAATCTAATGATTTTTTTAAATTAAATTTTTCAAATCCAATTTCATTAAGATCATTATGTCTTTGAATCTCTAAATAAAATCTATCTCCAAATGTGTTTTTAATTTTATTATAAAGATCATGAATTTCAGTAAACTTTCCTTTATCAAATAATTTACCAAACAAACCAAAAACAGTTCCTGAAAATACAGCAACACCTTTAGAGTTATTTAATAATAATTCAAAATCTACGTGCGGGTCCGATAATTCATCATTTTTTAAATAAGAAAAAGATGAAAGTTCTATTATATTTTTATATCCAGCTTCATTGAGAGCAAATAAAGGAAGTAAACCTGTTGTGTCTCCAATTTTAAAATTAATTTGAGTTCCGATTATTGGTTGAGTCCCAGACTTTGATATCTTTTCAGCAAATTCAAGTGCACCACACAAATTTGAAGTATCACACAAACCTAACGATTTTATTTTATTTTTCTTAGAGTATTCTTGCAAATCATCAATTCTAGCTGCTCCTTCGCAAATAGAATACTGAGTATGAATTTTAAGATGATTGAAATTTTGAGAATGAGACTCAGACATTGGATGATTTTATACTACCATCTATCATCTCCAATAGGCAATCTGCTTTATTAGCAAAGAATCTATTATGAGTTGCAAATATAATAAGTCTATCCGACCTTTTTTGTTTATATAAAAGTTCAAAAACATCTTTTGCAGTTTCCATATCTAAACTTCCAGTTGGCTCATCTGCTAAAATAATTTCAGGATTATTTACAATTGCTCTTGCTATAGCAACTCTTTGAGCCTCACCACCTGATAGTTGAGATGGAAAGTGATCTGCCCTATTAGAAAGACCAATTTTATTGAGTAATTTTTCTGCATTAGATATTGCTAATTCTTTATTGTCATTAATTGCAAGTGAGGCCAAATATATATTTTCTAAAGCAGTAAAATCTGGGAGAAGATTATTTTGTTGATAAACAATTCCTATTTTTTTGGATCTATAAACATCATTTTTTTCAGATTCATTGAAATTTACAGGAATTTTATCAAAATGAATTGACCCGGATGAAGGTCTATCGATTAATGAAATTAAATTTAATAGAGTTGATTTACCTGACCCGGATGGCCCCATTATAGAATAGCTTTTACCTTTATCAAATTTTTGAGAAAGATTTTTTAATACTTTAACTGTTTTTTCAGTTTTAAAAGTTTTAAATATTTTTTTTAATTCAAGAAAATTATTCATATTTTAAAGATTTAATTGGGTCCAGTTTGGCTGCTTTAAAGGCAGGAAAAATTGAAACAATTATTGTTATGATTATTGAACAAATTGATATTAAAAAAATTGATGTTGGATCTATTTCTGAAGGCATCTTGCTTAAAAAATAAATCTCTTCTGGAAATAAACTTATATCAAATGTTGAGCTAAGAAATTGTCTAAAATTCTCTATGTAAAGAGAAAACGTTACACCTAAAAAAATTCCAAAAATAGTAGCTGATGTTCCTATTATTACACCTACTAAAAAAAATATTTTTACAATTGATTTATTTAACACACCAATTGACTTTAAAATTGCGATATCTCTTGTTTTGTTTTTAACTAAAATTGTTAACCCAGAAATTATATTAAAGGCTGCAACAATAATTATTAAAGATAGGATAATAAACATTACATTTCTTTCTACTTTTAAGGCAGAAAATAATGAACTATTCATATCAGCCCAACTAACAACAAATTCTTCATCAAAAATTTCTTGGACAATAAATTTTTGCTGCTCAATTTGATTTGGGTTTTTTAAATAAATTTCTAAATTTCTATCCTCTGACTTATAGTCAAAAAAATCCTCAAGAGTACTTAAGTTAATAAATGCGATATTATTATCAAACTCAGCCAAACCACTATTGTAAATTGATGCTACCAAAAAAGTTTTTTGTTTTGGCATACTACCAATAATTGTTTCTACCCCTGATGGTGAAAGTAAAGTTAATTCATCGCCTATTTTTAGATCTAAAGAAAAACTTAATTCATTGCCTATAGAAATATAGTTTCTATTTAATTGACCTTTGTTCCCTTTAAATTTTTCATTTTTGACAATTTCTAAAGTTGGAAAGTCATTTGTTTTATATCCACGTAATACTATACCTTTTGAGATATCGTTTTTAAGTATAATAGCTTCACCAGAGTTACTTAAGATAATATTTTCTGAAATTAATTTTAAATTTTTTTTATTTATTTTTTTTTCATCAATTGGATTTCCATAAGTTTTTACAGTTATGTGTGAGTTAAAGCCTACTATTTTATTAATCAGCTCAGTCCTAAATCCGTTCATAACGGACATCACAATAATAAGAACTGCAACTCCAAGACTTATTCCTATAAAAGAAAAAATAGATATAACATTCAAAAAGCCATCTTTTTTTCTGGCTTTTAAAAATCTAAAAGTAATTTCTTTTTCTAAAGTAGAAATCAAATTGAATTTTTTTGTTTAGTTATAATTTCTATAATTTTACCTAATGGTAAATTTTGAGTTTCACCACCGGTTTCCTTGAACTCTAATAAATCACCCTCACTTTTCTTACCAATAATAATTTGATATGGGGCACCAATTAAATTCATTTTTTTAATTTTTGATGAGAAATTCTCATCTGTATCATCAATGATTGCATCAATATTATTTTTGATTAATTCTATATTGATATTATTTGCTTTATCTAAAGCTGAAGTGTCATTTTTATTTATCATAGGTATTAAAGCAATATCATAAGGAGCAACAGACAATGGCCATTTCATGATTTCATTTTTATCATCGTATTTTGCCTCAATTATAGCCCCTACTAACCTTGATACACCAATTCCATAAGAACCCATTTTAACAAAATCTTTTTTTCCTCCTGGTAAATCAACAGATGCTCCCATTGGTTTTGAATACTTGTCACCAAAATAAAATATATGACCTACTTCGATACCTTTTGTAATCAATTGATTTTCCTTAGAAACAATTTTTTCAAACTCTTCTTTATTAAACTTTTCATCAGTTACAGCATAAAACTGTTCATATTTTTTTCTCATACTTTCCAATGATACTTTTTCTATTTCAGTATCATCACTATCAAGATCGAATATTCTTTTATCTGTGAAAATTTTACTTTCTCCAGTATCAGCAAGAATAATAAATTCATGAGATAAGTTTCCACCTATAGGTCCTGTATCAGCAGCCATGGGTATTGCTGTCAAAAATAATCTTTTAAATGTTCTTAAATAAGAAAGAAAGAATTTATTATAAGAATAAAAAGCTTCTTCATCTGATACATCAAATGAATAGGCATCTTTCATATAAAACTCTCTACCACGCATAATTCCAAATCTAGGTCTAATTTCATCTCTGAACTTCCATTGAATATGATACATAAGTTGTGGGAGTGATTTATAAGATTTTATTGAAGATCTAAAAATTTCAGTAACTTGCTCTTCATTGGTGGGTCCATATAACATTTCTCTATTTTGACGGTCGGTTATTCTTAACATCTCTTCACCATAATCGTCATAACGACCACTTTCTTTCCAAATTTCGCTGGATTGAATTGTTGGCATTAATATTTCTTGAGCTCCAATTTTATTTTGTTCTTGTCTAACAATGTCTTCTATTTTTTTCATTACCTTGAAACCTAAAGGTAACCATGAATAAATTCCTGCAGAGGCTTGTTTAATCATGCCTACTCTCAACATCAATTGATGAGATTTAATTTTTGCTTCTGAAGGATTATTTTTTAATATCGGTATAAATGAATTTGATAAAAGCATCTTAATTAATCATATTTCTTAAATTTAAATATTCAAATTTAATTAATAAGTAAATTATTATGAAAATGACAGTAGTAATTCCAGTACAATAAAGGAATTTTTTCAGCATTTTTGGATTTTCAGGTGAGCCAGGATCCTCGCCGTCAATTTTTACAGTCTTTGTTCGATTTACATCAATAGGTAGAATAGCAAAAAAAACTATCCACCATATAATTATATAGATAATAGCTAGGCCTGTTAGACTCATTAAATTCTTACTAAATTAATATTGGTAAAAGGTTTTTTTCCTGTTCTCTCTTTAGAAAATTTTCTGCAAGCAATTTTTAACGCATCAATAAGATTATGTTCTTGTTGTTTGCTTCCAATTTTAAAAGTTCTAGAGGTTTTTTCAATTTCCTCTTCTAGTCCATAAACAAAATCATCTCGATCATCTACAGGTAAACCACGAAATGAAAGTATAGGGTTATTGTGTATATTTCCTTTAGGTGTAATCATTATTGTTACCTCGAGATATCCATTTGCACTTAAATTTTTCCTATCTTTTATCGATTGTGAATCTGGATCAACACTAACGCTGCCATCTAAGTAGAGTCTACCACTTGGAGCCTTATCATATACTTCAGGTTTTTCACCTGGATATAACTTAACGATATCACCATTTTCTACTTGAACTGGATTTGGCACTTGCATTTCTTTTGCAAAATTAATGTGTTCTATCATGTGCCTATGTTCACCGTGTACAGGTATTACACATCTAGGTTTTACCCATTGATACATTTCTTTAAGGTCTTCTCTATTTGGATGTCCAGAAACATGAACAAATTCAGTTTCTTCAGATATTACTTCTATTCCATCCTTAACAAGTTGATTATGAAGTTTATAAAGCTTTTTTTCATTACCAGGTATAATTTTTGAAGAAAAAATTACAGCATCACCTTTTTCAATAAAAACATCTGGATGTACATAACTAGAAATTCTCATCATTGCACCCATTGGTTCGCCTTGACTTCCAGTACATAAATATACAATTTTTTCTCTTGAGAAATTTTTAGCTTCTCTTGGATCAATTGGTTCAATTGTGTTTTTTAAATATCCACATTGACGTGCAGCTTTATAAATACGATGCATTGACCTCCCAACTAACGAGATTTGTCTTCCTGTTTGTTCTGCACAATAAAAAGCTGTCTCCATTCTAGCTACATTTGAAGCAAAAGACGTTATGATAATTCTTTTTTTTAATCGAGACATAACGTTTAACATACTTTTTCTTACATCTAATTCTGAACCTGACCTACCAGCGCTAAAAACATTTGTTGAGTCACAAATCATTGCTAGCACACCTTCTTCGCCAATTTCCTTTAATCTTTTTTCGTTTATATTGTCTCCAATCAAAGGATTTGGATCTACCTTCCAATCTCCAGTATGCAAAATAACGCCTGCAGGAGTTTTTATTCTAAGTCCGTTTGGTTCTAATATAGAATGCGTTAAAGTAATGTATTCAATTTCAAATGGATCCAGAGAAACCTTTCCATTTAACTCAACAATCTGTAAATCATTAGTTATATCGATTTGTTTTTCTCTAAATTTTTCTCGAATTAATACAGCTGTAAAAGGAGTTGCAAAAATTTTACATTGTAATTTTGGCCATAGATGAGCAATTGCACCAATGTGATCCTCGTGTGCGTGTGTTAAAACTATTCCTAATAAATTATCTTTTCTTTCTACTATAAACCCAGGATCTGGATAAATTAAATCAACACCTGGAATAGTATCATCTGCAAATGTTACCCCTATGTCGACCATAATCCATTTATGATCACTAGGCTGCCCATAGCCAAACAAATTCATGTTCATGCCTATTTCGCCTGATCCACCTAATGGACAAAATAATAGTTCATCTTTCATATTATTTAATTAACTTTGAAATCTTTATTAAGCCTTTAATTGTAATATCTTGGTTGTGACTAGCTTTCGTTTTAATTGAGTTTTTAAATAAATCTGAAAATCCACCAGTAATAATTACTTTAAAAGATTTTCCGGTCTCCTTCTTAATTAAATTAATAATATTGTCAATTAAACCCGCATAACCCCAAAAAAAGCCTGATCTAACAGCAGAGATTGTATTTTTGCCAATCACTTTATTAATCTTTTTTAAATCTATTTTTGGAATCAAAGTTGCTTTGTTAGACAAGGTATTAAGAGACAATCTCACGCCCGGGGCAATAATTCCTCCAAAATAAGTATTTCTAATAAGTACATCGAAAGTTGTTGCTGTACCAAAATCTAAAATTATAAAATTATTTTTGTTATCCATTAAACTTATAGCATTAGTAATTCTATCTGAGCCTACTTGTTTGTAATTTACTTTGATTTTTATAAGTGATTTTAAGTTTAATTTTTTAACCTCAAAGCATTTTAGTTTAACTTTTTTCGATAAAAATTTATTAATTATAGAAAATGTTTTTGGAACTACACTACAAAATAATATTTTTTCAATTTTATTTAATTGAATTTTATTTTTTTTAAATAAAATACTAAGCTGCCTGTTGTTTATAGATTTTGATAAAAAAGTAATTTTTTTTGAAATTTTATTATTTTTAGAAACAATACATAATTTTGTTTCCGTATTACCAATATCACCTAGAATATACATTATTTAGTTTTTATAAAATTTCGATAAATTTTTTTCAAAAAGTTTTTTTAGTTTATTTTCTACAATTAATTTACTAATACTTTTTTTAGTTACCTCTTGCAAGTTTGTGGCAGGATAATTCCTTATAATTGGATTTTTTTTAATATTTATACCTATGCCAGTAATTAAAAATTTTTTACCTCTTATAAATATGACTTCTTGTAAAATGCCACTAATCTTTTTTTTATCAATTAATAAGTCATTTGGTTTTTTAAATAAAATTTTTTTATTTGTAAATAACGAGAGTAATTTTTTTACTAAAAGACAATTGATTTTTGTTATAGTGTTAATCGATAGTTTTGTTTTATTAAGTTCATTGAAGAAAGATATAAACAAATTTCCTTTTGACGATATCCATTTTCTTCCATACTGCCCTCTACCGTTCACTTGTGTTTCAGCAACAACCATGCCTAAGTTATATTTAGTTTCTTTGATAATTCTTATTGCAGTATTATTAGTGCTTTTAACTTTTTTAAATTTAAATTTTTTTAATTTCATCAAATAATATTAATTCTTGAAACAACTTCTATTAACTGACTTGGGAATATGAAGTATAAAAGAATTAATATCGTTGAAACTGTAAGTGAAAATTTTAACCATAAGCTATGGTCAGTATCGTATTTGTCTTTTTCTTTATCAAAGTAAATTATTTTTATAATTCTTAAATAATAAAAAGCTGCAACTACTGTAGATAACAATCCTACTATAGCTAAGAAAAACATTGATTGTTCTAATACTGCTTTAAAAACATAAAACTTAGCAAAGAAACCAGCTAGAGGTGGTATTCCAGCCAAAGAAAAGAGTATTACAAGCAAACATAGGGATAATAGTGGATGGTTTTTTGATAGTCCTGAGAGGTCCTCAATATTCTCATAATATTGATCCTTTCTTCTTAACATCAATAGACATGAGAAAAGAGCTAAATTCATAACTACGTATATTGAAATATAGATTATTGAACTTTGAATTCCTTCATTCGAAGCTGTGGCTAGTCCTGCTAATGTGTAACCAATATGTCCAATAGAGCTATAAGCAATTAGTCTTTTAATATTAGTTTGCCCTATTGCAGCAACAGCTCCAAAAACCATGGAAGCAATTGATAAGAAAATTATTATCATTTGCCATTGATCAATTAAATTTAGGAAAGGAACATATAAAAATCTTATAAATACAGTTAAAGCAGCGATCTTTGGTACTATTGTAAAAAATAAAGTTACAGTTGTTGGTGAACCCTCGTAGACATCAGGTGCCCACATATGAAATGGAACTGCAGAAATTTTAAATGCTAAACCAACTAAGATAAATACAATTCCAAATGTTAAAACATATTCATTAGAATTTAATTGATTTGATATTATATCAAAATTAGTTGAGCCTGAAAAACCATAAACTAAAGAACATCCATATAATAACAATCCTGAAGATAGTGCACTTAAAACAAAATATTTCAAACCAGCTTCGGATGATTTTAGTTGATCTCTATTATATGTTGCTAATACGTAAAGAGCTAATGATTGTAATTCTAATCCCATATAAAAAACAATTAAATCATTTGAACTAATCATCACCATCATACCAAGTATAGAGCTCAAAATAAGAACTGGATATTCGATATTATATATTTTAAATGTTTTTAAATAGCTTGATGAAATAACTAAAACTAAAAAACCTCCAATTAAAGTTATAATTTTCATTAGTGAAGACATACTGTCAATCACAACACTTTCATTGAACAATGTTTCCCTACTAACCGAGAACGTTTCGTTTATTGTTATTATTGCTGTAATTAAAATTGTAAACAAAGATAGATTGAAAGTGATTTTTGAACTATTTTTTTTAAAAACACCCAAAATAAGTAAAAACATTATTGAAAGTGAAATAAATATTTCAGGCAATACTAAATTTAAATTTTCCATATTATTTACTAGCTATATTTGTGTTATGCATATTAATTAGGTCAGTCACAGAAACTTCAATAGTGTTTATTAATGGATCAGGATAAAAACCAAAAAATAAGATTGGTGCAGCTAAACAACTTAATATAAAGTATTCAGATCTATTTAAATCTAAAATTGTTTTAAGATCTTTGTTTATTAATTTTCCAAATATTACTCTTTTGTAAAGCCACAACATGTATGCGGCTCCTAAAATCACACCAATACTTGCTATAACTGCCACTAAAAAATTATCTTTAAAAGCTCCCATTAATATTAAAAACTCACCGATAAAACCACTGGTTCCAGGTAAACCTAGAGATGCCAAAGCAAATAACATAAACAATATTGAATATTTTGGAATTACAGAAACTAGTCCTCCATATGTACTTATTAATCTAGAATGCATTCTGTCATAAACTACACCAACAGTTAAAAATAATGCTGCTGAAACTAATCCGTGGCTAATCATTTGAATTATACTTCCTTCAATTCCCTGCTGTTGCAAAGTGAATATACCCAAAGTTACAAAACCCATATGCGCAACTGATGAATAAGCAATTAATTTTTTCATATCTTCCTGCATTAAAGCTATCAGTGAGGTAAATATGATTGCTATAACACTCAAGGTGTAAATTAATGGAGTAAATACCTCTGATGCAATTGGGAAGAGGCCTAAAGAAAATCTTATAAAACCATATCCAGCCATTTTTAATAATATAGCAGCTAACAAAACAGATCCAGCAGTAGGAGCCTCAACATGTGCATCGGGTAACCAAGTATGAACTGGCCACATAGGTGTTTTAACGGCAAATGAGCTAAAAAATGCTAACCACAAAAGATTTTGATATTTAACATCAATACCAATTTCGTAAAGTTGAACTACGTCAGTTGTTCCTGTAATCCAATAAATTGAAATTATTGCAACCAACATCAAAACAGATCCTAACAGTGTGTATAAAAAGAATTTGAATGCTGAATAAACTCTTCTTTCACCTCCCCAAATACCAATAATTAAAAACATTGGGATTAAGCCAGCTTCAAAAAATAAATAGAATACAACTAAATCAAGTGCACAGAAAACACCTATCATGAAACTTTCCATGATTAGAATTGCAATTAAAAAATCTCTTAATCTATTTTTGACTGAATTATTTACAGATATAATACAAATGGGAGTTATAAATGTAGTTAAAATAATAAATAAAATTGAAATACCATCTACTCCAACTTTATAATTAATAAATCCTTCAATCCATACTCTATCTTCTACAAATTGAAAAATAGATGTTGATTGGTCAAAAGAAATCCACAGATAAATCGAAACTAAAAAATTTACTACAGTTGTAAATAAAGCAACATATTTAGCAGTTAAATTATTTCCTCCTTTATCTTTAGTAAAAAATAAAAATAAAGCACCAACTATTGGCAATAATATTAAAGATGAAAGAATAGGAAAATTCATTATTTAACTATTAAAAAGGTTAGTAAAGCAGAGAAACCTAATAACATTACAAATGCATATTGATAGATAAAACCACTTTGAAATTTGGTTGCTTTAATTGAACATTTTTTTATAAAAGAAGAAATTCCATCAGGACCCAAACCATCAATTATGGTTCCATCACAAAATTTCCATAAAAATAAACCTAGTTTTTTTGAAGATTTAATAAACAACACATCATATAACTCATCAAAGTACCATTTATTTACTAAAAAATTATACAAAGGTTTGTTCATTGAAGCTATTGAGTAAGGTAATTCTTTGTTCTTAACAAATAAGTAATAAGCAATTGGAATAGATAATAAAACCAAACACGGTGTTAAAAGTAAAAACCATAAAGGTGGGTGCTCAGTACTCAAAGGCTCTAAAAACTTAATAGACTCTGCCCAGAATAAATTCTCACCATGACCAATAAATAGTCCTTTAAATAGAAAACCAGCAAAAACAGCTCCTATTGAAAGAATAAATAATGGAACAAGCATAACTAATGGAGACTCGTGTGTTTCCTCTATCTTGATCTCTTTGTTATTGTACTCACCATGGAAAGTTTTAAATATCAATCTCCATGAATAAATAGATGTTAAAAATGCTGTAATTATTCCAATGCCAGCTGCATAATAACCAGTAGTATTACCTTTTAAATACGCAAATTCTATAATTGCGTCTTTAGAATAAAATCCTGATAAAAATGGAAAACCTGTCAAAGCAAGCGTTCCTATTATCATTAAAGCATAGGTATATGGTAACTTTTTCCATACACCTCCCATATTATTTATATTTTGCTCATCTTTAAATGCATGGATTACTGAACCAGATCCTAAAAATAATAAAGCTTTGAAAAATGCGTGAGTAAATAAGTGAAACATTGCAACATTGTATGCACCTACTCCAGCTGCAAAAAACATATAGCCAAGTTGGCTACACGTAGAGTAAGCAATAATTTTTTTTATATCTGTTTGAACCAGAGCAACCGTTGCTGCAAAGAATGCTGTAGTCATTCCAACGATAGTAATAAAATTTAGTATTAATGGTGAATATTCGTAAATTGGAGAGCATCTTACTACTAAAAAAACACCAGCTGTTACCATCGTTGCTGCGTGAATCAATGCAGAAACTGGAGTTGGACCTTCCATAGCATCAGGTAGCCAAGTATGTAGTAATATCTGTGCAGATTTACCCATTGCTCCTATAAATAAAAGCAAACAAACTAAATCTATTGCATTAACTTCAAAACCTAAAAAGGATAAACTTTTATCTACAACTGTTGGAATTTGTTGAAAAACTTCTGAATAATTTACTGTTCCAAATAAATAAAATATTAAGAAAATTCCTAAAGCAAAACCAAAATCACCTACTCTATTTACAACAAATGCTTTTATGGCTGCAGCATTTGCACTTTCTTTTTTAAACCAAAAACCAATTAGGAAATATGAACAAAGACCAACACCTTCCCAGCCAAAAAATAGTTGAATAAAATTATCTGATGTTACAAGCATCAACATTGCAAATGTGAATAATGATAAATAAGCCATAAATCTTGGTTTATGAGGATCATGAGACATGTAACCAATTGAATAGATGTGTACTAAGGCAGATACGGATGTTACAACTACTAACATCACTGCTGATAAAGGATCAATTAACATCGACCAATTTACATCAAGTGAACCTGAGCTTATCCAGGTGGCTATAACAATATTTTCTTCGTATTGGTTTACGATTACTTGATAAAGAACATAAATTGATAAGAGTGCAGAAATTGAAACTAGAACACTTGTTACTATTTCAGAATTTCTATCACCGATATATCTGCCAAAAAAACCTGATATAATTGAAGCAATAAGTGGAAGGAATATAATTGATAGTTCCATGGTTATCCTTTTAACTTATCTATTTCTTCAACTCGTATTGTTCCTGAGTTTCTGAAATATACAACAATGATTGCTAATCCTATGGCTGCTTCTGCTGCTGCAACAGTGAGAATAAATAAAGTAAAGACTTGTCCTGCCAAATCTCCCAAATAAATAGAAAAAGCAACTAAGTTTATATTTACTGCAAGTAATATCAGTTCAATACTCATTAATATAACAATGATGTTCTTTCTATTAAGAAAAATACCAATTACTCCAATTGAGAAAATAACAGCACCTAAAGTCAAATAATGTCCTAAACCTATATCAATCATCTATTTTAACTCCCTTGTTACTCTGAACTTCTAACACCTCAACACCTTCTACCCTTTCTCTAGATATTTGTTTGATATAACTTTGTCTTTTGACTCCAGATCTTTGTCTAAAAGTTAATACTATGGCTCCAATCATAGCTACGAGTAGGACCATTCCACTTATTTGAAAAACATGAATATAATCAGTGTATAAAATTTGGCCCAATGAATGAGTGTTGCTTAAACTTGTATTAGCAAGTGAATTGTTAATATCAAAAATTTCAGGTTTATATTTCCAGCCACCTATCACAATTATAATTTCAAAGAAAATTAATGTGCTTATAATTAAACCAACTGGAATGTGTTTAGAGGTTGATTGACCTGCAAACCATTGATTTTTTTGTTGAGCTACGTTTAACATCATAACAACAAACAAAAATAAAACTGCTACAGCACCAACATAAACAATTAGCATTATCATTCCCAAAAATTCAGCACCAATCATTATGAAAAGACAAGAGATACTTATGAAATCAAGAATTAAGAAAAATACCGAGTGAACAGTATTTTTAGAAGCTGTTACCATTATAGCTGAAACGACAGCAATTATAGAAAATGTATAAAAAAAAATAGCGTGTGCAATCATTTTTATCTATGGATATTGTCAGCTTTAATATTAGCCTCCAAAACATTCTCCCATCTATCACCATTATCTAATAATTTTTCTTTTGTGTAATAAAGTTCTTCTCTTGTTTCCGTTGAAAACTCAAAGTTTGGACCTTGTACTATTGCATCTACTGGGCAAGACTCTTCACATAAACCGCAATAAATACACTTCATCATATCAATATCGTAACGTGTTGTTTTTCTACTTCCATCTTCTCTTTCAGCTGACTCGATTGTTATTGCCTGTGCTGGGCAAACTGCTTCACATAATTTACAAGCAATACATCTTTCTTCTCCATTTGGATACCTTCTCAAAGCATGCTCACCTCTAAAACGGGGACTAATTTTACCTTTTTCAAATGGGTAATTAATTGTTTTTTTTGATTTAAATAATTCTTTTATAGCAATTAACAAACCACCAATGAAATCTGTCATCAATATAGTTTTAAAAAATCTTGATATCTTCATTATTAATTCACAGGTAAAAGGTTAAAATAAAACAAATAGCTAGATGTTAATACCACCCAAATCAAAGAAAGAGGAAGAAAAACTTTCCAACCAAGTCTCATTAATTGGTCATATCTATATCTAGGTACTATCGCCTTAACTAAAGCAAAAAGAATGAATAAAAGAAGAATTTTTAGTATTAACCATAATGCACCTGGCACTAACGTAAATGGATAAACATCAATTGGGGACATCCAGCCACCTAAAAATAGTATTGCTCCCATCGCACACATCAATAAAATGTTTGCATACTCACCCAACCAAAACATTGCATACATCATTCCTGAATATTCTGTTTGATAACCGGCAACCAACTCTGCTTCTGCTTCAGGTAAATCAAATGGAGGTCTGTTAGTTTCAGCTAAAGCGGAAATAAAAAATATTACAAACATTGGAAATAATGGAATTACAAACCACATATTTTGTTGAGCAATAACGATGTCGTTTAAATTCAGTGAACCAACACAAAGTAAAACATTGATAATTATTACCCCAATTGAAACCTCATAAGATACCATTTGAGCAGCTGAACGAATTGCTCCTAGAAAAGGATATTTAGAATTAGATGCCCATCCACCCATTATAATTCCGTAAACACCTAATGAAGAAACAGCAAATAAGTAAAGAATTCCAACATTGATATCAGCCAAAACTTGAGTTGCGCTAAATGGAATTACAGCCCATGCAATCAAAGCTAAAGTCATCGTGACTATAGGAGCTAGTATGAAAATCACTTTATTTGAACTAGATGGAATAATAATTTCTTTAAATATATATTTTAAAGCATCAGCTAAAGATTGTAATAAACCGAACGGACCGACAACATTAGGTCCTTGTCTCTTTTGAACAAAAGCCCAAACCCTTCTATCAAGCCAAACTATCATTGCTACAGAAACAAGAACTGGAACTAGTAAGAATAAAATCTTATAAACTTCTTGAAAAACTATGCTCAAGTATTCCATATTAACCTTCTGTGCCTGTTAATTTTAAATTTAATTTAGAGTTATTACATTCAACCATCGTTTTTGATGATCTAGCTATAACATTCGAAAAATAATAATCTTTTACTTTAATTATTAAATTTTCAGTTTGAAATTCTTTAGAAGAATTATTTTGGTCATCCACTTGTTTTTCTTTTTGTAAATTTAAATAATTAAACATACTGCTTTCTAATTCATCTCTGTCATTGAATAATTTTCTATTATTCATAAATTCAGCTAGTTCATTAATTATTTGCCAATCTTCTTTTGCTTCTCCGGGTGGGTAAGATGCTTTGAAGGCTTTTTGAATTTTTCCTTCTAAATTAGTAAAGTATCCATCTTGTTCAGTATAAGCAGCACCTGGTAAAATAATATCAGCAGACTCAGCACCTTTGTCACCATGACTACCTTGATAAATTATGAATTCATCTTTTTTATCAAATTCTAAATTGTCTTGACCTACAAGATAAACAATATCAAATTTATGTTTTTTTAAATCACTTATTAAATTATTTTCATTATTTATTATTCCAAGATCAATATTTCCTACTGTTGCGGCATCAGTTGATAAAATATTTAAAGAATTCCATTCATCTGAAATTTTATTATTCTTTAATAAAAATTCTTTTGTTTTGTTAAACAAAAATTCTGAGGACTTTAATCTAAGTAGAGACTCACCAAGAATAATAAGTGGTTTTTTTGAATTAACAATTTCATTGGATATGTCATGATTGTCTTCAAGAATATTATTTAAAGTTTGAGTTTGACCATCTAAACTTTGATAAGGATAAGTTAAGTCGCCAACATCATTAAGTGAAATTATTTTTGTATTGTTGTTCAAGTAAGCTTTTCTAATTCTAGCATTTAAAATAGTCGCTTCATATCTTGGGTTTGCACCTACTATAAAAATTAAATCTGCTTCCTCAATGCCATTTATAGAAGAATTAAATAAATAGTTTTCTCTTTTTGAAGTATTTATAAATCTGTTATCAGATCTTGACTCATAATTTTTATTATCAATTGTTCGATCAAAAAATTCTTTAAAAATATAACTAGTCTCCATATTGGTTAAATCGCCAACAAAACCACATATTTTTTCTTTTGATGTGTTTTCAAATTTAGATTTAATTATTTTATACACTTCATTCCATGAGGCCTTTTCAAACTTGCCGTTGTATTTGATAAATGGGGTATCTAATCTTTGATGTAGAAGACCATCACAAGCATATCTTGTTTTGTCTGAAATCCATTCCTCATTTATATCTTCATTTATAATTGGAAGTACTCTTTTGACTTCCCAATCATACGTATCTACTCTTACATTTGAACCTATTGCGTCCATTACATCAATTGTTTCAGTTTTCTTTAGTTCCCATGGTCTAGCTTCAAATACATAGGGTTTTGATGTTAGGGCTCCTACTGGACATAAATCTACAACGTTAGCAGACAATTCAGATTGCATTGATTGCTCTAGATAAGTTGTAATTTGCATATCTTCACCTCTTCCAATAGCACCAAGCTCTGGAACTCCAGCAACTTCCGTTGCAAATCTCACACATCTCGTACAGTGAATACATCTTGTCATTTGAGTTTTAATCAATGGTCCCATATTTTTTTCAGGAACTGCTCTTTTGTTTTCTTTAAATCTTGATTTATCTACTCCGTAATACATTGATTGATCTTGAAGATCACATTCACCACCTTGATCACATACTGGACAATCTAAGGGATGGTTAGCTAATAGAAATTCCATCACTCCCTTACGAGCTTTTTCTACTAAAGCAGTATTTGTTTTAATATTCATACCCTCTGCAGCTGGCATAGCGCATGAAGCAATTGGTTTGGGAGATTTTTCCATTTCAACTAAACACATTCTACAATTACCTGCTATCGATAATTTTTCATGGTAACAAAATCTAGGAATTTCCACTCCAGCTTTTTCACAAGCTTGAAGGACAGTTAAACCTTCTTCGACTTCAACTTCGATTTCATTTACTTTTAATTTAAGCATTTTTTTTATCTAATAAATGTTGATCTACTAAATAAGGAATATTGTTTTTCTTTTGAACAATAGGATCCAAATTATTTCTTTTCTCAATTTCTTTTTTAAAATGTCTAAGCAATCCTTGAACTGGCCAGGACGAACCTTCTCCAAATGCACAAATAGTGTGTCCTGCTATTTGATTTGTAACATCTCCTAGCATGTCAACCTCATCTTTGGTTGCATCTCCTTTTGCCATTCTCTCAAGCATTCTCCACATCCAACCGGAACCTTCTCTACATGGTGTACATTGTCCACAACTTTCATGTTTATAAAATCTTGCTATTCTTGCCATGCATTTAATTATGTCCTGATCTTTATTAATGACCACTATGCCTGCTGTTCCCAAACCACTTTTCTCAGCCATAAGTGAGTCGAAATCCATAGTTAATGTTTCACATTTCTCTTTTGGAATTAGGGGCATTGATGAACCACCAGGAATTACTGCTTGAAGATTGTCCCAACCTCCAATAACACCACCTGCATGAACTTCAATTAATTCTCTTAAAGGAATATTCATTTCTTCCTCAACATTACATGGTGTATTTACATTTCCAGATATACAAAATATTTTTGTCCCAGTATTTTTTTCTCTTCCAAGAGAAGCAAACCATTTTCCACCTCTTCTAAGAATTGTTGGGACTACAGCTATAGTTTCAACGTTATTAATAATTGTTGGACATCCATAAAGACCAATTAAAGCAGGGAATGGTGGTTTTAATCTAGGTTGGCCTTTTTTACCTTCAATACTTTCTAATAAAGCTGTTTCCTCTCCACAAATATATGCACCAGCACCATAATGAATATAAATATCTAAATCCCAGCCAGTACCTGCTGCATTTTTACCTAAGAGTTTTTTCTCATAAGCTTCATCTATTGCTGCCTGAAGTTTTTGACCATCAAGAAAATATTCTCCTCTTATATAAATATAACAAACATGTGCTTGCACTGCATAAGATGCAATTAAACAACCTTCTATTAACTTATGAGGCTCAAATCTTAGAATATCTCTATCTTTGCATGTTCCTGGTTCAGATTCATCGCCGTTAATAACTAAGTAATGTGGTCTAGATCCAACTTCTTTTGGGGCAAATGACCATTTTAAACCTGTAGGAAAGCCTGCCCCACCACGACCTCTTAATTGAGATTCTTTAATTTCATTAATTATCCAGTCTCTTCCTTTGTCAGTAATTTCTTTTGTATTTACCCAATCACCTCTCTCTTGTGATGAAGATACATCTGAACCTTTATCATTATATAAATTTTGAAAAATTCTATCTTGATCTTTAAGCATTCTTTAAATCCATTAAGGTTTTTCTATTATTTTCTGGTTCATTATTTACTCTTCCTCTATATGATCCAGGTCTTGGGGTTTCTCCATTTAAAATTTTATCTAAAATATCTAAAGTTTTTTGTTTATCTAAATCTTCAAAATAATCATCATTAATTTGCATCATTGGTGCATTGACACATGCTCCCAAACATTCAACTTCCATCCAAGAACAGCTTTTATCATTTGATAATTCGCATTCGTTCTTGGAAATTTTTTCCTTACAAGCTTCAACTAATTGATTTGCGCCTCTTATCATACAAGGTGTTGTAGTGCATACTTGAACAAAGTATTTTCCTACAGGAGATAAATTGTACATTGTATAAAAAGTAGCTACCTCATAAACTTTAATATAAGGCATATCTAAAAACTTAGCGATGTACTTCATTGCAGCTAATGGTATCCAATTATTATTTTGTCTTTGAGCAATATATAGTAAAGCCATTACTGCACTGTGTTGTTTTCCTTCAGGGTATTTTGCAACAATACTATTTGCTGCCTCTAAAGATGAAGCATTAAACTCAAAACTATCTGGTTGATCTTTAGCAGGTCTTCTTAAGCTCATCTGTCTACCTCACCGAAAACAATATCTAAAGAACCTAATACTGCCGGAACATCAGCTAACATATGGCCTTTAATTAAATAATCCATTGATTGTAAATGTGAAAATCCGGGTGCTCTTATTTTACATTTGTAAGGCTTACTTGATCCATCAGAAATTAAGTAAACACCAAATTCTCCTTTTGGTGCCTCAACAGCTGTATAAATTTCGTCTTTTGGGACTCTGTATCCCTCTGTGAAAAGTTTAAAATGATGTATTAAAGCTTCCATTGATTGTTTGATTTCTGCCTTGGGTGGTGGACTAATCTTGCCATCTAATGATTTAATTGGACCCTTCTCCATTTTAGATAGACATTGTTTAATTATTGAAACACTTTCCTTCATTTCTTCAATTCTACATAAATATCTGTCGTAACAATCTCCATTTTTTCCAACCGGGATTTTAAAGTCTAAACTTTCATAACAGTCATAAGGTTGGGATTTTCTTAAATCCCATGGAACACCTGAGCCTCTAAGCATAACTCCTGAAAAAGAATAATCTAAAGCATCTTCTTTTGTAACTAATCCAATATCAACATTTCTTTGTTTAAAAATTCTGTTATCAGTTAATAAACTTTCTAAATCGTTAATTATTTTTGGAAAAGTTTCACAAAATTTCGCTATATCTTCTTCTAAACCTTTTGGCAAATCTTGATGAACCCCTCCTGCTCTAAAATAATTTGCATGCAGTCTTGATCCTGATGCTCTCTCATAAAATGTCATTAGAGTTTCTCTTTCCTCAAAACCCCAAAGAGAAGGAGTTAGTGCACCAACATCAAGAGCTTGAGTTGTAACATTCAAAATATGACTTAAAATTCTTCCAATTTCACAAAATATAACTCTTATATATTGTGCTCTAATTGGCACATCTATTTTAAGTATTTTTTCAACCGCTATTGCGAAAGCATGTTCTTGGTTCATTGGTGCTACATAATCTAAACGATCAAAATAAGGAACTGCCTGCATATAGGTTTTATTTTCTATAAGTTTTTCTGTTCCTCTATGAAGTAAACCGATATGAGGATCAGCCTTCTCGACCACTTCTCCATCAAGCTCAAGAATTAATCTAAGCACACCATGAGCCGCAGGATGTTGAGGTCCAAAATTTAAATTTAAATTTTTAATTTTTTTTGTCATTACTCTCAATTTCTTCTTTAATATATTTTGTTCCTTCCCAAGGACTTTCGTAATCAAAATTTCTATAATTTTGCTCAAGTTTAACTGGTTCACTAATTACTTTTTTCTGATCTTCGCTGTATCTAACTTCTGAGTGACCAGTTAATGGAAAATCTTTTCGTAATGGATGACCTTCAAATCCATAATCAGTTAGTATTCTTCTTAAATCTGGATGATCCTTAAAAGATACTCCGTACATATCAAAAACTTCTCTCTCCATCCAGTTTGCTGATGGAAAAATGCTAGTTAATGAGGGAATAACTTCATTTTCAGCAATTAAATATTTTACAATCAATCTTTGGTTAAATTCATGGCTTAAAAACAAGTATACTACTTCAAACCTTTGATTTTGTTCAGGGTAATCAACAACTGTTATATCTATAAGTTGCCTAAATTTAGTATCTTGATTTGTTTTTAAAAAAATAGCGACGTCAATAATATCTTCTTTGTCTGTTTCAATATAAATTTGGTTATGTTTTATCTCAGTATTATTAATTTTAGTAGTTAACTCAGAATTAATTTTTTTTTCTAAATTTTCTAAATTTTTCATAACTACCTAATAAAAGATCCTTTATTTCTAATCTTTTTTTGTAATTGAAGAATCCCATACAGCAATGCCTCAGCTGATGGGGGGCATCCTGGTACGTAAACATCTACAGGAACAATACGATCGCAACCTCTAACAACTGAATATGAATAATGGTAATATCCGCCTCCATTTGCACAGCTACCCATAGAAATTACATATCTCGGTTCAGGCATCTGGTCATAAACTTTTCTTAAAGCTGGCGCCATTTTATTTGTTAAAGTTCCTGCAACTATCATAACATCGGATTGTCTTGGGGAACCTCTTGGTGCAGCTCCAAATCTTTCTAAATCGTATCTTGGCATAGCTGTTTGCATCATTTCAACAGCACAACAAGCTAAACCAAAAGTCATCCAATGAAGTGATCCTGATCTTGACCAGTTAATTAAATTATCGAGAGAGGTTGTTATAAAACCATTCTTACTAAAATCTTCTGCAAGTTGTTTAAATTCCTCAGGAACTTGATCTATTTTATTATTCATTATGGTTTATAATTTTTATTCCCAGTCTAAAGCACCTTTTTTCCACTCATAAATAAAACCTATGGTAAGTATGAACAAAAAAATCATCATTGATGAAAAACCTAATAATCCAATATTTCCAAGAGATATCGCCCATGGAAATAAAAATGCTATCTCTAAATCAAAAATAATAAATAAAATTGCAACTAAATAAAATCTCACATCAAATTCCATTCTTGAATCCTCAAAAGGTTCAAAACCACACTCATAAGCTGAAAGTTTTTCAGGATCAGGTTTTTTAGGCGATAGAATAAAATTAATTATCACAAATGCACAACTAAGCCCTAGAGCTATCAATAGAAATATAATTATAGGTAAGTAATCTTTAAGAAAATCAGATAACATGGGTGTCTATATATCAGTTTTTATTTCTTGTTGAAGGGTAGATACGTCACATTTTAATAAAAAAAAAATCAATAAATTCATATACTTACACGAAGTAGGCTGAAAAACATAACAATATCAATGGTTTAGATTTTAAATTAAAGAAACAGTATAAAGTGGCGGGAGTGAAGGGACTCGAACCCTCGACCTATCGCGTGACAGGCGATCGCTCTAACCAACTGAGCTACACCCCCACTTATAATTTTTGGTGGGCAGTAAAGGACTCGAACCTTTGACCCCCTCGGTGTAAACGAGATGCTCTACCAACTGAGCTAACCGCCCATTACCAAATTAGAATGTTTTATATCCTTTAGAACACTCACGTCAAGATCTATTAATACTAGAAAATGTCTAAATTTCTTACCTTTTTTATTTTTTCAATCAATGGCGATTTTCTAAAAACCGCCTCTCCAATTGCTTTTATCCTCCAGATTATTTTTTTCATTCTTAGAAATAGGTCTAAATACATAATATAAAATCATAACTAAAGTTATTATAAGAATGTAATATTCCACTATTACAATGATTTATTGAATACTAGCTTGAGATTTATCGTCTTTTTTGGAGATATCAACTTCAACCCACTCTGTTGGTTTCAACTCTTTTGTCAGAGCTATTTTTACTACCTGATCAGCGTATTCTACAGGTGTAATTTTAATATCATCTATAATCTTTTTAGGCATATCAACTAAATCTTTCTCATTTTCTTTTGGAATTAAAACTTCCTTAATGCCTGCTCTATGAGCTGCTAATAATTTTTCTTTTAAACCTCCAATTGGTAGAACTTGACCCGTCAAAGTTACTTCTCCTGTCATTGCCACATCTCTTCTTACAGGAATATTGGTTATTGAGGATACAATAGAAGTTACCATTCCTATACCTGCTGATGGACCATCTTTAGGTGTTGCACCTTCAGGAACGTGTATGTGGAAGTCTTTTTTCTCAAATATTGGCGGTATAATTCCATATTCTAAGCATTTTGATCTTACAAATGACTTAGCAGCTTTAACTGACTCTTGCATAACGTCACCTAATTTACCAGTAATTTGCATTCTTCCCTTACCAGGCATTGTTGCTGTCTCAATTTTTAATATCTCTCCACCATACTCTGTCCAAGCAAGTCCAGTAACTATGCCAACTCTATTTTCAGCTTCTAATTCTCCAAATTTAAATTTAGGAACTCCTAAAAAATCTGATAAATTTTTAATATTAATACCAACTTCTTTTTCCTCTCCAGCTACAATTTTTTTTACAACTTTTCTAGCTAGTTTAGAAATTTCTCTTTCGAGATTTCTAACTCCCGACTCTTTGGTATATCCTCTAATTACTTCTTTAATAATGTTATCATCTAACTTCATTTCCTTTTCTTTGACACCATTATCTTTTATTTGTTTTGGTAATAAAAATTTATTAGCGATACTTATCTTCTCATCCTCTGTATAACCAGCTAA
The DNA here is from genome assembly GCA_902596355.1 of uncultured Pelagibacteraceae bacterium. Lineage (GTDB taxonomy): Bacteria > Pseudomonadota > Alphaproteobacteria > Pelagibacterales > Pelagibacteraceae > Pelagibacter. Next base: position 31,067 of record CACJTS010000007.1, on the reverse strand, counting down.
TCTAATAACCTCCATTCTATCTAATAAAGGAGGTAAAATATTTAAAGTATTTGCTGTTGTAACAAACATCACATCAGATAAATCATAATCAACTTCTAAATAATGATCATTAAATGTTGTATTTTGCTCTGGATCTAACGCTTCTAATAAAGCTGAAGATGGATCTCCTCTATAATCGTTACCAATTTTATCAATTTCATCTAATAAAATTAATGGGTTTTTTGTTCCAGCTTTTTTCATCATTTGAATAATTTTACCAGGTAAAGATCCAATGTATGTTCTTCTATGTCCTCTTATTTCTGCTTCATCTCTCATTCCACCAACGGACATTCTTACAAACTCTCTGTTTGTAGCTTTTGCTATTGATTTTCCTAGTGATGTTTTTCCAACTCCTGGGGGTCCTACTAGACATAAAATTGGACCTTTAATTTTTTCCATTCTTTTTTGAACAGCTAAAAATTCAATTATTCTCTCTTTAACTTTTTCCAAACCAAAGTGGTCTTTATCAAGAATATTTAAAGCATTTGTTAAATCAATATCAACCTCACTTTTTTTATGCCAAGGTAGTTCTATCATCCAATCTAAATAATTTCTTACCACTGTTGCTTCAGCAGACATAGGACTCATATTTTTTAATTTTTTTAATTCTTGAAGACATTTTTTTTCAACCTCTTTTGGCATCTTGGCTTTTGTTATAGACTTATTTAAACTTGTTGTTTCATCTTTACCATCTTCTATTTCTCCAAGTTCTTTTTGAATAGCTTTTAACTGCTCATTCAAATAATACTCCCTTTGAGTTTTTTCCATTTGGGTTTTAACTCTTCCTCTTATTCTTTTTTCAACACCTATGATGCTTGTTTCATTTTCCATTATTTTAATGATCGCATTTAATCTTTTTTTTACATCTACAGTTTCAAAAATTTGTTGTTTTTCAGAAATAGTAGCTGTTATATGGGACGCAATATTATCAGCTATTTGTGAAGGGTCTTTTAATTGCTTTATAGTGTTAATTGTTTCATTAGAAATTTTTTTATTTATTGATGTTAATTTTTCCAATCTTCTTAATGCAGTGGTCGCAAGTGGAAATAAATCCTCATCTTTTGATAAAACATCATTATAATACGTATAATCACAAGTAATAAACTTCTCATTATCTTTAAAATCTAAAATTTTTACTCTCTTTATTCCTTCCACTAGAACTTTTACAGTTCCATCCGGTAATTTTAGTAATTGTAAAATATTTCCTTCACTTCCGTACATAAATACATCTGTTTTCTTCGGATCATCAATTTCGGAATTTTTTTGAGTAACTAAAATTATTTTTTTATCTTTCTTCATTACTTCATTAAGAGCAGAAATAGACTTATCCCTTCCTACAAATAAAGGAATAACCATACTAGGGAAAACCACAATGTCTCTTAAAGGCAATAACGGTAGTGATATTTTAACATCCATATAAACAATATGGATATTATATTTTATAATGCAATAGGTTTTTATTACTTATATAAGGATATTAAGCCGCTGTTGTCTTATTTGGCTTAGATTTACTATCACCTTTTGCATGAACTAAGATAGGTTGTGATTGACCTTTTGCGGCACTTGCATCAACTATAACTTCTTCAATATTATCTTGGCTAGGAAGATCATACATAGTTTTCAACAAAATATTTTCTAATATTGACCTCAATCCTCTTGCTCCAGTTTTTTTACTAATAGCTTTTTGTGCAATTTCTTTTAAAGCATTTTCTTTAAATATCAGCTTAGCACCATCTAGTTTAAATAGCTCTTGATATTGTTTGATTAATGAGTTTTTTGGTTCTTGTAATATTTTTATCAAAGATTTTTCATCTAAATCCTCGAGTGTTGCTATCATGGGAAGCCTTCCAATAAATTCTGGAATCAAACCAAATTTTAATAGATCCTCTGGCTCCAAACCTTTCATCCACTCACCTGTTTTCTTATCTTGTGTATTTTTTACATCAGCACCAAAACCAATTGAAGTTCCCTTGTCTCTTTGTGAGATAATTTTGTCTAAGCCAGCAAATGCTCCTCCACAAATAAATAAAATATTTGTTGTATCAACTTGTAAAAATTCTTGTTGAGGGTGTTTTCTACCTCCTTGTGGAGGAACACTAGCTACTGTTCCTTCCATAATTTTTAGAAGAGCTTGCTGAACTCCTTCCCCCGATACATCTCTTGTTATTGATGGATTTTCTGATTTTCTACTTATCTTATCAACTTCATCAATATAAACTATTCCTCTTTGTGCTTTTTCAACATTATAGTCAGAAGCTTGCAGTAATTTTAAAATAATATTTTCAACATCTTCACCAACATAACCCGCTTCAGTAAGAGTAGTTGCGTCTGCCATTGTAAATGGAACATCTAAAATCCTAGCAAGAGTTTGTGCCAACAAAGTTTTACCACATCCTGTGGGACCTACTAAAAGTATATTTGATTTCGATAGCTCAACATTTTTGCTAGTTTTGCTTTCATAATTTAATCTCTTGTAATGATTGTGTACTGCAACAGATAATACTTTCTTCGCATGAGCTTGACCAATTACATAATCATCTAATACAGAACAAATTTCTTTTGGAGATGGAAGGCCATCTTGATGTTTTACAAAAGTATCTTTACTTTCCTCTTTTATTATATCCATACATAGCTCAACGCATTCATCACAAATGAATACCGTTGGACCAGCAATCAGCTTTCTTACTTCATGTTGACTCTTGCCACAAAAAGAACAGTAAAGAATATTTTTATTATTAGTTGTCATTTTAATTTTTATAACGAATCAATTTAATTACTTTATTATAGAAGACTCGTACTAATCAAGTTTCGAATATTAATTACTCAATATATTGTGTATTAAGATCTTTTTTCTACTACTTCGTCAATAAGACCAAAAGATTGTGCGACATCTGCTGTCATAAAATTATCTCTCTCAAGAGCAGATTTTATTTCATCAACACTTTTTCCAGTGTGTTTCGAATAGATTTCATTGAGTCTTTTCTTTAAAGATAAGACCTCATTAGCGTGAATTTCAATATCAGTTGCCTGACCTTGAAAACCTGCTGATGGTTGGTGAACCATTATTCTAGAATTTGGTAATGAAAATCTTTTTCCTTTAGTACCTGCAGCAAGTAAAAAGGAACCCATAGAAGCTGCTTGACCAATACATAAAGTAGAAATGTCAGGTTTAACATATTGCATTGTATCATAAATACCGAGACCCGCTGTAACTAAGCCTCCTGGGCTATTGATGTATAAATAAATTTCTTTTTTTGGATCTTCTGCTTCTAAAAATAATAATTGAGCAGTAACTAATGATGCAACGTTGTCATTAATTTGACCTGTTAAAAAAATAATTCTTTCTTTTAACAATCTTGAATAAATATCGTAAGCTCTTTCACCTTTGCTAGATTGTTCAACAACCATTGGTACAAGGTTGCTCATATGTTCTGATAATTTTGTTGTCATAAGTTGATTCGTTCTACTTATACAACTTGAGATTACTTTTTGCTAACTTTTTTTGTCTTTTTCACTGCGGGCTTTGATTTTGCCTTTTTAGTTGCAGGTTTTTTTTCTTTCACAGATGATTTAGATGATTTTTTCTTATTTTCTTTTTTTTCTTCTTCATGGCTATGATCATGATTATGCATATGAGCTTCTTTTAAAATCTTTTCAGCTTCCTCTTTTAAAATTTCTTTCTTATTTGCTTTACCTTTTTCTTTAATTAAATTTAAAATTTTTTCTTCATATACTGTTCCTCTTAGACTCGCTAATGCCGACGGGTTTTTTTGATAAAAATCCATAACCATTTTTTCTTGTCCAGGCATCATTCTTAGTTGTTTTTGTACTTCAGCCTGAACCTCTTGTTCTGTTACTTTAATTTGATTTTTTTCACCAAACTCATTTAAAATTAATCCAGTTTTAATTCTTATTTTTGCTTTTTCCTCAAAGTTTTTTTTATTTTTCTTTGCCTCATCTTCAGACATACCTTGTGAAAGAACTGTAACCTCTTCCTCAACTAAATTTTCTGGAACTTCGTCTATTTTAATTTTCTCTATTTCTTTTAAAATTTGATTTTTAGATAACTGATCTAGGGAATTTTTATATTCATCATTAATTTGTTTTGAAATTAAAATTTTTAAATCATTTAAATCTTTTGCTCCTAAATTTTTTGCAAAATCATCATCAATTTTTACTTCCTCTGATTGTTTAACGCTTAAAATTTTACAATTAAATTTAGCTTTTTTATTTACAAATTCTTTTTCTGGATAATTTTCTGGCAAAGTTGCTTCTACAACTTTTTCATCATCTTTTTTAACTCCAATTAATTGTTCATCAAAGCCTTTTAAAAATAAGTCTTTACCTAAAGTTAACTGTGTATTCTTTCCCTCACTTCCTTTAAAATCCTTACCATCAATTGTTGCTTTGTAATCTAAAGAAACTAAATCACCTTTTTTAGCTTTTGTTTCAGCATTAACTTCTTTAAAATTTGGTTGGTTTTTAGCTATTTCTTTAATTCTCTTTTCTGTTTCACTCTCATCAATTTTTACAGTATATTCATCAAATTTAATATTTTCTAAAGATTTAATTTCTACTGTTGGTAATTCTGTTACTGATAAAACATACTCAAGATCTTTATCTTCACCGTAAGTCTTTAGGTCAAGCTTGGGTTGACCAGCTGGTTTAATTTTATTTTCTTCTAATGCTTTTGTAGATGTTTCTTTTAAAACTTTATCTAAAACCTCTCCAAAAACTGCTTTACCGAATTGTCTTTTTAAAATCTCTTTTGGAACTTTGCCTGGTCTAAATCCTTTAAGATTCACACTATCTTTTATCTCTTCATATTTTTCATCCATATAAGAGTTCATTGTCTCTTTATCGATAAAAACTTTAAGATCTTTGTTTAATCCTTTTTTATTTTCGACTGTAACTTTCATAATATTTTAATGGTAGGGCGAAAAGGACTCGAACCTTCACATGTTGCCATATTGGTTCCTAAGACCAACGCGTCTACCAATTCCGCCATCGCCCCACAAATTACGAGGTTTTATATATTATTGAAACTATTTGTCCAATGACAATTGTTAAAAAATTATCTATTTATCTAATAAAATTTATACTAATTTATAAAAAATGATTATTTCACCTTGTATAAGCATTTGTAAAACTGATCCATCAACAGGCTACTGTTATGGTTGTGGAAGAAGTAATGAAGAAAAACGACTTTGGAAGCTAGAAGAAACAACTGATGATTGGAAAAAAGAAAATATTATTGAAATTGAAAAAAGGCTTACTGGTTGGCAGCTTGAGAGCTTTAAAGAGTCTTACTCTTATAAAATCAAGAATGGCATGTCCCTTTTTAAGAAAAACTTAATTAAAGAGTAATTAAATATGAGTAAAGTTAAAATTGTAAGTATAATCTATGCTATAGGGATAATTATTGGTGCTTTATTCTTTGATGTTTGGGGAGCGGATACCACTCCTTTGAAAACATTATCTGTATTTGCTTGGACTGTAATATTTATTATAGCTTTATTTTTTGTCGACAAGAATGAGAGAAAATAAGTTTTTAATATTTTTTTTATCATTTTTTTTTATATCATTTGATTCTCAATCGGAAATTATTGTATTTAAAAAATGTGATCATAAAGAGGATGGATTTTTAAAAAATGAATACATTTTAAATCTTAATGAACTAATTATGACACGTAATTACGTTTACAATGAAAAAACTTATCAAAAATATAAGATCACTGATTTAAGCGTTAAAAAGAAAAACTCCTATGTGAGAAATATTTATGAAGAAGATGGAAAAATACTTACATTAAAACATGGGTATCCACAGTTTTATACTCAAATTTTAATTGAAAAAGATAAACCAGAAATATTTGTTAAGGCTGTTTTAAATGAAGTTGAAAGTTTATCTAAGATCTCTACATGTGAAATAATAGAAAAATTTGATCAAGAAAGTTAGTTTTTATTTTTTTTTTCTTCTTTATTTTTTATTAGAAATTTTTTCTTAAGTTCAAATCGGCTATTTGTAATGTTTGAACGATGCTTTGCGTATGCTTGCTTTTGTGCTTGTCTCATAGCTCTTTTTGATGACATAATTATTTAATTTAGTATTCAATTTCTAAAGTATCAATAACTTTTAAGCTTTTATCTGATACAACAATCTCTCCAGATGAAGGTGCATAATTTAAAATTTCAGAAATTACCACATAATGTGTAACAAAAATTAAATTTTTATCTTTATCCCAAGTGTTTATAAATTTATCAAAATCAATCATTTGTTTTTTTCTATTATTGAAAAATTTTGCACTAAAAAAAGAATTTAGAAAATTTTTAGTTTCATATTCTTTAAAGGCAATAAATGCCGTTTCTTTACATCGACACCATTCACTAGAATAAACTTTTCCAATTAAAATTTTATTTTTCTTAAAAAAATTACCAATTTTTTGTGATTGAACTCTACCACTATTACTTAAATTTCTTTGAGTTGTACAATCGTTTATATCGAAATTATCTGGATCGCCTCCACCAGGGGCATAAGCATGTCTTATGAAAATTAATTTTCCACCCTTTTGCAATTCATCTATTAAAATTTTTTTTGAATCTGCTTTAACTGAGGGATTAATGCATATAAATATTATGACTAAATAATTTAAAATTTTCATTTATGAATATTAAAATAAATAGTTTAAATAAAACAATTCTTAAATGTAAAAAATGTCCAAGGCTTGTTAATTTTGTAAAAAAAATTTCAACAGAAAAAAGAAAACAAAATATAAACGAGACTTACTGGGGAAAACCAGTTACAGGTTTTGGTGAAATTGATGCAAAAATTTTAATAATTGGATTAGCGCCAGCAGCACATGGGGGTACGAGAACAGGAAGAGCTTTCACAGGTGATAAATCTGGAGACTTTTTATTTAAATGTTTATTTAAAGCTAAAATTTCAAACCAACCAAATTCAGAAAATCTAAATGATGGTCTTAAATTAAAATCAACTTATATAACTAATATTTTAAAATGTGTTCCTCCAGGAGACAAACCTAGAATAGAAGAGCTTAATAATTGTTCAAAATACTTTGATAGAGAGATTTATACTTTAAAAAAATTAAAAACTATTATTGCTTTAGGAAAAGTGGCATTTGATAATTGTGTTAAATTTTATAAAAAAAAATACAATTTAAAAGAAAAAATAAAATTTATTCATGGAAAATCCTATTTACTACCAGGAAATATTAAATTAATTGCATGTTATCACCCTAGCCCCAGAAATGTAAATACTAAGCTTGTATCTGAAAGAATGATTATAGATTTATTTAGAAAAGCTAGAAAAATATCTATAAACTAGAAGTATAGGGTTTAAAATCTGATAAGATTTTTTCTGGAATTTTAACTGGCTTGAATTTTTCATTTATAAATACTAGATGAATTTTAGCTTCTACTATCAACTCCTCATCTTTAAATATTGATTGGTTCATTAAAAAAGAAGTTTTTGATTTAGATTCTACAAAAGATTTAATTTGCAAATCATCTTCTAAATATGTGGATTTTTTATATTCTATATTACATGATTTAACTATTATAAGAGCACCATAATCATTTTTTATTTTTGTATTGCTTAATCCAATAGTTGATAAAGCTTCAGTTCTAGCTCTTTCTAAATATTTTAAATAGTTAGCATAGTACACGACTCCACCAGCGTCTGTGTCCTCATAATACACTTTAACATTATGAGTAAAGTTTTTATGCATAAATTAATAATATCAAATAAATAAAAATTTAATAGAAACTAAGATATAATATCTTAGATGAAAATTTATATAATTTGGTTAATCGGAGTAATTTTTTGGAACTTTGGATTTCCAAATGCAATTCCAATCGCTGATGTTATCGCAGCTATTTTATTATCGTTTTTAAGTATTGGATTAAAAAAGTATCTAAAATATTAATTAATCTGCTGAAAAATAAATATTCTGAAAATAAGATATAGATTTCATTTTAGAATTATCAGTATCAGCCATTATAGCTAGGCCATCTAATTCATTCACATCTAAATCATGGAATTTTTTAAAATCTTCTTTAACATTAGCTTTTACTGTTACCCATTCATTTAATTTATCTTTAGTAGTTGCTAATACATTGTCTATTGATTTTTTTGTATATGGACTGGATCTATTTTCACCAACTTTACTATTACTTGAAAAAACATAATTAATTGCTCTATTTGATAAAGGTGTAGCTCCAGTTTTTTTAATCGCAAAAACACGGGCGGCATAATCATGTCCTTTTTTCGTATTCTCTTTAATTCCACGAAGGTCCTTCTCAATTTTCCATGTAATATTGATAAAAGGTGTTTTATTTAGATCAATTTTGATCTCTTTTCCTAGGCCTGAAGCAGCATTATCTGCTACGGCTTTTAAATAATTACCATTTTCATTTGATCCAACAGTATAAGAAGTCTTGTTATCTGCTCCTCTTACTTTACGGATCTCAAGTGCTGATAATTCTTTTTCAGTAAATTCAAAAACTTTTACAGTTTCCGCATGTGCGGAGCTAAGAAAGATTAATGATGTAATAAATATATAAAAAATTTTTAACATGTTCTTCTTATAGATAGATTATTTATAAATTCAATATTCAGTCACAATTTCAACATTCTAAATTCAAAATTGATTGTTAAATGAGTTAAATGAGAATAATTTCTGTGTTTATACTTCTTATATATTGGTCAATAATGATTACAGCACCAGTTATGGGTAAAAATTCTATTAAAAATCAAAATAATGATCAAAAAATAGTTTCAAATTTTTAAGACTAATATGTTGATCTACCACCACTGATATCAAATACCGCAGCTGTAGAAAAAGTGTTTTCTTGTGAAGAAAGCCAACAAACTAGTGAGGTAAACTCATGTATTTCAAGAAATCTTCCTCTTGGAACCTTAGAAAGCATTCTTTGTACATGCTCTTTACTCATTTGATCTAAAATTCTGGTTTTAGCACCTGCTGGGGTGACAGCGTTTACAGCTATATCTTTGTCAGCTAATTCTTTACCTAAAGCTTTGGTTAGTCCAATTGCGCCTGCTTTTCCAGAGCTATATGCGCTTGCATTTGCATTACCATCTTTACCTGCAACTGAGGCTACATTAACGATTCTTCCATAGTTATTTTTAATCATATTTGGCACAATCGCTCTACAGCAGTTAAAAGTACCAATTAAATTTATCTGCACTATTTTATTCCACATATCGACATCATACTCCCATAGAGGACCTGTAGGACCTGTTATCCCGGCATTATTGATTAAAATATCTATATTTGATTTTGAGGTTATGTCCGCAACATTTTTCTCTACATCTTGATAATTTGAAATATCAACAACACTATAAAATAAATTGGGATTTTTAACCTCTTCAACAGCTGATTTAAGAAGCTTTTCATCTATATCCCATATAAATACTTTAGCGCCAGACTCTAAAAATCTTTTTGCAACATCTAAACCAAACCCTTGTGCTCCACCAGTAACTACAGCTGTTCTATTTTTAAAATCAAATGTGTGCATTAAAATTATTTTTTTGCTAACAAGTAGTATGTTATCCAGGCAACAAATGCACCTATTATCCAAGCATAAGACTGTAAAAACATTAAATTAGTATTCCAAATTGTAGATGCTGAAAAAATAAATCCTATAATTAAAGAATAAACACCTTTTATATGCCAACCACCTGAATAATAATAAACGCTCTCTTTATCTATAGAATATAAATCTTTATTACTTAATTCTTGATTTTTTATCATATAATAGTCAGCGGCCATTACTCCAAATAAAGGACCAAAGAAAGCACCAAAAGTATCAACAAATGATAAAATTCCTATTTGGCTCAATATAGTCAGCCAGAAAATTGCAATCAACAAACCAAAAAAAGCAATTAAATAACTAGCGCTTTTTAAGCTTAATATTGAAGGAGCAAAATTTATTAAAGAGTATTGAGATGGGATGAAATTAGCAACTAAATTTGTAGAAGCTGAAGCAATTATAATAAAAAATAGAACGACTATTGTTATTTGTATATTATCAAATTTCCCTACTATATCTGTTGGATTGGTAAAAATTCTGTCTATATCTGAAAATTTTTGATTAAGAAAAACATCAGAACCTGTAACAATGAAAACAGATAAAAAAGAAAAAATAATTAAATTCAAAATTAAACTTAAGTTTCCTTTTTTTAATTCTTGCTCATTTTTTACATATCTAGAAAAATCACCAAAACTAATTATTAAAATCGAAAAATAGGCAAATATTGTTCCAGCAACAGTCACTAAAGGTGCTAAATTATTAACATCTAAAAAATTATTTAAATTAAAAATATTTGAAAAAGCTTCGGTAGTTATTTTTACATCACTTAATAAGACAACAAAGAAAAAAATTAACAAACCAGCATAGACTGTCATTGCTGAAAAATTAATTATTTTCTTGTTGTGCTGCATTCCAACAGTAAAAAACATAGTCTGTAAAATAATTGTTATTACTATTGCAGACCAATCAATAATATTCATACCAAAATAATAAAAAATAAATATTTCCTGCTGCAATAAAGAATTGTCTATAGAAAAAATTGCTATTCTAATTAAGTAAACTAAAATCTTAGACAAAAAATAAGTTTGAATTCCAAATAAAAATATTCCAACTAAACATCTTATTAACCCAAAAAATTTAGCGCCATTAAATCCTAATGAGGATCTAAGCAATACCGCAAATGGTAAACCAAATTTTTGGGAAGGTTTTCCGATAATGTTTGAAAATAAATAAACAAAAAAAGATCCTAATATGATACCAAAAAAAACTACAAAAATATTTAAACTATACATTAAGTATAAAGAGGATATTAAAGAAAAACCAATTACACTTTGTACATTAGCGCCCCAAAAACAAAATAGATCTTTCCGATTCCAAGTTTTATAATTTGGATTAACTGTGACTAAGTCCCAATTAGAGAGAGAGTATTTTACTTTTGGCTGATTCACTAAATTTATTTTAAACTAATAAATTCTACTGTCCATATAAGAGAGTTGGTAACCATAGGGCTATCTTAGGAAAAATGATTATTAAAATTAAGCCTATAACTTGTAGAACCATAAATTGCATCATTCCATAATAAATATCTTTTAAATCCCATTCAGGGACCACACCTTTTAAAAAATATGCAGACAAAGCTACAGGTGGAGATAGCCAGGCTGTCTGGAGATTTACAGCGACCAATATTGCAAACCAAGTTAAATTAAAGCCTAAAGCTTCAATTAATGGCAAAAGAATTGGAACAATAATCATAACAATTGGTACCCATTCTAATGGCCAACCTAATAAAAATATTGCAACCATTACAATTCCTAGGATTAAATATTTATTCATTTCTAATCCTAACAAAAATTCAGTTAATAAGGTTGGAGTACCAAGTCTTGCAAACACAGCCCCAAAAAAGTTTGATGCAGCAACTAAAACCATTATTAAAGCAGTAATTTCTAAAGTTTTAACTAGTGCCTCTTGAAGTTTAGATAAAGTTAGTTTTTTATACGCTAATGAAAGTAATAAAGCTCCCATAGCACCACAACCTGCTGCTTCTGTAGGTGTTGCAAAACCAAACAATATACTACCTAATGCCGCAAAGACCAGCGCTGCAGGAGGAACTAAACCTAAAAAAAATTCAATCCAAACCTCTTTCATGCTTGCTGCCCTCATTTCCTCAGGAATTACAGGTCCTAATTTTGGATTTATCATGCATCTTATTGTTGTGTAGCCAGCGTATAAACTAGCAAGAAGAATTCCAGGTATTATAGCAGCAGCAAATAAGTCAATTACTGGAATTTCCATAATTGGACCCATCACAACAAGCATAATACTTGGTGGAATTAAAATTCCTAAAGTACCACCAGCTGTAATTGTACCAGCCGCAAGTCTTACATCGTAACCAGATCTATTCATTGATTTTGCAGCCATGATTCCCAGTATGGTTACTGAAGCACCAACAATTCCTGTTGCTGCAGCAAAGATAACTGAAACAAACAATACAGCATAATACAATGCACCTCTTACTCTAGCCAACATCATTTGAAATGATGAGAATAATCTTTCCATCAGTCCTGCTTGTTCCATCATAATTCCCATAAAGACAAAGAGCGGGACGGCGGCGAGGGTTTGTTCGGTCATGACCATCGAGAACTGGAGGGTCATTAAATAAAAGACTAATTTTCCAAATCCTAGATACCCAAATACAAAACCTAAGAAAATTAATGTAAATGAAATTGGAAATCCAACAAAGATTGCAAAAAGCATTACACCAACTAAAATAAATCCTAAAATGGCTGGATCAATTAATTCTGCTATCATTTATCTTCTCCTGGCCATTTTCCTCTTGTTGCAGCCCAATAACTTTTAAATAATTCTGAAATACCTTGGATTAGTAAAAAAATTATTCCAATAAGTAAGCAACTTTTAATTGGCCACATATAGGGCATCCAGGTTGTATCCATTCCTCTCTCACCTCTTTGAATAGACTCCCCTACATATCCAATAGTCATGTAAAGAAATACTAATAAGCCTGGAAAATAAAATAAAATATATAACCAAAAATCAATTTTGCCTTGATTCTTAGTTTTAAAATTTCTGTATAAAAAATCAGCTCTTATATGAACACCTTTAGAAAGTGCATAACCAGCACCCAACATAAAAAGTGCACCATACAAAAAACGACTTATGTCATAAGCCCAAATTGTTGGGGAATGAAATAATTTTCTAGCAAGAACTTCATAAGTCATTGCAAGAATTAATGGCATTAATATCCAGCAAACAACGTTACCAACCCATTTGCTAAATTTATCAATATTTATAATTGAACTTGCCATCCATGATGGCATATCGCTTGGCATTTTTCCTGAACCACCTCGCCTTTCAGCAATCATTTCATCGGATATATCTAATTTACCTGGTTCGTCTGCCATAAAATTTTATAAAAAAAATTAGAGCGGACTTTATAGTCCGCTCTAAGATAAAAATTATTTAATGATTACTTTAATGTTGCTGCGTGAGCCATTCCTAGCTTCGCATTAGACATTTGAGCACCACTCCAGAAAGGAACTGCTATATCAGCAAATTCTTTCATAGAGTCCCAAACTTCAGCAAAGAATGCATTTTTAGCTGCGTTTGTTTCCAAACTTTTCTTAGCAGCTGCCATGTATTCGGTGAAGTAATCAGAAGGCGTATCTTCTAATTTTACACCATGAACTTCTGTAAGCTCTTTTAAAGCTTTTCCGTTTTCATAGATTCTGTAACTTAGAGATTTCGCTAAAGATGCATTTGCTGCAACTTCTAGAGACTTCTTCTCATGAGCACTCATAGCATTGTAAGTCTTTCCAGTAATATAAAAGTCAGCATTTACGACTACTTGGTGTAAACCTTGTAGGTAGTAGTGCTTTAATACTTTTTGGAAACCAAACGTTAAGTCTGGTTTTGGACAACACCATTCAGCAGCATCAATAGTTCCTGCTTCTAAAGCTGGAAGAATATCTCCACCACCCATAGCAACAGATGCTATACCGATATCTTTATATGTTTGTCCTGGAATTCCTGGAGGAGTTCTGAACTTATATTTTCTAAAGTCAGCCATATCTTTAATTGGTTTTGGAAACCAACCTAATGCTTCTGGTCCAACTGGTTGAATCATAAATCCTTTGATATCTCTTCCCATTTCTTTCCATAGTCTGTCGTATAGCTCTTTTCCTCCACCATACTGAAACCATGATAAGAATGCGATGTTGTCAATACCAACACCACCACCTGCTACTGGCGAACCAAATAACATAGCGGCAGGGTGATCACCTGACCAATAGTGTGTCCAAGCAAATCCACAGTCGATAAGTCCTTTATCAACAGCATCTAAAGTTTCTTTTACACCAACAACTGCTCCTGCAGGCATAATTTCAAACTTAAGAGATCCGCCTGTCAAAGTTGTAACAGTGTCAGTAAAGTCTTTTAACATTTTAACTTCATCAGCTTTAGTGTTAAGAACTGTCTGACATTTTAGTGTTTTTGCAGCATTAGCGTTTGAAATAAATCCAAATACCATAGCAACTGCAAATAACATTGAAATGATTTTTCTCATATCGTTTTTTCCCTCTCTTTATTTTTAAAAATGAAAGCTTGTCAAAGAATGAATTCTAAAACAAGTGTTAATATTGGATTATTTTAATTTTTTTGTGTACAGAAATGTTACAAATAAAAAAATTTTAATTTATAAGAGTTCTAATTAATGGATAATTTTGATTATATTATTATAGGCGCTGGATCAGCTGGATGTGTTCTTGCTAATAGAATTTCATCTAATCCTAAAAATAAAGTCTTACTTTTAGAGGCAGGCGGTAAAGATACTAATCCATGGATACATATTCCTGGAGGGTATTTCAAAACAATGCATAATCCTGAGACCGATTGGTGTTTTAACACGGAGAAAGAGCCTTTCTGTAATAATAGAAAGATGACTTACCCAAGAGGAAAAACACTTGGAGGAAGTTCTTCTATTAATGGAATGCTTTATATTCGAGGGCAATCAAATGATTATAATTATTGGAGACAATTAGGTAATGTAGGCTGGTCATGGGATGATGTGCTACCTTATTTTAAAAAATCTGAAGATTTCCAATTTGGAAAAAATGAATTTCATGGTTCTGGTGGACCTTTAAAAGTAGAAAAAATTAGATCTACTTTTAAAGTTTTAGATTTATTTTTAGAAGCTGCAGAGGAATTTGGATATAAAAAAACTAACGATTTTAATAATGGTGATAATGAGGGGATGGGATATTTCCCTTTAACTGTAAAAAATGGTTTTAGATGTAGCACTGCAGTTGGATATTTAAATCCAGTAAAGAATAGAAGTAATTTAAAAATTATAACTAAAGCTCACATCAAAAATATTGAATTCGAAAATAAAATTGCCAAAAAAGTTAATTTTTGGACTGGTGATAAGTTAAATACTGTTGAAGCAAGTAGCGAAATCATTTTAAGCGCTGGTACTATTGGATCTCCACATATACTTCAAGCTTCAGGCTTGGGTCCTGCTAAATTACTTAAAGATAACGGCATTGAAGTTATAATGGACCATAAAAGTATAGGCCAAAACTTAACAGATCATCTAATGTTAAGACCTGTATATAAGATAAAAAATTTAGAAACTTTAAATGATATTTATTATAGTTTCACAAAGAAAATATTTACTGGATTAAAATTTTTCTTAACACGAACTGGTCCACTTACAGTTGGTGCTAGTTATTTATGTGGTTTCGTAAAAAGTGATCCACATTTAGAAACTCCTAACTTACAATTTCATGTTTCTCCTGCTAGTACAGATCTTTTAGGAAAATCATCGTTACACAAATTTCCTGCTTTCACACCAACCATTACTAACGTAAGACCTACAAGCAGAGGATCTATTGAACTTAAATCATCAGATACAAGAATTCCTCCAAAAATTAAAATGAATTATCTGTCAACAGATGAAGATAGAGAAATAGCAGGTAAGTCTCTTAAAATAGTAAGAAAAATAGTTATGGAGTCAAAAGCCTATAAAGATTATGGGCCAGAAGAATTAAGACCAGGTATAAATATTACTGACAATGAGCAGTTAGCTGTTGAGGCGGGAAAATATGCTAATACAATTTTCCATCCTGTCAGTACTTGCAGAATGGGTAAAGATGAAAATGCAGTAGTGTCTGATCAGTTAAAGGTTTATGGAGTCAAAAACTTAAGAGTAATTGATGCATCAGTAATGCCTTATATCACCTCAGGAAATACTAATGCTCCAACAATAATGATTGCAGAAAAAGGTGCAGACATGATACTACAGCAGTAATGTTAGTAGAATTTTTTACACCTGAACAAATAGCAATATTAACTCAAATTATTTTAATTGATTTAGTTTTAGCTGGAGACAATGCAATTATAATTGGAATGGTTGCATCTAAATTTCCAGCCGAACAGAGAAAAAAAGTTATCTTCTGGGGAATTGGTGGTGCAGTTATTTTAAGAATTATTTTAACATTGCTTACCGCATATCTTTTACAAATTACAGGTTTAAGGTTATTAGGAGGATTACTGCTTCTTTATATTGTTTACAAACTTTATGTGGATGTAATAAAAGGCTCAGAGACCGAAGAAGACATTAAAGTAGATAGCTCTAGTTTTTTAAAGGCTATTTGGACTGTGTTATTAGCTGATTTTACAATGAGTTTAGATAATGTCCTGGGTGTAGCGGGTGCAGCTGGCGAACATTATGGGCTTCTTGTTTTTGGGTTAGTTTTATCAATTGTTTTAATGGCAACTGCAGCAACTTTAATTTCTGGATGGATTAAAAAATATAGATGGATAGCTTGGCTTGGATTATTTGCTATATTAATTGTAGCTGTTGAGTTGATTTACACAGATATTAAAATATTATTCTTTTAATGTATCTTCAAAAAATAAATCTTAAAAACAAATATGCTCTAGTTACAGGTGCAGGTAAAGGACTAGGAAGAGCATGTTCAATAGCATTAGCTGAGGCAGGTGCAACGGTTATAGCTTTAAGTAGAACTCCTTCAGATCTAAATAAATTAGAAAAGGATATTAAAAAAGTTAAGGGGAAAATTATTAAAGTTTCCTGTGATGTAATGAATTATGAAGATTTAAAAAAAAAATTAGAAAAAATTAGAATTATTGATGTTTTGGTTAACAATGCAGGGACTAATATTCCAGAGCCCTTTGAAAAAATTAAACAAAAAAGTATGAATTACCTTGTGGATTTAAATCTAAAAGCAGCATTTAACGTGGCACAACTTGTTGTAAAAAAAATGCTAAAAAATAAAAAAAGACCTGGATCAATTATAAATATGTCGTCACAACTAGGTCACGTTGGTATGAGTGGTAGAAACGTATATAATATGACTAAATTTGGAATTGAGGGGTTAACCAAAGGTATGGGTGTCGAATTAGCTAAAAAAAATATCAGGGTTAATACGGTAGCACCTACTTTTGTTGAAACACCTATGGTTAAAAACTTTTTTAAAAACAAAAAATTTAAAAAATTAGCTCTTGGAAATATCCCAATGGGAAAAGCAGCTACCGAAAGTGATGTTGCCACAACAGTATGCTTTTTAGCATCCTCAGCATCTTCAATGATAACTGGAACATCAATAATTATAGATGGTGGATGGACAGCTCAATAATTTATAGATTTTTTTTTGTTTTTTTAATTTTCATATCACCGGTAAAAGCTATTGAATTCCAAGGTAAATTTCTACAAGGTCATTTTATATTAGGTAAAACTGATCCTAACGCTAAAATTTTGGTTGTGAAGAAAGAGGTAAAAGTTTCAAAAGATGGTTTTTTTGTTTTTGGTATAGATCGAGATCAAAAATATGACCTAACATTTACAAAAATTATTAATGGAAAAAAATCGATAATTTCAAAAAAAGTTTTAAAAAGAAAATATAATATTCAAAGAATTGATGGTCTGGCAGAAAGTAAAGTAACTCCACCTGAGTCTGTTTATAAAAGAATTAAAAAAGAAAATAATGCAATTGGAGAAGCAAGAGCAATAAATTCTGATCTACAATTTTTTAAAGAAAAATTTATTATGCCTGTTGAGGGAATAATAAGTGGTGTTTATGGTAGTCAAAGAATTTTGAATGGAAAACCAAGATGGCCTCACTATGGAATAGATATTGCAGCTAAACAAGGAACGATGATTAAATCATCTGGTTCAGGTGTAGTTACTATGGCTGAAGAAGATTTATATTATACTGGTGGAACAATTATAATGGATCATGGTCATGGGATATCAACGATATATTCTCATTTAGAAAATGTATTAGTCTCTGTTGGGGATAAAATTAATCAAGGAGATATAATAGGAACTGTAGGATCAACAGGAAGATCTACTGGACCTCATTTAGATTTCAGAATTAATTGGTTTCAAACTAGACTTGACCCTATGTCAGTACTAAATTAAACCTCAGATTTTGCTCTAAAACGTTCGTACATCAATCTTGTCTTTATTCCAAAGTTTAAAAAAGGTTGGGGAGGAAGCCAAGTTGGTTTATTTCTTCTTTCTATAGTTTCTATTTCTTTGGAATTTTCGTTAATTGCTTTGATTGCTATCTGTTCTCCAAATAATGTACCTACACCTATTCCAGAGCCATTATAACACCCAGCAACAAATATATTTTCTTTTATTTTTTCAAAAATTTGAGAACTATTTCTAGTCCTTGAAACTATACCTGACCAAGTAGATTTTATTAAATTTTCAGGTAATTGTGGAAATCTTTTTTTTATTCCAATCTTTTGTATCAGTGATCTTTTAATTAAATCAGCATCTGACATTTTAAATGGATTACGTAATTCAGCAGTATTTCTAATTAATATTCTTTTGTCTTTGGTCATTCTGACAGTTGCTCCCATAGGTCTTATTGGAAGTACACCCCACTCTTTTGGCTCACCAATTAACTTAAATTCACCATCTGTTAATGGTCTTGTCATGCTTGCAGTTAATGTAATAGGAAAATTATAATTTATTCTTATCCCCAAAGACTTTAAAAAACCATTTGTAGCAAAAATAATTTTTTTTGTTTTTATTTTACCATTTTTAAATTCACAAAAGATATAATCCTTAAATGAGGACCAATTTATTAAATTAGAATTTTCATATAATTCAACATTATTAGGCAAAGTATTAACCATTGATCTAGCTAACTTTCCAGGATGTAATAGAATTCCACCTTTTGTATAAAGAGCAACATTATAAAATTTAGTTCCCAATTCTTTTGATAACTCATCATTATATAATAATTTGTGATCAAATCCTAACTTGGAAAGTGTATCAGAAAAATTTATTATTTTTTTTAAATCCTCAATTTTTGAAGATGCAAAATATTTTCCACTTTCATTCCAATCACAATCAACTTGGTATTCTTTAATATAATTTTTAACTACCTCTATTCCTAAATTGTATATTTCAGATTTTTTTTTGTAATTTTCTACTTCCCTGCTTGATGAAAATCCATCATTTAAGGTTGTATCTACTAAATAACCTGAGTTTCTCCCACTAGCTCCTTCGCCTGCTAATTGAGCATCTACTAATATAATTTTTTGATTTGGGTTCAATTGTCCTAATTTTCTTGCAGCAGATAAACCCGTATAACCAGCTCCAATTATTAGCCATTCACATTCTTTTTTTGAGTCAACAGACTTGATATTTGTTCTCGGACTTAAATCATGTATCCATGAACAATGTTTATCGTTATTTAATTCCATATCATCTTAATTATTATATAAATATGAGCTTACTATTTTTGCAATCTCATAATGACCAGTTTTGTTGGGATGGTCATCAATTGTAAAAAAATAAGATTTATCTAAATCTATTAATAGATACTCAATTTTTTTATTACTAATTGGAAAATTTACTACTTTTTGCCATGGCATTTTTGGAAAAATAACTATCACCCTTTTTTCATCAAAATTAATATTTTCATTTAAAATTTTCTCTAAAAATTTCTGATGTATTTTAAAATCTATGATTTCTAAATTTTTTTCTTTAAATAAAATATCTGAAATATCTGAAAAAAAAAGACGCAAAGAGCTTTTGTAATTTCTTAAAATAAATCTAAATTTGTTGGTTGTCTGGATTTTATAATTAAAAATATTATTAAAATCTTTTTTTGAATAAATTTTATTAAAATTTAATTCTTTATTTTCATGAATATCATTAGAGTGATATTGTATTAATATATTTTTTGATTTTCTGTAATATTTACTTGATTTCATTCTTTTTATCGAACGAATAGTTCCATAACTTGATACAGCAATATTATAAAAATTTTTTTTAAGAATTTTCTCTAGATTGTATGAAAATGTTTCGTTGTCATTCACACCCCAGCCCATAGCTATTGAATCTCCTAGAACTAAAAAATTATTTTTAGTATCTAAATCTTTGTTTACTAAATTATGGTTTCTAGTGAATTCGTCAAATGTTAGAATTGTTTTAAACTCTGGGTTAGAAAAAGAACAAGCACCAGGCTTTGGTTTGTACAATAAATGTTTATCATAGTTGATACATTCTTTTTGAAATTGCCATATATTTCTGAAACCCCTATAATAAATTTTGTTTTGTATACTTTTGATCCAAAACAAATCATAAGTTTTTCCATTTATTAAAGAAATATAACTAAATGAAAAAACAAAGGCAGTTATTAATAAATAATTAATAAAAAAAATAAAAATAAAAAAAAATAATTTTTTAAGTTTAATCAAGCTCAAATTCTTTTGAATAATCTTTTTTTAAATTTGGATCTTGTTGAGATTTATCTAAAATACAATTTCCAATTACTAGATAATCTAACTCGGTTCCCATAAAACAATTATAAGCATCAGTTGGAGAATTAACTAACGGCTCTCCTCTCACATTAAATGAAGTATTAATTATCACAGGACAACCTGTTAATTCTTTAAATCTTGCTATTAAATCATAATAACGACTATTTGTTTTTTGTGTTACCGTTTGAATTCTTGCTGAGTAGTCTACATGAGTGACCGCAGGAATGTCTGATCTTTTAATATTTAGTTTATCTATTCCAAAAAGCTTCTTTTGATCATTTGTCATATGAATTATTTTATCTGAATTTATATTAGCTACCAATAACATATAAGGACTGTCTAAATTAAGATCAAACCAGTTTGATAGGTCGTCTCTAAGAACAGATGGTGCAAAAGGTCTAAAGTTTTCTCTATATTTAACTTTAAGATTTAAATTTTTTTGCATTTTATCTGATCTAGGATCTCCTAAGATAGATCTTCCACCCAAAGCCCTTGGACCAAATTCCATTCTACCTTGGAACCAGCCTATTGCTTTTTCATTTGATAATAAATTAGCAGTTTTATCAATTAATTCATCATACTTTAATGTTTGAAAATTAGCTCCAGCAGTTCTAAGTTCTTTTTCAATTTCATCTTGACTGAATTCAGTTCCTAAATATGAACCTTTCATATCATCATTTAAATTTACTAATCTTTTATTCCCTTGATCAATGTGCCATAGAGCCAAAGCTGCACCTAAAGAACCTCCTGCATCGCCTGCTGCTGGCTGAATCCAAATATGATCAAAGATTTTTTCTTTAAGAATTTTTCCATTAGCAACACAATTTAATGCTACACCGCCAGCCAAACATAAATTTTTAATTCCATATTCTTTTCGAATTGATTTGGCTAAATTAATCATAATCTCTTCAGTAACTTTTTGAATTGATGCTGCTATATCCATATGAAATTGAGTTATCTTGTCTTTATTTGGATTACGAGGTTTTTGACCAAACAAATTGTTAAATTTTTTATTTGTCATTGTAAGTCCAGTTGCATAATTAAAATATGTTTGATCTAGTCTAAAAGTTCCATCATCTTTTAAATCAACTAATTGTTTTATTCTATCCTCGTAAATAGGTTCTCCGTAAGGAGCTAAACCCATTAACTTATATTCACCACTATTTACTTTAAATCCTGTATAATATGTAAATGCTGAATAAAGTAATCCAATTGAATGTGGAAAATGAATTTCTTTTTTTATTTCTAAATTTTCGTTTTTTCCAATAGCAACTGTAGTTGTTGCCCACTCACCTACACCATCTGCAGTTAAAACAATTGCTTCATCAAAGGGTGATGGAAAAAATGCACTCGCAGCATGACTTAAATGATGGTCAGAGAAAAATATATTTTCATCTGATTTATAATTTGGATCATGTTTTTTTAGTTTATTGAATAAAAGATTTTTTTGAAAAAGTTTTTCTTTAATCCATATTGGCATTGCCTTTGCAAATGAAACAAAACCTTTAGGTGCAAAAGCTACATAAGTTTCTAATAATCTTTCAAATTTTAAAAATGGTTTTTCAAAAAAAACTATTTGATCGACTTCACTCAGTTTTATATTTGCATACTTTAAAACAAAATCTATTGCATTGATAGGATAATTTGGATCATGTTTTTTTCTTGTAAATCTTTCTTCTTGTGCTGCAGCGATTATTTTTCCGTCAACCAAAATACATGCCGCACTGTCATGATAAAATGCTGAAATACCTAAAATAGATCTCACTTTAAAAAATTGTATAAATAAATGGAGCTACTGCTGAACCTTGAGTTAATACTATTAAACCGCCAAATAAAACAAGAATAATTATAATTGGTAAAAGCCAATATTTTTTTCTAATTTTTAGAAATTCCCAAAATTCTACTATAAAATTCATATTAAAATTGATTTTTCATTTTACTTTTTGGACCAGTTTTTTCAATCCAGTAAGATTTATTTTTATTATATTTCAAATTTAATATATCTTTTCCCAATAATCTCATTATTATACCTATAGGTGTTACTACTAAAAAAAATATAAAACCCATAATTAGTGGTGATATTATTTTTCCTAAAAATATTCCGAATTTAAACCATACTTTATTTAAAGGAGTAAGAATTTTAGAATTTATCAAACCTAAAACAAGAAAGGTTAAAGAAATTAATAATGACCATATTCTTATTTCATCATTATAAGTTAAAGGGTAAAAAGCTATAAATAAAAATAATATAAAAAAGACTATTCCAAAACTTCTATTAGAGCTTATCTTAATATCATCCATTTAAAGATTTTTGTGGCCTCATATCTTTTTTATCAATACCAGCAACTCTCACAGGTTTTTTCATAGCATCTCTTCTAAAGGGCTCACCAAGCTCTTGATTTAAAATAACTTCAATAAATGTGGTGATACCTTTATTTTGATCCTCACATGATTGTTTAATTGCATTGGTGGTTTCTTCCATGGTTCTTACTGTTACACCTTTTAATCCACAAGCATTTGCAACTTTTGCATAACTTAATTCTGGATCTAATTCTGTTCCAACAAAATTATTATCAAACCACAATGTAGTATTTCTTTTTTCTGCTCCCCACTGATAATTTCTAAATATTACCATTGTAATTGCGGGCCACTCCTCTCTTGCACATGAGCTCATTTCATTCATACTTATTCCAAAAGCACCATCACCAGCAAATCCAATAACAGGAGTGTTAGGACAGCCAATTTTTGCACCTAATATAGAAGGAAAACCATAACCACATGGACCAAATAAACCTGGTGCTAAATATTTTCTTGGCTTTTCGAATGTTGGGTAAGCATTACCAATAGCACAATTGTTTCCAATATCACTTGATATAATTACATCATCAGGCATTCCTGCTTGAATTGCTCTCCAAGCTTGTCTTGGCGACATTCTATCTGCATCTCTTTCTCTTGCTTCTTTGTTCCAAACTGTTCCTTCATCATCATCTTCATGATCTAAACTTGAAAGTTTTTGTAACCAAGCTGATTTAGTTTGATGAATTAAATCTTTTCTAGCTTGTCTGTCAGTGTCACCAGCATTTGATGATAATTTTTCAAAAATTTGTTCAGCAACTAATTTTGCATCACCACTTATTCCTACAGTAACTTTTTTAGTCAAACCTATTCTGTCAGGATTAATATCAACTTGAATAATGTTTGCATTCTTTGGCCAATAATCAATTCCATAACCAGGTAAAGTAGAAAATGGATTTAATCTTGTTCCTAAGGCTAATACCACATCTGCTTTTGAAATTAATTCCATTGCAGCTTTTGATCCATTGTATCCTAAAGGTCCAACTGCTAATGGATGACTTCCTGGAAAACTATCATTATGTTGGTAGCCTGAGCAAACTGGTGAGTCTAATTTTTCTGCAAGTTTTTTTGTTGCTTCAATAGCACCTCCAATTACAACTCCTGCTCCAGATAATATCACTGGAAATTTTGCTTTAGACAATAAGTCCGCTGCTTTAGCTATAGCATCGTTACCTCCACCTTGTCTCTCAAGTCTTACAATTGGTGGAAGATCTATGTCAATTACTTGACACCAATAATCTCTTGGCACATTTATTTGTGCTGGAGCTGATCCTCTTATAGCTTTTTCTATAACTCTGTTTAACACTTCTGCCATTCTTGACGGATCTCTTACTTCTTCTTGATAACAAACCATGTCTTTAAATAAATTCATTTGCTCTACTTCTTGAAATCCACCTTGTCCCATTGTTTTGTTTGCTGCTTGAGGTGTAACTAATAAAAGTGGAGTATGATTCCAATATGCTGTTTTAATTGGTGTAACTAAACCAGTAATTCCTGGTCCGTTCTGAGCAATAACCATTGACATTTTACCAGTTGCTCTTGAGTACCCATCAGCAATTAAACCACCATTTGTTTCATGAGCAACATCCCAGAAAGTAATACCTGCATCTGGAAAAATATCTGAAATTGGCATAAAGGCAGAACCAATAATCCCGAACGCATGTTCAATGCCGTGCATTTGTAAAACTTTTACAAAAGCTTCTTCTGTTGTCATTTTTGTCATAAAACTAGAACCTCTCTAAAGTATATAATATAAGTATTTATAAAATTCGTTTGTTAATTTTTGCGATTAATATATAAGATTTTACAAAATTCAAACAAACAAATCGACACGATATGGCCACAGATATTATAATTCATGACGAAAAAGACAATGTAGGAGTAGTTGTAATTGAAAAAATTACTCCAAAACAAGATTGTTCGTGCTGGGTAATGGAAAACGATAAAACAGTAAGCATTCAATCAGAAAATGAAATTCCTTTAGGACATAAAATTGCTATGGTAGATCTTAATGAAGGAGATACCATAATCAAATATGGTCACGATATTGGTAAAGTAGTTAAATCAATCAAAAAAGGTGAACACGTTCATGTTCACAACGTAAAAACGAAGAAGTGGTAATATTATGGAAATCCCAAAAAGTTTTTTAGGTTACAAAAGAGAAAATGGTAGAGCTGGAACAAGAAATCATGTGATTATCCTTCCAGTAGATGATATTTCAAATGCTTGTGCTGAGGCAGTAGCAAACAATATTAAAGGTACTATTGCTCTTCCACATTCTTACGGAAGACTTCAATTTGGTGCAGACTTAGAATTACATTTCAGAACTATGATTGGGACAGCAAAGAATCCTAACGTAGCAGCTGCAATTATAATTGGAATCGAGCCTAAGTGGACAAAAAGAATTGTAGATGAGGTAGCTAAAACAGGTAAGCCTGTTGAAGGATTTAGTATTGAAGGAGCTGGTGATATTGAAACAATTATGAAAGCATCAAAAAAAGCACAAGAATTTTCTATATGGGCATCTGAAAAACAAAGAGAAGAATGTCCAATTAGTGATTTGTGGATTTCAGTTAAATGTGGAGAGTCTGACACTACATCTGGTCTAGCATCAAATCCTACAGTTGGAAATTTGATGGATAAACTTGAACCTCTCGGTGTTCATTTATGTTTTGGAGAAACTTCTGAACTTACAGGAGCCGAAACAGTTTGTGAAAAAAGAGGTAAAACTCCTGAAGCGCAAGAAAAATTTAAAAAAACATGGAATGATTATAATGACTTTATTTTAAAAGAGGCTACTGATGACCTATCTGAAAGTCAACCCACAGCTGGTAATATTGCTGGAGGTTTAACAACAATTGAGGAAAAAGCTTTTGGAAATTTTCAAAAAATTGGTTCAAGACAATTTATTGATGTTTTGACTCCTGCAGAAGAACCCGAAAAAGGACCAGGATTATATTTTATGGATACTTCTTCTGCTGCAGCTGAATGTGTAACTTTGCAAGCTGCTGGTGGATTTAATATTCATTTATTCCCAACAGGACAGGGAAATATAATTGGAAATCCAATTGAACCTGTTATTAAGTTGACTGCAAATCCATTAACAGCAGTTAATATGAGTGAACATATTGATTGTGATGTTTCAAAAATTCTTTCAAGAGAAATGAATTTATCTGAAGCTGGAGATGAACTAATCAAAACAACCTTAAGGGTAGCTAACGGAAGATTGACTTGTGCAGAAGCTTTAGGTCACAAAGAATTTGTGATGACTAAACTCTACAGAAGTGCATAAAATTTCTGTGGATATTAAGTTTCAGTATCTTAAATCAATTTTTCCAGGTGTTATTTTAGCTTTAATATTTTGTTTATTTTCACAGGGTATAAATAATGTATTAGCTATAGAGATTTTTGGAACTGAAAAAAGCCCAATTTCAACTGTACTAATTGCAATACTGCTTGGAATATTAATGGGGAATGCTTTTACTCCAAGACCAGGTATGATGATTGGTTTGGATTTTACCCAACAGTATATTTTAAAATTAGGAATAATTTTTTTAGGTATTAGATTAAGTTTTTCTGATTTTATAAAATTTGGATCTGTTGCAATACCTCTAGTGATATTTTGTATTTTAGGTGTATTAATATTGATTAAGCTCCTTATAAAAAAAGTCCCTATATCATCAAAAATGTCATATTTAATTGCTATTGGTACTAGCGTCTGTGGAGCTACTGCGATTGTAGCAACAGCCCCAGTTATCAATGCAAAAAAAACAGAAGTAGCTTATGCAATAGCTAATATTACATTATTTGGAGTGATTGCAATGTTGGTTTACCCCTATTTTGCAGAATGGTATTTTGATAATAATGCTTTAGAAGCTGGATTGTTTTTAGGAACTTCAATACATGAAACATCTCAAGTTGCAGCTGCAGGATTAATTTATGATCAACAATTTAATAATCCTGAAACGTTAGATGTAGCAACTGTAACAAAATTAATTAGAAATACTTTTCTGGTAATATTAATTCCTTTATTTGCTTTCTTATATAATAGGGGTGAATTTAAGGAACAAAAATACTCAATTCTAAATATTTTTCCATATTTTGTACTTGGTTTCATTGGTATGATTATTGTGAGAAATTTAGGGGATCAATTCTTTTCATTTAAAAGTGATAATTACTATTTATGGTCACAATTTATTGAATATTTAAAAATTTTAACAACTGTATTTCTGACTATGGCAATGGCAGCTGTAGGAATTTCAATAAACTTAGGTGAACTTAAATCAATGGGATATAAACCATTTGTAGTTGGTTTAATTGCAGCTGTAACAGTTGGAATTATCAGTTTAATATATATAGAAACTTTAAAAAATTTTTTAATTTAAGATTTTACTAATATTTTTTTTCTTAAATTTGAAACAAAACGTCTAATAAATGCCGCACCAACACCTAAAATAATTGCAAACATAATTGTAAATAGTCCATAAAAGAAAGGCATCTCTTTAGAAAAATCAATTATAAATTGAGAAAAGAAATTTAAATTTGAACTAGTTACTTTAGCGGTTCCATTTATAATTTTTTCTGCAAAAAACGTATCATATGCTATTGCTATACCCACAATAAGCAATAAAATTGCTAATAAAGCTCTTAAACCAGAACTGTCAATTCTTTCACCTAATTTTTGACCAACCTGTACTCCTATAATTGATCCTACAACTAACATGAGAACTAGCAATAAATCTATAGATCCATAATTAAATGAATGAAGAAAAGTAACAACCACGCTTACAAAAATTGTTACAAACAAAGACGTTCCGGGAACTAATTTAGTAGGCATCTTGATTATATAAATCATTGCAGGAACTAAAATAAATGCACCTCCAATTCCCATAATTGCTGCAATAAAACCAACTAATAGACCAATTATAATTGGAGTAAAAATGCTCTCATATAATTTAGACTTTGGAAATCTCATTCTTAATGGAAGACCATGTATCCAATAATGAACATGTAATTTTTTTTTAACTACGACGTTTCTTTTTGCTTTGTCTATTTCACCCAAACTTTCAACTAGCATTAAAGTTCCAATTATTGCTAATATATACATATAAGCAAGAGAGATAACTGTATCAATTTTTCCAATACCTTTAAAATATGTAAAAGTATAAATTCCTAAAGAAGTTCCAATAACTCCTCCAATAACAATCATTGAACCCATTTTGTAATCTAAAGTATTTTTTAAATAATGAGTGGTAGATCCTGAAACCGATGTAGCTAAAATATTATTTGCTTCATTAGCAACTGCATATGCAGGAGGTATTCCTAAAAAAATTAGAAATGGCGTCATTAAAAAACCACCACCAACCCCAAATAAGCCTGATAGAACTCCAACAATAGCACTTAACAAAAGTATCTCTACAGGATTAACAAATACTTGGGCTATTGGTAAAAATACTTCCATAAAAATTCTTAAAGTTATTAAAGAACAACTTAGCTAAAAGTAATAAACGTTCCAACTAAAATCACTCCCCAGTAAGCTGTTAAGCTTGCTATAATTCCTGCTTTAATAAATATTGTTTTAAAATTTGAGAGTTTGTTTATAATTTTTACGTTAGAAAGTAACATTGAATTCGTCATTACACCCACAACGAAATTTGTCAAACAATTATTTATTATTAAGCAAATTTTTTTGCCTAGTAGATGGTAGCACCAAAAACTTTAACTGTATCGTCCTCAACTCCTAAAACCAATCTTCCAAGGAACTCTCCTGGAATCTCTTTATTTGTCTGTTTAATTAGAACTGTTATATGGTCTCCTCTTCTAAGACATCCAAAAGGTTCAAAAGTCTCTTTAAGATTAGTAATAAGCTTGTTATTGGCCCACTGCTTACCAAGCTCTACTTCATTAGCACCAAAAAGCATTTGAGTGGAAAAATCTTTAGTAAATCCACCATAATCTTTAAGATTAGATGATTTAACCAAATTATCCCAAATAGGTTTGGCTAATTCAAATATCTCATCGTCTGTTTTAGATAAAATATCCATAAAATTTACTTGAAAAGTTTATTAAGAAGCTTTTTTCTTCTCGTTCTCATCCACTATATGGTAGACAGGAACTTTCTCCATACTAAACTTACCAGTCTTGGGATCTCTTCTTGAAACTGTTAAACAATGCCAATTATCATCATCAAGTTTCATATGATCGCCTCTATAATAATACCCGGGCCATCTAGTTTCTTCTCTAAACATGGT
Organism: uncultured Pelagibacteraceae bacterium; assembly: GCA_902596355.1. GTDB lineage: Bacteria > Pseudomonadota > Alphaproteobacteria > Pelagibacterales > Pelagibacteraceae > Pelagibacter. The sequence continues at coordinate 2,031 of CACJTS010000007.1, read as the reverse complement.
ATGTTCTGTTACACACTGAGATGTTAAAGCCCTGTGCTTAAGCTCCCAAGCTCTCATAAGCTGGTGATAATCCTCAGCTCCTACGTTTTCAAGATCTTCCTCAAGCCAAGCCAACAACTCTAATCCTCTTTTTAACATATTAGCATTAGTCATATAGTTCGTAGCTATTCCACCTACATATTCATCCATTATTCTTTGTAAACGTTGTAAACCTTGAATAGGTGAGATATAGCTTGGAGATACAGTTCCTCCAGTAATCTCATTTTGAGCAACTGTGTAATTTTCTAAAGGTTTGTAAACTTTAGCTTTAAAATCTTCACATTGTTGGTCTGATACCTTTAAGCCCTCAGCTTTTTTGTCTTCAATGTATTTTACGGCTGCTTTTGCTGCTAATCTACCCTCAGTAAATGAGCCTGACGAAAATTTGTGAGCACTTCCACCAACAGTATCACCTGCTCCAAATAATCCATCAATTGTAAGCATTCTATTATAGCCCCAGAAGTACTCTGGTGGAGATAAATCTTCTGGTCCACTTACCCAAGCTCCAGAACAAGTAGCATGAGAACCCATTACATATGGTTCAGATGTTGTTAATTCAGGATTTGTATATTTTGGATCAATATTTTGAGATGCCCAAACAACAGCTTGACCTACTGTCATTCCTAAAAAGTTTTCCCAACCAACAGTTTCTAAATGTGGATCTTGAAAAGCCTCAGTTGTAACCATATGGATTGGTCCACCACCTGCCATTGTTTCTTGAATAAAAGCATGATTTCTTAAACACGTAGGTGTTGGATGGTGATCTATGTATTCTCCTACTAATTCTTTGGTCTGGTCGTACCATTTCTTCTCATAGTTTTCACCGTTTGCATTTTGTGTATATGTTTTTAAATGTAAAAAGTAAGCTCCAACAGGTCCATATCCATCTTTAAATCTACATAACACAATTCTATTTTCCATTTGAGTCATCTTAGCACCAGCTGCAATTGGTAATGCGTAAGCAGAACCATTACTCCAAGGAGCATACCAAGTTCTACCCATACCTTCACCTACAGCTCTTGGTTTAAATATGTGTGAAGCTCCTCCTGCTGCAACAATTACTGCCTTTGCTCTAAATACATGAAAATCACCTGTTCTCATGTTAAACCCAACAGCTCCACCTACTCTATTCTCTTGCACCTCATCCATTAAAAGATGAGTAATCATAATTCTATTATAAATTTTGTCTGCAGATTTTTTTGCTGCTTCTGCTACAATTGGCTTATAACTTTCACCATGGATCATTATCTGCCATTTACCTTCTCTTAAATATCTTCCAGTTTCTTCATTTTTCATCATGGGAAGACCCCACTCATCAAACATATGAACAGTTGAGTCTACATGACGAGCCATGTCATAACCTAAATCTTCTCTAACCATTCCCATCAAATCGTTTCTTGCGTATCTAACATGATCTTCAGGTTGATTTTCGCCCCACTGCATACCCATGTAACAGTTAATTGCGTAAAGACCTTGAGCTACTGCCCCACTTCTATCTATGTTTGCTTTTTCAACACAAACAATTTTCATATCTCTACCCCAGTGCCTTGCTTCAAAAGTTGCACCAGTGCCGGCCATACCTCCACCAACAACTAATATATCACAATCTTCGTAATGCGTTTTATGCTTAGCCATTAGTAATAAACTCCTTTTTTGAAAGACTCTTTTGGAACTGCAGGAAGTTCACCATCGATATTTAGTCCTTCAGGTTCAGTGTAAAGTCTCTGTGAGTTTAATTCTCCTTGTTTAATTTTTTCACCATCTGCAAGTTTAGGAATAAATTTTCCCCATGGTTTTGTTGTTATTGGTGAAACAAAGTCTTTTGTTGTTCCGTTTCTAAATTTTATTTTCCAAGAAATGGTTCCTTTTTCCTCTTCACGTCTTACTCTAACGCTATGTCCCATTGGAGCAAAATCTGCATAACCTCTTACATCAATTGCATGATTTGGGCATGCTTTTACACATGAATAACATTCCCAACAAAAATTCGGT